>JBNMPW010000005.1:0-53186 GCA_051277205.1 Oceanicoccus sp. | reverse complement strand
TAATACCCCGTATTGAAATAAGCGCTGGCTGAGCAGCGTTAGGCTATTGCTGTCATCATTGACCCCCGCCAGCAATACTGCTTGGTTAAGCAGGCTAATACCCGCCTGTTTAAGCTTCATTAGCGCGGCGCCAACCTCGGCGTCAATTTCATTGGCGTGATTGCTGTGGATCACCATAACCGTTTGCAGTTGTGGTTGTTTTAGCCATTGCAGACATTGCTCGCTAATCCGTTGCGGGATGACGACCGGCAGGCGGCTATGAATACGCAAGGTGGTGACATGGGGAATGTCGTTGATAGCGCTGGCCAGCTCGGCTAGTAGCTTATCGCCAGCGGCCAGCGGGTCGCCGCCGCTGAAAATGACTTCCTGAATACTGTCATCTGCACGTATATAGTCCAGCGTTTGCTGCCATTGACGACGGCTGGGATTGTTATCCTCATAGGGGAAATGACGCCTGAAGCAATAGCGGCAATTTATCGCGCAGCCACCGCTAACGACCAATAACACGCGGCCATGATATTTATGAATTAGTCCTGGAGCAGGGTTGGCTTGTGCCTCTTGTAATGGGTCTGCGGTAAAACCAGGTTGATAATCAAGCTCCTCTCCTAACGGCAATACTTGTCGCAGCAAGGGGTCGTTGATATCACCGGCCACCATCCTGCCGACAAATGCTCTAGGCACCCGCAACGGAAAATCCTCACTGGCGGCCAAGGCGGGTGCTAGATAGCGGGGGTCAATTTGCAATAGCTCGCAGAGCTCTGCGGGGTCGCGAATCACATCCGCCAGTTGTTGTTGCCAACTATCGGTATTAGTGCTGAGAACTTCAAGCGCTTGTGTCTGACGAATTATTGTTGTTTGGGTTATCATAGCGCCTTTATGTTCCAGCAGATGTATTGAGTGATGAGAGGATAACAATGGCGAACTATTCTACCAACGAATTTAAAAATGGTCTTAAACTAATGGTGGAGGGCGACCCCTGTACCATCGTTGAAAACGAATTCGTTCGCCCTGGTAAAGGCCAAGCCTTTAGCCGAGTTAAATTCCGCAATCTGAAAACTGGCCGTATCTGGGAGCGTTCGCTGAAATCCGGTGAATCTCTGGAAGGCGCTGACGTGATGGATACCGAAATGGAGTATCTCTACAGCGATGGTGAGTTTTGGCACTTTATGGACCCCATTAACTTTGAACAGCATCAAGCTGATGCCACGGCGGTCGGTGATGAGGCCAAATGGTTAAAAGAGCAAGACCGCTGTGATGTGACTTTATACAATGGTGCGCCACTGTCAATTGCCGTACCTAACTTTGTCGATTTGGCGGTGACTGAAACCGACCCGGGCTTAAAAGGCGACACCGCTCAAGGTGGCAGCAAACCCGCGACCTTGCAAACCGGTGCCGTGGTACGTGTACCGCTGTTTATTGAAGAAGGTGAAATCCTGCGCATTGATACCCGCAGTGGTGAATATGTTAGCCGTGCTAAAGGTTAATATTATTGTTATGCCCGCCGATTTTGTGGCGGGCAGCTTCCTATCCGTTTGCTCCTCTTTTGCTTATGAGTGATCTTTGGCGGCCGAGCGCCTCATTGCAACACCTCCAGCAGCGTGCTTTGATGTTGGCGCAGATTAGGTATTTTTTTACTGAGCGTGAAGTACTCGAAGTGGAAACACCCTTATTGGCGCGCTACTCCGTTACTGACCCGCATATGGATGTATTGCAGGCAGACAACCCCTTGGGTGAGTCTGAGCGGTACTTTCTGCAAAGCTCCCCCGAATATGCCATGAAGCGTTTGTTAGCAGCAGACTGTGGCGCTATTTATCAAATATCAAAAGCTTTTCGCCGCGGCGAAAAAGGCAGCCGCCACAACCCTGAATTCACCATGCTGGAATGGTATCGGCCGGGTTTTGATGACGGCTTGCTTATGAACGAGGTGGAAGCTTTAGTGGCGCCGCTATTGTCAGTAGCCAGCGGTTTTCAGCGCTTAACGTATCGGCAAATATTTCAACAGCAGTTAGCGGTTGATCCCCATGCTTGTGATGTGGCGAAGTTGCAAACTATTGCCGAGCAGCATATTGATCTGAAAATGCTATCGGATAACCGCGATGATTGGTTGAATTTATTGTTGGCGGAAGTGATTGAGCCCACACTGGGGCAAGATGTGCCGGTGTTTATTTGCGATTACCCCGCTTCACAATCGGCTTTAGCAAAAGTGGCTGAAGATGAGTTTGGCATGCCGGTGGCAAAACGCTTTGAGCTTTATTACCGAGGCGTTGAATTGGCTAACGGATATGATGAGCTCAGCAATGTGGATGAGTTGCAGCGGCGTTTTAGGCAAGATCAAAAGCGGCGCGAACAATTGCAACGGCCAGCGCGTCAGATTGATCAATATTTAATGGCTGCGATGACGTCCGGCTTACCTGATTGCGCTGGCGTGGCCCTGGGTGTGGATCGTTTGTTGATGTTGGCAGCGGCGGCAAAGACGATTGATGAAGTGATTAGCTTTCCATCAGATCGCGCCTGAAAAATCAGCTGATATCGACATCCAGCTCTTCATTTTAATATTTTTTTATTTTGCGCGTCAGAATTTCTTTTTGTTCTTAGATAAATTTAATCTTGGTTACCGTATTGGCCTAAACCCGGTAAGTTGTTGTCGTCATGATTTTCGACATGGCGGACATGATTTTTTTTGCGTTGTCAGAAAATTCTTGGCCACCGGCGGCTAAAGCATGGGCGCCATGTTGTTCTTCATCGGCCAGCATTTTCTCGAGGATGGCACGGGTTTTTTGGTCTTCGATGGGCAGTTGTTCGAGATGCTCTTTGATGTGCTTGCAGACTTGGTCTTCGGTCGCGGCAACAAAGCCTAAGCTCCATTTATCACCGGCTAAACCAGCCGCAACACCCAGGGTAAAAGAGGCGGCATAAAATAAAGGGTTGAGTATGCTAGTGTGGCTGTCCAATTGTTTTAGCCGCTGTTCACACCATACTAAATGGTCAATTTCTTCCTGCGCCGCCTGTTGCATGTCTTCGCGCACGTCGTCTAATTTGGCAGTTAATGCCTGGCCTTGATAGAGGGCTTGGGCACAGACTTCGCCGGTGTGATTGATGCGCATAAGTCCGGCGATATGTTGTCGCTGGTTTTCTTCGAGTGAGCTGTAATCTTTTCCTTCACCAGGACTGGCTTGTGCTGCATTGGCGGCCGTTGGCACCAAGGTGCGCAACGCTTTGTCAGCATTGATGATCAATTTGTCTACTAGTGAAAGACGGCGCTGCATGTTGACCTCGATGTAACGTTGTAACTTATGACTGCTCTCTGGCAATGGCCCGATAAGCAATATCATTTCTATAATAAACCTTATCCCAGCTGATGGCTTTAACTTGTTGATAAGCCAACTGCTGGGCGGCCGTTACAGAATCACCCAAGGCTGTTGCGCACAATACGCGGCCACCGCTGGTAACAACCTCATCGTTGTTGAACTTAGTACCGGCGTGAAAGACTTTGGCATCGACAATATTAGCGGCGGCTGCCAAGCCTGAGATGACATCACCTTTTGGATAGTCTGCGGGATAACCGCCGGCGGCTAACACCACAGCTACAGCGCAGCGAGAATCCCAGTCGGCACTTACCGTATTTAACTGGCCGTCGATAGCGGCATTACACATGGCGACCAAATCACCTTGTAAGCGCATCATAATCGGTTGCGTTTCGGGGTCGCCAAAGCGGCAGTTATACTCAATAACTTTGGGAATACCGTCGCTATTGATCATGAGACCGGCGTATAAAAACCCGCTGTAGTGATTACCTTCGGCAGCCATACCGGCAACGGTAGGTTCGATCACTTGCGTCATGATACACCGATAAATTTCATCGGTTACCACGGGCGCTGGAGAGTAAGCTCCCATGCCTCCGGTGTTAGGACCGCTGTCGCCATCGCCGGCGCGTTTGTGATCTTGACTGGTGGCCATTGGTAAAATATTTTTGCCGTCGACCATAACGATGAAGCTGGCTTCTTCACCTTCGAGAAATTCTTCAATTACTACTCGGTGACCAGCTTCGCCAAAGGCATTGCCCGCCAGCATATCTTCTATTGCGTCGGCGGCTTCCTGCTCGGTGATGGCGACAATCACGCCTTTGCCAGCGGCCAAACCGTCAGCTTTAACCACAATCGGCGCACCCACTTTTTTCAAGTACGCCAGCGCCGGTTCTACTTCGGTAAAGGTTTGATAATCAGCGCTGGGAATATTATGCCGCGCTAAAAAATCCTTGGTGAAAGATTTGGAACCTTCTAATTGTGCCGCCCCTTGGCTGGGGCCAAAACAACGCAAGCCTTGCTCGTCGAAAAAATTAACGATGCCATCGACCAGCGGAGCTTCTGGGCCAACAATGGTCAGGCCAACATGATTGTCTTTGGCAAAGTTTGCCAGCGCGCTAAAATCCATCGTATCAATCGCAATATTCTGGCAGCTGTCTTCCATGGCGGTTCCGGCATTACCTGGAGCTACAAAAACAGTGTCCACGAGAGGTGATTGTGCCGCCTTCCATGCTAATGCATGCTCGCGGCCACCGGCGCCAATGATCAGTACGTTCATAATTTATAAATCCAAACGGTTTTTAAAAAGTTAGCAGCCTGATGGTACGTTTAATGTCTAAAGTGACGCATACCAGTAAATACCATCGCCATACCGGCGCTGTCAGCCGTGGCGATAACTTCATCGTCGCGAATGGAACCGCCAGGTTGAATGACGCAACTAATACCAGCCTTGGCAGCATTTTCTATGCCGTCACTAAAGGGGAAGAATGCATCAGAAGCCATGACTGAACCTTTGACTTCAAGCCCGGCATGTTCGGCTTTAATTCCAGCAATACGAGCGGAGTTAATTCTGCTCATTTGACCGGCGCCAACTCCAACTGTGCGACCGTTGTTGCCATAGACAATAGCGTTTGATTTAACGAATTTTGCCACTTTCCAAGTGAATAACAAATCGCGAATTTCGTCAGCGGTTGGTTGCCGTTGGGTGACGATTTTAAGATCGGCGACGGTGATCATTCCGAGATCGCGGTCTTGCACTAACAGGCCACCATTGACGCGCTTCACGTCGTAATCTGCTTGTTGCTCGCCCCATTGACCGCACTCTAATAAGCGTACGTTTTTCTTTTCGGCTACAGCGGCTTTGGCTTCGTCACTGATGCTGGGTGCGATGATGACCTCGACAAACTGACGATCACAAATAGCAGTAGCTGTGGCCGCATCAAGTTCGCGGTTGAAGGCAATGATGCCACCAAAGGCTGATTCGGTGTCGGTGGCAAAGGCCAATTCATAGGCGTCGAGAATATTGTCGGCAATGGCAACACCACAAGGATTTGCATGTTTGACGATGACACAAGCTGCCTCGTCAAATTGTTTAACGCACTCTAAGGCGGCGTCGGTGTCAGCAATATTGTTGTAGCTCAGTTCTTTACCTTGTAATTGTTCGGCGGTGGCAATAGTGCCAGCGGCGGGATTTTTTTCTACATAAAAGGCAGAGTTCTGATGGGAGTTTTCGCCATAACGCATGTCTTGTGCTTTGCTGAACTGGGCGTTAAAGGTACGGGCGAAGTTATCATTGCCGCCGGGTACTTTTTTGCCGAAGTAGTTAGCGATAGCACCGTCATAAGCGGCTGTGTGTTCGTAGGCTTTGATCGCCAAGTCGAAACGTGTTGCTTGCGAGGTGGCACCGTTATTGCCGCTCATCTCTTGTAAAATGTTGGCGTAGTCAGCGGCGTTAACCACGATATTTACAAAGGCATTATTTTTTGCGGCCGCACGCACCATGGTCGGGCCACCAATATCAATGTTTTCAATGGCATCGGCTAAAGAACAATCGGGATTGGCGACGGTTTGTTCAAAGGGGTAAAGATTGACCACCACCATATCGATGGCATTAATGCCATGTTCTGCCATTACAGCATCGTCTTGACCGCGGCGGGCAAGAATACCGCCATGCACTTTTGGGTGCAGGGTTTTGACGCGGCCATCCATCATTTCTGGAAAGCCGGTGTAATCAGAAACTTCTATCGCAGCGATTTTGTTTTCACACAGCAGCTTATGAGTGCCGCCGGTGGATAGGATTTCTACGCCCTGTTGTTGCAAGGCCTGGGCAAATTCAACAATTCCGGATTTGTCGGAAACGCTGATTAATGCACGTTTTACGGGCAGAAAATTTTGGTCATTGCTCATAGCGGTCAGTTCAATCTATGTCGGTGAATAATGAATGGATGGCGTTGGTTACTAGTTGTTGTTCAGATAAAGCCTAAACAGAAAAAGGGGTGACAAGAGCACCCCTTTATTACAAAAGACGAGCGCTTATAGCAAACCGTATTGTTTCAGTTTTTTTCGCAAGGTACCGCGATTAAGACCTAACAAAATTGATGCTTTGGTCTGGTTGTTGCGGGTGTACTTCATAACTTCTTCTAGCAACGGAGCTTCAACTTCTGACAGCACCATTTCATAAACATCAGTGACTTCCTGACCTTCTAGATGGGCAAAGTAGTTGTTTAATGCGATAGAAACACTGTCGCGTAGGGTTTGTGCTCGTGCGACAGGTGCGTTAGTTAAATGTTGCTTGGCTTGATCTAAGCTGTTTTGGTCAAGCTCTGACACAGATTCAGCGACTGGAGTTGGTGCGCTGCCCGGGAGCGTGTCATGATTTTTCATGCTGCAATTACCTCTTGGTTACGATCGGCATCATTTTTTAAATGTGTAATGCCATGGTCAAAATACTGCTCGATAGCCGCGCGTTGAGCTTGCGCGTTGTCGAGCTGATTAAAGTGTTGCCGGAATGATGGCTGGTCGTTATCGCCAGCATAGTCACTCATCGGCTGGTCTTTTAAATACCAGCCGACATGTTTGCGGGCGATTTTGACGCCCATAAATTCGCCATAAAAGGCGTGCAGTGCCTGTAAGTGTTGCAACAGGATCTGCTGTATTTCTATCTCCGTCGGTGCTGCCAATAGCTCACCATGACGTAAATAATGGTCTATCTCGCGGCACAGCCAAGGTCGGCCCTGAGCTGCTCGACCAATCATCACCGCATCAGCGCCGGTATAGTCAAGCACTTGGCGGGCTTTTTGTGGCGAGTCGATATCGCCATTGGCAAATACCGGTATCGTCAATGCCTGTTTGATGGCTTTGATACTGTCGTACTCGGCGCTACCTTTAAAGCCACAGCTGCGGGTGCGACCGTGCACCGCCAGTGCCTGAATGCCGCAGTCTTGCGCCAGCTTTGCTATATCTAGGCCATTGCGTTGTTCTGTTGACCATCCGGTGCGTATTTTTAAGGTAACTGGCACATCAACTGCGGCGACCACTGCGCTCAATATGTCTGCCACTAGGGCAGGGTCTTTCATCAATGCGGAGCCGGCAGCTTTTTTGCAAACTTTCTTAGCCGGACAGCCCATATTGATGTCTATAATTTGCGCGCCATTGGCGGCATTTAACTGCGCTGCTTCTGCCATCATGGCGGCATCACCGCCGGCGATTTGTATAATTCTCGGCTCGTCTTCAGCGCTGTGTCGCAGGCGCTGTTGCGACTTACGGGTATTCCATAAGCGCTTATCGCTAGTTACCATTTCTGACACCACCAAGCCTGCACCTAAGCGGCTGCAAAGTTGCCGGAAGGGCAGGTCGGTAACGCCGGCCATGGGGGCAAGCACAACTTGACTATCCAATTTATAGTGGCCGATTTGAAACACTACTAATCCTAGGTGGTGGCTCTGCTAACAGGCATTGTTTTAATCGATGGCTCAGCTCACGCTTGCTTGTAATGGTCTAGCTTAAGAGTGCTATGGGCTGCCAAAAAAGAGGCGCTATGATAATGGTAAGTGTCGACGGGATAAAGCCTTATCGCACAACTTTTATACAATTTTTTGATTGACATTCGGATTGGCTGGTGGTCCAAGCGCTGTCGACATATTCGTCTTAGGCGCCGGCTCGGCGCGGTTTTTTTCGGTTTATGGCGGGGTTCATCAAGGCTGTAGCTAACTGAGGCGGTGGTTACTTTCTATACTGCTTAGCCTCGGCGTTGGGGATGAAAGCGAATTTGGTAATTTATCGCCTCAGTGCCTGGGTCGATGATGTCCAGCGAGATATGTATCGGCTGTTTGATCGGCATGATCTGGTTGCCACTGAGTTCACCGGATAGATATTGCTCCGGGCTAAAGCGGCGACCGGCGACGACTTTTCCCGCCAGGTTGGTGAACTGCAACTCCATCTCGGGAAAGGGCTGTTTAAAAGGAGCTCGATTTATCAAAATGGCGTCTACCACAAGAGCGTTAGCCTGTTTTGGATGGCTGCGCACCATCAGATTTGATGAGCTTATTTGGCGAATATCGTCGAGCTCTGGGACTTGGCAGCCGAGCAATTCACAACCACTAATTAGCAGCGGTCGGTAATTGTTATCGCGGGCTAGTCGCTCAAAATTAAACACCAGATATTGGCTGGCGAGTAATAAGATGGCGGCGGCGATGCTGGCCAGCCAAGCACGGCGGCGCCAGTGATCGGGGTCGCGGTTGGCGACGATTTCAATCGGTTCTGGTTCGATGTTGGCGATAAGGCGTTGTTTGGTATCGCCAATGCGCTCACCAGCGACCATTGATTCATTCGCAAAGTCGAATGCTGGTTCAGCGTCTGACCTATCTTCAATAATGCTGAGGTTGTCGCGCGAGTTAAGAGTGTCGCCCAGCTCGGCGTCAAGTGGCTGCTGGTCTTGCCCTTCTTCTAGGCTATCAAACAGGTTGTTGATATGTTCAAACGGGTCTTCGTCATTAGTGCTGTGCTTATTATCAGATTCAGTTTCTGTCGTAGGTTCATTTTCAGGTTCAGCCTCAACAGTTGATGGAGCAGAGTAGTTGTTATTGGTCTCATCTTCTTCAGCGTCTATAAGTTTCTGAGCCCAGTTTTCATTGGTCTCTTCTTCATCAGCAAGATTATCCAATTCGGTAAACACTGGCTCTTGATCATCTTCCTCTAAATCGAGCTCTAGGAAAGATACACTGAAATTGTCATCGTCTTCGGCGGGCTTCGGTGCTAGTTCTGGTTGCTCAAGATTGTCGCTAGTGCCGTAGTTTTCATCCTCGCTCGCCAACAATTCTTTGGCCCAGTCTTCGTCAATGTCATCCTCGACTTTAATAACAGAGGGGCCCAGTGAGTCGAGGGCAGCGATGTCCTCTTCGGTAGTCATAAATGATCGAGTATTGGTATAGCTATCAGTATCGCTACTCAGATCATCATCGTCTAACAATGTGGCTATGTCATAACTCGGCCGCGGCTTGCCAGTATTGCTATCTTCTGCATCGAACTCGTCGAGTACTGATTCGTTGCCGGCCATTACTTGGTCGGCTAACAGGTCGAGGTCAGTGTCATCGGCAAAGATGTCATCATCAAAGATATCGTTGAGGCTGAGTTGATCGTCTGGATTTTCGTCATTGTTGATAGCGACTTGCGCTGAATTGGAGCTGCCCGTCGTGCTTAACCAGTAATCGGCGGCATTAAAAATGTGCAGGCAGGAGCCGCACCTCACCGCGCCATTGGCAATAGTGAGTTGGGTATCAGTAACCCGAAACGACGTACTGCATTTCGGGCATTGGGTGACCTCAGTGGCCATGCGGATGATCCTAGCTAAGCGTAAATATTTAACAAGCTTAGCTGAAGTGTATAAGTTTTTTTAGAAAAAACGAGGACTTAAATGATATTTCTGAGCTTACTCTAAACCAGTATGGCTGTTATTGATGACGCCGCCCGTTCAACCGGACCCAGTTTTCACGCAGCACCGGTGTTTCCATATCAAACCATTGTGAATAACAATCGATCAACTCATCCGCTTGGTTAGCGATAATACCCGATAATGCCAGTTGTCCGCCGGCGGTAGTTAATGCGCTAATAGTCGGCGCCAATTGTGCCAGCGGTCCGGCGAGAATGTTGGCGACGACAATTTCAGCCTGTATATTTTGTGGCGTCTGCGGCGGTAAATGGGTACTAATACGTTCGCCGGCTAGCTGATTGCGTTGCATATTATCCAAGGTCGCGATGAGTGCTTGGGGGTCATTGTCGACAGCGATAACGTTGTCAGCACCGAGTAAAAGGGCGGCGATACCTAAAATGCCAGAGCCGCACCCGTAGTCGACTACGGTTTTACCGTTTACGTCAGTACCATCCAGCCACTCTAGGCATAGGGCTGTAGTGGGGTGGGTGCCGGTACCGAAAGCGAGACCGGGGTCGAGCATTAAGTTGACGGCGGCTGGCTCCGGCGGCTGTTTCCAGCTGGGGCAAATCCATAGCCGTTGGCCAAAACGCATCGGGTGGAAGTTTTGCATCCACTCCCGCTCCCAATCTTTGTCTTCCAAAATTTCCCAGCGGTAATGGGGAAGGTTGTCTTCGGCGCTGTTATTGGCGTAGCTTGCGGTGGCAATCACGGTAGCTTGATCGGTATCGGTACCGGCGTTAAAGAGGCCGGTGACGCAGGTCAGGTTCCATAGTGGAGTTTCACCCAGGGCCGGTTCTAAGATCGGTTGGTCGGCATTATCTTGCAGAGTAACGGAGACAGCGCCGGCGGCTAATAAAGCATCCTCGACGGCTTCGATTTGCTGTCGTTGAGTGTCGACGCGAAGTTGTAACCAGCTCATGGGGTATGCTCTGTTTGGCTAGATATGGGGGGATTCAGGCGCCCGCCGATATAACGGGGCGCCTAGAGATGTATTGTTAGCGCTAGGCTACATGCCCAGTTTTTTCTCTAGATAATGAATGTTGACGCAGCCTTCGCGAAAGGCGCTGTCGCGAACGAGTTCTTGTTGCAGTGGGATATTGGTGCGAATACCGTCGATCACGGTTTCGTCCAATGCGCTGCGCATCCGATCTAGTGCGGAGGTACGGTCTTCCGCCCAAGTGATCACTTTGGCGATCATGGAGTCGTAGTTAGGCGGTACGCTATAACCACTATATAGGTGTGAGTCAACGCGAACACCTAAGCCACCGGGGGCATGGAACATTTTGATAGTGCCAGGGCACGGCATAAAGGTTTTTGGATCTTCGGCGTTGATGCGGCACTCAAAGGCATGACCGTTTAGTTTGATATCTTCTTGTTTTAAAGACAGTTTTTCGCCGGAGCAAACGCGGATTTGTTCTTTAATCAGGTCGACATTGGTAACCATTTCGGTGACGGGGTGTTCAACCTGAATACGGGTGTTCATTTCGATAAAGTAAAAGCCGCCGTCCTCATACAAAAACTCAAAGGTGCCAGCACCGCGGTAGCCAATATCAATACAGGCTTTGACGCAGGAAGCATAAACTTCTTGGCGCACATCTTCAGGAATACCTGGCGCTGGCGCTTCTTCTAGCACTTTTTGATGGCGGCGTTGTAAAGAGCAATCGCGATCGTATAGATGAATCGCATTGCCCTGTCCATCGGACATGACTTGCACCTCAACATGGCGTGGATTCTCGAGAAATTTCTCCAGATAAACCGTACCATCGCCAAATGCTGCTGCCGCTTCGGCGCGGGTAACATGGATGGAGTTTATTAGCGCCGCTTCGCTTTGCACTACTCGCATACCGCGACCACCGCCACCGGATGCCGCTTTGATAATAACGGGGTAACCAATGCCACGGGCCAGTTCTAAGCAGCGCTCTTTATCATCTATTGGCAATGGGCCGTTGGAGCCTGGAACCGTCGGGACACCCGCTTTGCGCATGGCATCGATGGCGCACACTTTGTCGCCCATTAGTCTGATTACGTCGGGGTCGGGGCCAATAAACGTAAAGCCGCTTTTTTGCACTTGCTCAGCAAAATCTGCATTTTCGGCAAGAAAACCATAGCCGGGGTGAATGCCCACGGCATCCGTCACTTCCGCTGCGCTAATAATGGCGGGGATATTGAGGTAGCTCAGTGCTGAGGACGCAGGCCCAATACAGACAGACTCATCAGCGAGCCGCACATGCATTAAGTCGCGATCAGCTTGCGAGTATACGGCAACGGTTTTAATACCCATTTCTTTACAGGCGCGTAAAATACGGAGGGCGATTTCACCGCGGTTAGCTATAACGATTTTTTCCAACATGAAACTATTCCAGTTTGTCAGGATCTGCACATGGCAGCTCTTAGGCGTTGCAAGCGCTCGTTAAACGATGGTAATCAGCGGCTGATCAAATTCTACCGGCTGACCATCTTCCACCAGAATGGCTTCGACTACACCCGCTTTGTCAGCTTCGATCTGGTTCATCATTTTCATCGCTTCGACTATGCAGATAACGTCACCGACTTTCACGTGTTGACCAACTTTAACAAAAGCCGGTGAGCCCGGCGATGCTGCATGGTAATAGGTGCCTACCATCGGTGATTTGATTAAGTGGCCGTTTTGAAGTGGTGCAACGACTTCGGGTGCAGCGGCAATGGGCGCAGGTACCGGTGCATGCGCGATGGGTGCAGGCATAGCGTATTGAGGCGCAGCGGCTGCGGCAGCTGCTGCGCCATTGCGGCTAATACGCACGGACTCTTCGCCCTCTTTGATTTCAATTTCATCGATGTTGGACTCTTCGAGCAGTTCGATCAGTTTTTTGACTTTGCGTATATCCATGATGATTCTCTTATTGGTCGCTTTCTGAGTTAAATCACTGCCGCTTGCCAGCGGATTTATGTGTTGTTCGTGGTTTAGGTGAAATTAAGATGCCTGATTAAAAGACATCTGTATTTGCGCGTAAACCTGTCTTGCAGCACTAGTTGGCGCGATTCTGCCTTAATAAATAACTTTAGTCCAATGCTTGTTTATTTCAATGCATTTAAGGGCTAATTCACTGCAACTAGCAGCAAGATGGACGAAACTAGCGCATTTAACTTTACATGATTGCTGCAAAAGGCGGCATGTTTATGGCTTATTATGGGGAGTTTGCTGAAGTTGTCGCCATTTGTGGCAATTATGCTGCCAAATGTATTCATTGTGTCGCTAAATGATAGATAAGTGCTTATAGGTGCGGTTTTTCTGTTTTTTGATAGCTTTTGACCTGTTTAAAGAAGATCGCTACATTATAACGACAACTTCCTTTATAACTGTGGGTTTTGTTGAGCCAGTGGTGATTGACCGGCTTGCTGCAATGCTTCTATTAATGACCTGCTGTTAAGAATCTGCGGCAGCAGGATTACGTTGCTATTATTACCCGCTGGAAAAAGCAAATAGAGCGGAATGCCGGTGCGGCCATAGCGCTCGAGTAGTGCGGTAATTTGAGGATCGTAAGTGGTCCAGTCACCTTTTAGATAGCTAATACCAGCATCGACCATCGCTTGTTTAACGGCGGCGGTGTTCAGCGTGACTTTTTCATTAGCCAAACAGGTAATACACCAGTCGGCTGTAATATTGATAAAAACCGGCTGACCGTGCTGGCGTAATTGTTCAAGGGTGGCTGGATCATAGGTCTGCCAGTTTTGGTCTGTATTGCTGGTGCCTTGTAGCAAACTACTTGGCAAGATAGACAGGGCCGCGGCGACTGAGGCGACGGCGAGAATTTTTGCCACAATGCCGCTGCGCCAAAGCCACAGTGCCAGTGTTAATAGGACGGCGCCAACTAACAGGGCCGCCATGGCGTTAACGCCGTTTTGCTTGCCAACCACCCAGCACAGCCATATGGCCGTGGCATATAGGGGAAAAGCCAATACCTGCTTGAGCTTTTCCATCCAAAGGCCAGGCTTGGGTATTTTGTTAAGTAGGCGCGGTGAGAAACTCAGTATCACCACCGGCAAGGCCATACCAAAACCAAGTGCCGCAAATACCAGCAGTGCGATAGCGGTAGGCTGAGTGATGGCGAAGCCTAGCGCTGTGCCCATAAAAGGCGCGGTACAAGGGCTGGCTACCACGGTCGCTAAGATACCGGTAAAAAAGCTGCCGCTATAGCCTGGCTTTTGTGCCATGTCTGCGCCGACATTCATTATCCCTCCGCCCAGTTCAATATAGCCTGACAGGCTTAAACCCATCACGAAAAATAACCAAGCTAGCGCGGCGACAAACCAAGAGGACTGCAAATGAAAGCCCCAGCCAATGGCTTCTCCTGCCGCTTGGAGGCTGATCAAGGTTGCTGCAACCGCAATGAAGCTTAGAATCACACCCGCCGCATAGGCTAAGCCGTGAGTACTTTGAGAGTGTTGTTTGTCATTGGCAAAAGCCAATACTTTCAAGCTCAGGACCGGGAATACACAGGGCATGAGGTTGAGGATGATGCCGCCTAGCATGGCTAGCAATAACATGGTGGCTAGATTACCGCTAGCAGCCGCTGGAGTATTGCTAGTTTGCGTTGCTGCCGACCGGGCTACTTCAGTTACAGTGAGTTGTGCGCCGTCAAGTTGAAAATATTGGCTGCGTGGTGGGTAGCAGAGCCCCGCATCAGCACAGCCTTGACTGGTAACTGTGAGTAAGGGCTGACCGCTGCGGGGTAGATTGGCGGCGATAAGTTCAGCATTGTGGTAGTAGACTTCCACTTGGCCGAAGTACTCATCTTGTTTTTCTAGCCCCTTGGGGATCTCTAAATCGATGTTTGTGGTGTTGCCGTTGTGGCTTAATTTGGCGCTAAAGCCGTGACGATAAAGGTAGTAAGTGTCGGCAATTTGCCAGTTAAGGCGCAATTTCCCAGGCTCTATAAATTCGGCGTTGAGAATATAGGCCTGTTCAACAGCGAGAAACTCATCTTCACTGATCAGCCCATTGTTGCTTTGACTGAATACGTCATTGCTAATCTTGCTGCCAAAATCGGCTTGAGCCGTTGCTGTGTTAGGCAAGACAGCAGTTGCCAAACTGGTGAGTAGCCAGTAGGCGGTGAGTATTAATACTGTACGCATAAGGTCAGTGCTTTTCAGTGAGTATCATTATGGCCGATAAATTGGCATTCAGTTCCCTGCGGCAATCGCAGTTGATGCTATCGGTAATATTGTATCGTAAAATGTCTGTCGTGCTGGGAATTGGTTCAAATATCGAAAACCTGCTTTTGGTGCTCCCTAAGAGGATGATGTCTTGCGTTTTTTATCGTTAATGTTGCTGTGTTGTTTGGTTGCTTGTGTTGAGGCGCCTGTTGTTCCAGCAAAACCTGATCCAGCACAGCCGCTAGCAAAGCCGGCAGCGCAGCAGCGAGTGACGCCGTTGTCGCAAAAAAAAACTCTGCAGCAACGTTTACGAGTGTTTTTAGCAAATGCGCAGCAAGCTTTGGCGGATGATCGATTGCGGCTGCCTGCCCGCGATAACGCTTATGATTGGTATCGGCAAGTGTTGGCCTTGGATGAGCTCAATGCTGAGGCGCATTGGGGTATGCGGCAAATATCGAAGCGTTATATGGTGTTGGCTGAACAGGCGTTGCTGACCTCCAATATCGATAAGGCAGAAAGAATGTTGCAGGGCGCACTCAGTGTGTCGGCAACGCCTGAGCAAGCTGTCTCCTTGCGCAAGCGTTATCAGCGTCAGTCAGCTGATAATATCGTCTATTTGTCGCCCTCGAGTTTGTCGGCTAAAGATGACGTCATTTCCGCTGAGCTCTCATCGTTGGCAGCGCGCGCCAAGCAATTAAACGCGCACTTGCTTATAGTCGCCCGAAACGATGCCGAGGCCCGCTGGATATATCAGCGTATGCGAGCAGCGGTGGAGGGTTATCGGTTGCGGGGAAATATCGAAGTTGGTTCGGTGCCACGTATTGTGTTTATTGATGGCTAGCGGGCATAAATTTGCTGTGCGATTCACCTAAAGAGGTTAGCATAGGCGCTTATAGCACAGCGATTCTTTGACATCGTTACCGCTTTATAATGAGCGAGCAGCGAGTCAGTTACTACAGAGAGAAAGCCTTGAATTTTCGAGTAAAAATAACCCGTTGTTTGTATGCAGTATGTCTATTGTTGCTAACCGCAGAACTCGCTGCAGAGTTGCGCATCGAGCAGGGTTTTGTGCGCGGTTTACCGCCAGGGCAGCCAAACACAGCGGCGTTTATGCGGTTGCTTAATGATGGGCCCGCTGATGTATTAATTAGTCACGCCAGCAGCAAAAGTGCGCAGCGTGTTGAGATTCATGCCCATCGTCATAACAATGGCATGATGTCGATGGAGCAGGTGGATGCGATTACTGTGCCCGCTGGTGGGGAGTTTGTGTTTGCGCCCGGTGATCATCATATAATGTTGATTGGTTTAATAAAGCCCATAAGCGAGGGTGATCAAGTGGATTTGAGTTTATCGGCGGATAACGGCGAAGTGATTAAATTATTATTACCGGTACGCAGTGTGTTGAATGAACACTAGTGATCGGTTAGCAAAAAAATAGAGGCGTAATATGGTTGGGCAAGGGATAACAGATAAATTGCAGCAATGGCGACAAGATATTTTTGATCTGGTCGGCGATGGGTTAATGGCCAAGGGTGTGGCGCTGTGTTTGGTGGCTTATTTATTGATTGCGCTAGTGGTGAGCTTTTTTTGGTCGGCGATGCCTGAACAATTTGACGTCAAACAAAATGCCTTGGTTTTGGCGGAACCAAATGCTCAACCTATTGTTGTCGGGTTGACCACAGCCGCGTCGTTAATTCGTGTTACCTCTACCTTGTTAGATAAGCGTGGAGGCTTTATTACTAATGATATTTTACCGCCCGGCGCATGGCTGGATAATATGCCCAGTTGGGAGTACGGCGTATTGATTCAATCGCGGGATTTAGCCCGCACTTTGCGTGAAAGTTTCAGCCGTTCACAATCACAATCGCAGGAAGATAACGATTTGGGTAGAGCTGAACCCAGTTTAAATTTTTCGTCATCGAGTTGGGCGGTACCTGCCACCGAATCTGAATATCGCAGTTCGATAAAGCATTTACAGAATTACATGGAGCGTCTGGATGACGATGGCGCTAGCCGTTCGCAATTTTATGCCCGTGCAGATAACCTCAGTTATTGGCTGGCGGTTGTTGAAACCCGATTGGGCAGTTTGTCGCAACGGTTGAGTGCAAGTGTCGGCAAGCGGCAGATTAATACTGATTTGGCAGGTGATTCCGCCGCTCAACAATCAACTTATGCGCCTACTGAAATCGAAATTAAAACCCCTTGGTTGGAAATAGATAATGTCTATTATGAGTCGCGCGGTACAGCTTGGGCCCTAATACATTTTTTGCGTGCTATAGAAGTCGACTTCAAAGAAGTGTTAAAAAAGAAAAATGCACTGATTAGTCTGCAGCAAATTATTCGTGAGTTAGAGGCGACTCAGCAAACCGTATATAGTCCGATGATTTTAAATGGTAGTGGTTTTGGGCTACTGGCTAATCATTCACTGGTGATGGCCTCTTATATTTCTCGCGCCAATGCGGCAATCATTGATCTACGTGATTTATTATCACAAGGCTAGTAGACATTGATTAGTTTTTAACTCATTAGCTCAATCATTAGATAAAAAAGGAACTTACGTGAAAGCACTATTTCCCGCCATCGCTTTTTCATTATTGGCTGCTTGTGCCTATAGTCCCCAACAAATCACTATTAATCCGATTATTGATATTGCGGGTGAAGATTACGGTAATGGCCGTGCGGTGACGATTGCGGTTGAAGACGGTCGTGAGGTGAAAGTCTTGGGTAGTCGTGGCGGCGTGTATAAAGATACCAGTACGATTACAGTAGCCAATAGTTTAACTGGCGCGATTGCCCGTGCCGCTGAAGCAAAGTTGGCTGTACAGGGTTTTAATACCAATGACGATACTGCCAGTACCCAATTAAAAATTATTGTCGAAGAATTGATTTATGATGTGCCTGAGCAATCGGTTGGCAAAAAAGTGTCCTTAACGGCAGTGCTTAAGGTTATCGCCAGTTCAGGTAATGAAACCTATTCCGGTCGTTACAAAAGTAATTCTGAGCAGCAAACCGTTGTTACGCCCAGTATGAATCGCAATCAAGAAATGGTAAATGATCTGTTATCCGACACCTTAACACGCTTGTTTTCCGATCCTAAACTGAAAGCGTTCTTGAGTAATATCTAATTCCTTCTGCTGGGCTAAGGTCCTAACTGAGCGCTAAGTCTATGCAGGCCCAGCAGGGTTTTTTACTGACCCGCCATTGGCGCGATGCCAAAGATGGCTCCGGTGTTGAGTTGGAGTACTGGTTGGCAACGGATCAGGGTCCGGCTAAGCTCATTCCTGCAAAACAGCAGCCGGTATTTTTTCTTGTCCTTGAGCAGCAGGCCGCAGCAACTGAGTTACTAAATAATATTCGTGGTTGGCGCATGCAGACAGTCGCGATGCGTGATTTCTCTCTGCAAGCTGTTATAGCCTGTTATTTCTCTTCCCAGCGCAGTCTGCGCGAAGCGCGTGATGTTTTGTTGCGCGCAGGCCTTAATCCGCTTGAAGCTGATATAAAACCCTGTGATCGATTTTTGATGGAGCGTTTTGTACGGGGTTCAGTGCGTTATCGAGGCGAATTACAACAGCGCCAAAATTACAGTTTGCTAAATACAGCTGAGCTTACAGAAGATGATTATCGGCCACGCCTGAGAGTTATTTCTCTGGATATTGAAACCGCAATGCAAGGGCTTAGTTTGTATTCCATTGGCATTTACGCGGTTGAGCAGGAACAAGTTTTTCGCAAAGTCTTTATGGTGGCTAATGAAGATGTTGCCGATGAGGTTGAGATTTTTAGCGATGCCCGCGCCTTGCTGTTGCGATTTTTTGACTGGTTATGGGAGTATGATCCAGACGTCATTATTGGCTGGAATGTTGTCAGTTTTGATATGTGGTTTTTGCAGCGTCTATGCCAGCAGTATCAGCTACCTTTTCGTCTTGGTCGCGGCGATCGCGGTCGTCCAGCTACTGCCCATATGCGTACCATGGATGATGAAAGTGAACGCCGCGCGATTACCGTTGCAGGTAGGGTAGTATTGGATGGTATTGAATTATTAAAAGCGGCGTTCTACCAGTTTGAAAGTTTCGCCTTGAACAATGTTGCCAAAGAGTTGTTGGCCGATGGAAAGTTGATTCAGGGGAGTGATCGCGGCGAAAAAATTGGCGACCTTTATCAGCGTGATAAAGCAGCTTTGGCAATATACAATTTACAGGATTGTAAATTGGTTTGGGATATTTTTGAAAAAACCGCACTGTTGGATTTTGCCATCGCCCGTACACGGATGACCGGTTTGCCGCTAGATCGTGTAGGTGGTTCGGTAGCTTCGTTTGATTTTCGCTATTTGCCGTTATTGCATCGCCAAGGCTTTGTCGCCCCCAATGGCCACTTAAGCGATGAAGTAGAAGCCAGCCCCGGTGGTTTTGTGATGGAATCGCAGCCGGGTATTTATCAGCATGTAGCGGTGCTGGATTTTAAAAGTCTGTATCCCAGCATTATTCGCAGTTTTAAAATTGATCCCTTGGGGATGGTGCTAGGTTTGCAGAGCGAGTTGGATCAAGCGGAATTGGTACCTGGTTTTAAAGGTGCTTGGTTTGCCAGGCAGCAGACTATCTTGCCGGAGTTGATTCAGGAACTGTGGGATTTACGTGATACCGCTAAAGCGCAAAATGATAATGCCTTATCGCAGGCGATAAAAATCATTATGAATTCGTTTTATGGCGTGCTGGGTTCTGGCGGTTGTCGTTTTTTTGATTCACGTTTAGCCAGTTCGATCACCCTCCGCGGTCATCAAATTATTCAGCAGACTGCGGAATTTATCGAAAAGCAGGGTTGGCCGGTGATTTATGGTGATACCGATTCTGTGTTTGTGTGGTTAAAAAATGTGCCCGAACCTGAGCAGGCTAATAAAATTGCTGGCGACTTAGAGCAGCAACTGAATCGTTGGTGGCAACAGCGTTTGCAAAAAGAATACGGCATAGAGAGCGCGTTAGAGATTGAGTTTGAAACACTTTACCAGCATTTTTTAATGCCGACTGTACGCGGCTCCGAGCTGGGCAGTAAAAAACGCTATGCCGGTGTAGTGTTAAAAAACGGCGTGCCTAGTTTAGTGTTTAAGGGCTTGGAAAATGTGCGTACCGATTGGACGCGGTTGGCGCGAGAGTTTCAAATGGAGTTATATCGCCGCGTCTTTTTTGATCAGCCTTATCAGTCATTTATCAAACAAACTGTGCAACAAGTGTGTGACGGTGAGCATGATGGTGACTTGGTTTACCGCAAACGTTTACGGCGTAAATTGGATGAGTATCAACGCAATATTCCGCCCCACGTGCAAGCGGCGCGCAAAGCGGCAGCGGCGGGTGAAAAAGTTCGGCGCGGTGATTGGATTGAGTATGTGATTACGGTTAACGGTGCCGAGCCATTAGCGGCTCAGTATTCACAGCTTGATTATCAGCATTATATCGATCGCCAGTTGGCACCGGTGGCGGACGGTATTTTACACTTCTTGGACACAAGTCTGGCGGATATTACTGACCAGCAATTGGGGTTGTTTAGCTAGCGTTTGGCGTGCCTACGTGTTGTAAGTTATATTTATTGACCACTTTCATCAGTTGTATAGTAACCGCTCATAATAAAAGGGTATTATAGCCGCTGATAAAGTATTGATCCAATACGGGTTGTTTTATCGATTACACTCAATGATTAGTGCAAACGATGGGGAAAAATACTGCCGAAGCATTCGCAAACAGCGGTGGGCAGTTTATAATCGACACGATAGTTACGCTGGCATTTAATTATTGTTTGGGTCATTAACCAAGCTTACTTAATAAATTATGGAGAAGAAATATGGCCGCTGAACCTGAACGCGTTATTTTTATTGTTGTAGATCCTGCTCAAGATAAACCGCTTGCCTTGAAACGGGCATTACATACCGCCAATCGTGTAGGTAAAAATGTAGACAGTATAAGAGGTGAGGTTAAGCGACCGAGATTACATGTGTTTCTGGCAGTCGATTACGATAATACCGATACCTCAGCCGACAACCCTGCGATGCACCGTAGTGGCGACTGGTTTTTTGAGCAAGTGATTAATCCTCTGCAAGAATCCGGGTTGTCCTTTAAGCTCGCTATGAGTTGGTCCAGTGATTGGTATGGTTCAATTTTAGTGGAAGCCGCCAAACAATCGCCAGAGTTGATTATGCTGCCTCTGGTTAGTCGGCCCAGTCAGCATGAGCGAATTTTTAACGAGTCTATCTGGAAGTTGATGCGCACCGCCGAGTGCCCCGTGTTGGTAGTGCAGCCTGACTCGCCAGACGAGCGTAAAAAAGTATTGGTGGCGATTAATATTCAATCCCACAAACCGGAATACCAAGAGCTTAATGATAATATTTTAGAGCGTGGCCAATGGTTGGCTAAGAGCCATGGTGCCGAGCTTCATATCGTCAATGCCTATAAGGATTCGATGAATTATCTTGACCGCGGTAAACTAGCGGAGAAAACTAAAGTAGATACCGCTCGCATTCATGTCAGGGCGGGTGATCCCGATGATGTCATTGCCGCAGTGGCCAATGAGTTGGGTGTTGATATGGTTGTATTAGGGACCCGCAAGCGCGCAAGTCGCTGGCGTGGTAATACCGCTGAAAAGATTGTGACCAAAGTAAGCTGCGACATTTTAGCGATCCATTAAACTGTAATTTCTGAGATTATTGAAAAAGGCGTCTATCAAGACGCCTTTTTTGTTCTCGTAGCTTAGTTGTTTGTACTATGCTGGACCCTAACCCTTTAATTCAGGTTTAGCATTGGGTAAAGTTTTTTGCTCTTGAGTCGATATATTGCTGGTCGCCTTTCGGGCGGTGTTATTGCCTAAAATCATTTCATTAATGAATAAAAAGAGTGTTTTTTTATGTGGTGGAAGTATAAAAAAGAGTCTTCTGAATGGCAGGCTAAGGCCGAGGCATTTGGAGCAGAGCTAAGTTCGTTGCATGAAGAGCGAAGTGCCTTGTTGCAGGCCAATCAAGATCTGCAAAAGCAGAACCAGCAAGATGATGAGCGGGATATAGCTTATAAAGAGATTCAGGCGTTGTGGCTTAGTAGCGGCTCGGAGTTGAAAAATATTCGCGACGGCATTGCGTTGTCGGCTAACCGGCTCAATGAAGAGCGCAGTAAAACCCAAGAAACCTCGGCGGTATTTAATGACAGTAACGTGGCGCTGGGTAATATTCGTTCTGAAGTGGCGGGGATTGAAGAGAAGGCGTCGCGTAGCTGTGAAAATATTGATCGACTAAAATCTTTGTCAGAGGATATCGTTAAGTTTGTTGAGGTGATCAATAATATTTCTGAGCAAACTAACTTGCTGGCGCTCAATGCCGCTATTGAGGCTGCCAGGGCCGGTGAGCAAGGCCGCGGTTTTGCGGTGGTTGCAGATGAAGTTCGTACTCTTGCGCAGCGAGCCAGTGAGGCGGCCTCAGAAATTGGTTCATTGGTAGATAGTATTGGCTCAGAAACCATGAGTACTGATCAACAAATTCGTGATGTTTCGGATGATTGTCGCTTAATTGCCGATTCGACAGAAAATATCCTCGGTACAGTCAATACTGCCTTAGAGCTGGCGCGTCATATGCAAAGCGTGATTGGTAGTTCTGCTAGCGGCAGTTTTATTCAAGCGGTTAAAACTGAAGTGACCGCTTGGAAACTCGATGTCTACTGCGTTGTTTTGGGTTTGTCTGAGCAATCTTTAGGCGAGTTGTCGCAGTATCAATCGAGCTATTTTTGGCAGTGGTTACAAGGAGAGGGTGCAGCTATTAGCAACCAATTACCCTGCTTTAACAGCTTGGAGCACTCGTTTACCGAGATTAATCGCTTAGGTATTGAGGCCTTGAACTACAAAGAGCTGGGTGATCAAAAGACCGCCTTGCGGGCGTTACAAAATATGGAGGGGTCAAGCCGGAATATGATGGCTGCGCTCTCGAAGTTGGAGTCTGAACTCGGGGCGTTGCAATCTTAAGTCTTGCTGCCAAAAGCTTCTAACAACAGACCGTACACTATTGGCTGTTGTTAGGGTTTTTTTTGTATCACAAATAGGCTAAGGCTTTGTTTTCGCGTTCAACGGCGGCGTGTTATCAATCAGTCTTGGTGATATTTAAGGCAGGCTGTCACTTCATTTTTGGCGCCCAGTATGACGGGCACCCGCTGATGAATGTGTTCGGGCTGCACATCCATAATCGCTTGTTTATCGGTCCACGCTGAACCGCCGGCTTGTTCAACCAGAAAGCTCATCGGGTTTGCTTCATACATCAACCGCAGCTTTCCGGCCTTATTGGGTTCTCGCTTATCCCAAGGATAGGTAAACAGTCCACCTCGGCACATGATACGGTGCACATCTGCAGCCATCGCCGCCACCCAGCGCATATTATAGTTTTTCTGTCTAGGTCCATCCTCGCCCGCTAACAAATCAGCGATATAGCTTTGCATGGGCTCAGCCCAGTGTCGCTGGTTAGACATGTTGATGGCAAACTCATTGGTGTCTTCTGCAATGGAGACTTGCTCAGTGGTCATTACGAACTCGCCAATCCGTTGATCCAAGGTATACATCTGTACCCCTTCGCCGGTGGTTAGCACTAGCATGATGGTGGCGCCATAAATGACGTAACCGGCTGCGGCTTGGTTTCGCCCTGGTTGGAGGAAGTCTTCTTCACTGACTTTTGAGCTGGGAGGTGCATTAAAAATAGAGAAGATAGTACCTACGGTGCAGTTAATGTCGACATTAGAAGAGCCGTCCAGCGGGTCGAAGGCAACCAAGTAGCTGCCGCTCTGATTACCGGCGACAATAGATTCTTCTTCTTCGGAGGCAATAGCGCGCACAACCTCTGACGATAGTAAATAATCTTTTAATACGTCGTTAGAAATAACATCCAGTTTTTTCTGAGTTTCGCCCTGCACGTTTTCAGCGCCGGCTGAGCCCAGTACGCCGGTAATCGCGCCGGGTTGTAATCGTTGAGTGATTTCTTTACAAGCGATAGCGATGGTGTCGATAAGAGTAACCAGTTCGGCATCGGTATGGGTTGATTGCAGCTGGCTGCTGAGTCGTTGCATGATTGGGCCTTGTTATATTGACTGCTTATTACTGGCAGCTTGCTTGAGTTAAGTTTGAATGTATCATTATGCCAATAAGGATGGAGGCTGTCAGCTATTGCTTTGCTTGCAGTGAAGATCATGTTTGGCCGTCTGGCGGCTTTACGATATTATTTGATGGCTTCTGCTTAGATTTTTTATTGTTGGCTTTCATCATCTTTCTATACTGTGGTTATTAAAAACGCACAAATACAACTGCCGAAAATTTGTTATTTCGCGCTGATGACCGACGCTGGTGCTGTTAACTTCTTGATCTAATAGCAGTAATTGTATTTTTATGGTTTTTACATTTTCAATTCTGCTGTCTTAGTGGCGTTTTTTTGTGACTTTGTTCACATTATAAAGATGCGGTTTTTTCTTTATATGAATACTGCCGTCAGTATTTTGTTGTTTGCAGTTAATGCTTGCAGCTGTGATCCGAAAAACGTAATTATTATGGCGCTATAAGTATTGGTATTTATACCTATTAAGACAAGTGACAATAAAATTACAACAGCTTAGTAATTAAAGTTAATGATTACGTTTTTTAATTTTTCGAGTAAACATGTGCTATTGGTTGTTGTAATTTTTTCTATTGATGAATAGAAAAAGCTGATCTAGTCTGTAGCTGTGTTTAGGATAAATTGTCGGAAAAGTAAAGCGGGCTTATAATAGATGAACAGCGCCATGGTAAAGGTTTTTTTAATGGTCGAACGGAAATCGCTTTGAAGGTGAGTTGCGTAACAATAAGCGCTATAACGGTAATTACTACACCAGTAACGATCGTGTTTATAATTGCCGCATGGGCCATGTAAGTAAAATTTTAACTAGAGAACGTTATCGGTCAATACACGTAGTCTTCGCCTAAGATCAATAGTAATTTTTTACAGCTAGTTATTGATATTGCGTACAGTGTGCTGGCAGTTATCCCCTTTCCCCTCCCGATATTCATAATAGGAGGGGTTTTTTTTTGATAAAATTAACAAAAGGGCAAAGGCGGTTAGCGATTTAATCGATGCATAATTAATTGATCAACTACGGAAGGATCCGCGAGAGTTGAAGTGTCTCCCATATTATCCAATTCATTAGCCGCAATCTTACGCAAAATTCGCCGCATGATTTTTGCCGATCGTGTTTTCGGTAATCCCGGTGCCCATTGAATTAAATCGGGTTTGGCGATGGGTCCGATTTCTTGAACGCAAATAGCCACCAATTCTTTTTTCAGTTCATCGCTTGGCACTTGACCCTCCATTAATGTCACGTAGGCATAAATTCCCTGACCTTTAATGTCATGCGGATAACCGACCACTGCCGCTTCAGCAATTGCATCATGTAGTACCAGTGCACTTTCAATTTCTGCTGTACCCATACGGTGACCGGAAACATTTAGTACATCATCGACCCGACCGGTAATCCAATAATAACCATCTTCATCACGACGGGCGCCGTCGCCAGTGAAATAATAGCCAGGATAGGTACTGAAATAAGTGTCTATACAGCGTTGATGGTCACCATACACGCTGCGTATTTGGCCGGGCCAAGAGGCTTTGATAACCAAGTTGCCTTCGCCGGCACCGTTAATGACATTGCCTTCATTATCGAGCAGCTCCGGTTGTACACCGAACATCGGTTGGCAGGCTGAACCGGGTTTGAGGTCGGTGGCGCCGGGTAATGGCGTCATCATGTGAGCGCCAGTTTCGGTTTGCCACCAGGTATCGACAATGGGCAGCTTTGAATTTCCGACCACTCGGTGATACCAATCCCAGGCTTCGGGGTTGATTGGTTCGCCGACAGTACCCAATAATTTGAGCGAGCTGCGAGAGCTGGCAGTGACATAGCCATCGCCGACGGCCATTAGAGCGCGAATAGCGGTTGGCGCGGTGTAGAAAATATTCACCTGGTGTTTGTCGCAGATCTGCCAGCAACGGGAAGCGTCGGGGTAGGTGGGGACGCCTTCAAATAATAAGCTAATGGCGCCATTGGCCAGTGGTCCGTAGAGGCAGTAGCTGTGGCCGGTAATCCATCCAACATCGGCGGTACACCAAAACACATCGCCTTCTTGGTAGTCGAAGGTGTATTTAAAGGTCATTGCTGACTGCAGTAAATAACCGCCGGTGGTGTGTAACACGCCTTTAGGTTTGCCGGTGGAGCCAGAGGTGTAGAGGATAAATAAAGGGTCTTCGCTATCCATTAACTCAGCGACACAGTTCTCGTCGGCGAGCTCAGTTGCTTCGTGATACCAAATGTCGCGGTCTGGTTGACACTTTGTTTCGCAGCCAGTGCGTTTTACGGTAATAACAGTATGCACATTGGGGCAGGATTGCAGTGCCTTATCAGCATTGCTTTTGAGCGGCACTGTTTTGCCGGCGCGGACAGCCTCGTCAGCGGTAATCAAGGTTTGGCAGTCGGAATTGAGAATGCGATCTTTTAGGGCCTCGGGTGAAAAACCACCGAATACCACCGAGTGGACGGCACCGATGCGGGCACAAGCCAGCATGGCGTAGGCGGCCTCGGGGATCATAGGCATATAAATACAGACTCGGTCGCCCTTTTTTACACCGCGTGCGCGCAGCACGTTAGCGAGTTTGCAAACCTGCCGGTGCAACTCTTGATAGCTGATTGTTTTAGAGTCGTTGGGGTTGTCGCCTTCCCAAATTAGCGCGGTTTGTGCGCTGCGTTCAGGTAAATGCCGGTCGATGCAGTTAGTACTGACGTTGAGTTTACCGTCTATAAACCAAGCCGCTTCGGCTTTGTGGAAGTCATATTTGCTAACCGCCGACCAAGGTTGATCCCAGCTAAGAAATTGCTCGGCTTGTTGAGCCCAAAATTGTTCGGGTTTGTCGACGGACTGTTGATACATCTCTTGATAGCGTTGAGCGTCGATATGGGCCGAGGCGGCAAATTCTGGCGGCACGGGGTGTATTTTCGCGATACTCATAGTTCATCCTAATGGCTTCGTATTGTTATTTAAAAACATGGCTCTAAGAATAACGTAAATTGAAATGATGGGAATCATTTTTTAGAGCTTGGAGGGGGTTGAGGAGTAGCGAATATTAATCTGCTTACGGCGCTATAATTGTGCCGTAAGCGATCTTCACGATTTTTGCGCGCCTAGCTTAGTGAGTAGCTAGCATGCCCCAATCTTTGCTCGGGTTGAGGGTCAGGGTAACGTTGTCGATAAGGCGTGGTTTACCGAGTTTGGCCGCGGCGAGAATAACTATTTCCTCTGTGTCTCCTGTCACTTCATGCAAAGTTTCGGCATCGCGGACGGAGAAATAGTCAGGTTCAAAACCGGCATTTCTTAAGGCGTCGGTACAATATTGCTCGAGCTCCTGATAGCTATCAAAGCCACAGGCAATTGCCTCGCGGCATTCGAGCAAGGTTTGGTGAAGAGCGGGCGCAATAGAACGTTGCTCGCGGGTGAGGTAACCATTGCGCGAGCTGAGTGCTAAACCATCCAGGTCGCGGGCGGTCTCGATGCCGACAACATCAATCGGCATACACAAGTCTTTGGCCATTTTTTCAATGATAGCTAATTGCTGAAAATCTTTTTTGCCAAACACGGCGACATTCGGTTGTACCAATTGAAACAGTTTATTGACGACAGTGGCTACACCGGCAAAGTGGCCGGGGCGGCTGGCACCACAAAGTGTTTCTGATAAGTCGGGGACTACCACCAACGTTTGTCGATCCATACCATCGGGGTAGATTTCAGTAACGTTGGGGTGGAATAAGTAGCTAACGCCTTCGGCAATTAGTTTTTCTTTATCTTCGTGCAGTGTGCGGGGGTAGTTAGCCACATCTTCGTTGGCGCCAAATTGCAGCGGGTTGACGAAAATGCTGACAACAACAATATCAGCCAATTGCTTAGCTTTGCGCACTAATTGAATATGACCTTCATGGAGGTTACCCATGGTCGGTACAAAAGCTACGCTGAGGCCATGGCTTTTATCACCGCTAATGGCGTTGCGTAATTGTTTGCTCGTGCTGAATATTTTCATTACTCAACTTCCTACTCTGCTTTGCTTTCCGCGACGATGTTGCGAGCGGATCTGCAATCACCGTTGATGCAGGTTGCTGTCCGTTTACAGGGCTGATTTGATTGTCGTTTGGCCCTTATAAAACGACTGTAAATTGCTCAATAAAACGAGTAAATAGTTAGGCTACTTACTGACCGCTTTAATTGAGGCGGAAGTATGCCCGAATCGTTAGGAGGGATCAATCAATAGAACAGAGGAAATATTGCTAAATGTTACCAAAAGAAGCAGGTGGAAAAGTAACCAATGCCCTGTTATGGACTAGCTGAAGCCGTGTTCAGGGCCGGGAAAACTGCCTTCTTTGACGGCTTGGTTGTAGGCTTGCAGGGCAGACTGTATGTCTGGCGTGTCGCTTAGGAAGTTACGTACAAACTTAGGTGCGCGCGGGCTTAGCCCTAGCATATCGTGTAGCACCAGTACTTGGGCATCTGTATCAGGCCCTGCGCCAATACCAATCACCGGTATATTTAGGCTATTGCTGATGCTATTGGCCAGTTCTGATGGGATGCATTCAAGCACTAATAGGCTAGCTCCCGCCGTGTCTACTGCCTTGGCGTCCGCCAGTATTTTGCTGGCCTGATTAGCGTCGCGGCCCTGTACTTTAAAGCCGCTCAAGCTATTCACCGACTGTGGCGTTAACCCGAGGTGGGCGCAGACCGGTATACCGCGATCGCTGAGCGCGCGAATACTCTCCAGCAGCCATTCGCCACCCTCGAGTTTGACCATATTGGCGCCGGCCCGCATCAGCGCCGCTGAATTGTTGAGGGTTTGCTCGAGTGTGTTGTAACTGGCAAAGGGCAGGTCGCTGATAATCATAGCTTGCTGGCAGCCGCGACTCACGCAGCCGGTGTGATAAACCATGTCGTCAATAGTTGTAGGTAGGGTGCTGCTGTGGCCCTGTAATACCATGCCAAGTGAGTCGCCCACTAAAATCACTTCAATACCGGCGGCCTCTGCTAAGCCGGCAAAGGTGGCATCGTAGCTGGTAATTACGGCAAATTTCTCACCGGCAGCTTTGTGCGCTTGAAGAGTGCTTACCGTAACCTTGGTCATGCTCATGCTGGATTACCTGTCGTTGAACGTGCGGGCTTAATTAGAGAAATGTCGGATTAAAGTAATGACGACCACTGCGGATATTTAGCAGGTAGTCAACCAACTGTTCGTAATCCTGCTGCCGGTTGATGACATCGAGTTCGTCGGCATTGACGATTAATAACGGTGCATCATCGTAATAAAGAAAGAATTCACTATAGGCTTCATTGATCGATTCAAGATATCCTCTGGAAATTTTTTGCTCAAACTGAACACCGCGACTTTGGATACGAGAGAGTAGTACGTCTACTGATGCTTGCAAATAGATCACCAGATCCGGCTTCGGCGCGTCGATGGTTAGTTGTTGATAAACCTTATTATAGAGCTGGTACTCATCTTCATCTAGATTGAGTTGGGCGAACAGACGGTCTTTGTTAATCAGAAAGTCGGCCACTTGTACCGGTTCAAAAATATCACCTTGGCGCAGGTCTTCCAGTTGTTGGCTGCGCTGAAAAAGAAAAAATAACTGAGTCGCTAGGGCAGCGTTTTTTTGATTCTGGTAGAAGCGTTCTAGAAAAGGGTTTTCTTCAGCGTTTTCCAGTAACAACTGATAGTTAAAAGTAGTCGCCAGTTGTCGGCTAAGTGTGGTTTTACCGACCCCAATAGCGCCCTCGACAGCGATAAACTTCGGTGGTGTGCGTTGTTTAAAATCGATCACAGGCTGGACTGAATCCTGACTCAAGGGTCGAACTCCATCGTTTATTGTTGGCTGGCGCCTATTGTAGGGTAAGACGCAGGATCAACCAAATGCAGCCCTTGCTGACCACAAGCTTTCAATAAGTCGGCGATAACTTGGCCGTCTGGCAGGGCTAAATCAGCATCAATATCCGCTAACGGTTGTAGTACAAAATTGCGATCGCCAATACGGGGGTGTGGCACGGTTAGTTGTTCTAGGTCGATTTGTTGTTGGCCGTAGAGTAATAGGTCGAGATCTAGAGTTCTTGGTCCCCAGCGTTCGATACGTTTGCGCTGGTGTTGTTTTTCAATATTTTGTAAGGCTGCTAGTAGCTCCAAGGGCTGCAGAGAGGTGTCGATGGCAGCGACGCCATTAACATAATCATTTTGTTTGCCGGGGCCAATAGCCGTACTTTGGTACCAACGGGAAACGGCCAGTAGTTGGCTGTTGGAAAGTGCCGCGATTTCATCGACAGCGCGCGAGACCTGCTGCAGGGGTTGCTGCAGGTTGCTGCCAAGGCCGATAAAACAGCGCGCCATATCGTAGCCTTAGTGGTTATCGAGCAAGGTTTGCTTGGGCGATCGACGGCGCCGTTTGTTGGGCTGGCCTTGTAGTGCTTTGGTCATTTCTTCGCGCTGGTCAGCGCTGCGGTTTTGATAGTCCGTCCACCACTGGCCAACACCGTCGGTATCTTCGCCGCATTCCTCGCGTAACAAGAGAAAGTCATACGCGGCGCGGAAGCGGCGATTTTCCATCATTTGCTCGGCGCGTCGGCCATTACGGCGCGGTAACCGTAATTGCATTTCCCAGATTTCGCGCATCGGCTGACTAAAGCGGCGTGGAATTGAAGTGTGTTGTTGTTGTCGACTAACCACTTCTTGTGCTGCCTGATGCATAGCGGGCACATCGGGCATGTTGTCTTGCGTCATTAGTTGTTGCTGTCGACGATCAACTGCAGGCCACAGTAGCGCAGCATAAATAAATGCCGGCGTAACGGGCTTGCCTTGTTGGATACGCAGGTCAGTATTTTTCATGGCTTGCAGCAGCAGCTGATTGTCACCGCTTTGCTGAATGCAGTGGTGAGTTTCTGGAAACAGCGGTTCGAATAAACCGTGCTGTAGCATCAGATCATAGACCGCCACGGCATAGCCGGACATAAATAACTTAAGCACTTCATCAAACATGCGGGCAGCGGGAATGTCTTGCAAGCTCGAAGCTAATTTTGTAATTGGCTTAGCGGTGTTGGTCTCTATCTCAAAGCCGAGCTTACCCGCAAAACGTACCACCCGCAGCATTCTGACCGGGTCTTCACGATAGCGTGTTTCTGGGTCACCAATAATGCGAATAATTTTATCTTCTAGATCTGCCAGTCCATCGGTGTAATCGTATACCGCGAAACCGGCAGTGGTGTAATAAAGGGCGTTGATGGTCAGGTCTCGACGGATGGCATCTTCTTCTACCGTACCAAACACATTGTCTCTGAGTAACATGCCGTCTTTGGATTGCGCCGATTGCTGGTTACTTGGACGCTTGCCCTTATGACTTTGTTCAGGCTGGTCGTGAGTACCGCGGAAGGTGGTTACTTCAATCACTTCACGACCAAAGCGCACATGGACGATTTTAAAGCGACGGCCAATGATACGTGCGCTGCGGAATATATTTTTGACCTGCTCGGGAGTAGCATCGGTAGCAATATCAAAGTCTTTGGGGTGACCACCGAGCAATAAGTCTCTGACGGCTCCGCCGACTAAAAAACCTTCGAAGCCAGCTCGGTGTAAGCCGCCCATTACTTTAATAGCAGCATCGCTAATATGCTTACGGGAAATGCAATGTTGGTCGCGGGGGATAATAGTAGCTGGCAGTGAGCTGGGGTCGAAGTGCTGGTCACCGTTGCCACTGGTGCTCTTTCCTTTTACCCACTTAATCGCATTGGAAATAAACTTGGCCATGAAATGAACGTCCGCCTCTGTTCTCGGGCTGATTGAATAATGGCGGGCATAGTACCACAGATCAACAAATCGACCAGATACGCCGTTAATTGGTGTTTAAGTATAGTCGCTCAAATAATAGGCGAAACATATTGGTCGCGATGAGTTTGATGTAAAGGGATTTTGGAAAGTGAGTAAGGGAATGATGAAGGGAAAACTAGGTTTTCCCTCATCCAGGTCTCATAATTTTTTTTATTATTGTATTTTTTTTTATTATTACAATAAGGTATAGCATGTTTCGTGCCAAAAAATAAAAGGCCAACATAACAATGACTTATAGATATATCTATTAGCTATTATCGATTGGTTACTTTGGTTTTGTTACCTAATCTCCCGCAGAGTGTTACAAAGTAAAATATGCGTAACATGTAATAGGCTTTATTTTGCGGCTTAAAACTAAACTGAATCAGCACTTGCGTGTATTTAATTTTTAGCTCTAATACTTAAATAAGATGGCGATGTAATTTCCGATCGCTTTTGGATGTTTATTGCTAGGTGCGACTGATGAGCTTTGGCTGAGCGCTAAGCCAATCAATTGCAAGATCACAGCGTAAGCTGCAATCGTAGCAAAAGGATAATAGGGATCTAAAGAAGCTAGGAGAACAAATTGATGGAGGAAGATTACTCTTCCCCACCCAGGTCTCTATATTTTTTATTATTTTTTAGACGTTATTGTTATTGTAAAATAGATAATGCATAGTGCGTGCCATCTTTTTTATTCCTTTTAAATCAGTGACTTGGGGTTTATGGCGATTGGATTTTCGGTCAATAGTCAAGTTATTGTTACCATCTACCCCGGCATTTGTTACGGGGGTTAGGTTTTGGTAACGGAGTAATTGGTGGTTATTGGACTTTTATAGCTATTTAGAATTAACAATAGGGAGATTAGCAATAAACAATTTATTGAAATGATGTTCTGGCCCTTATAGTGGCTTTTTACCATGTTTAAGGGCGAGATGATCGAGTTGAAAGCAAAGCGGGTGTTACTTTGCCATTTCGCTGTCGTATTTATGCGGGTTGCTGCTTTAAGATGACGATTTTGAGCTTTTTTTGCGAGGGATACCCAGTCGCTGGCGTCTTTCCCACAGACATTTGCGACTGACCCCCAACTTGCGGGCAAGTTCGGTCTCACTCATGGAGTCTTGGTGCTCAAGCACAAAGCGTTGGAAATAATCTTCCAGTGAGAGATCGTCTTGCAGCTCTTCAGCTTCCGGTAGTGCTAGCGGATTGGCGGTCTCAGAGTTGCCACGTTTACTGCGGATTTGAGTCACATTGACCAGCTCAAGGTCGATATTGAGTAGATTATTGTCAATGACGTCAGTTTCGGAAAGAATCACCGCGCGCTCAATGACATTTTCGAGCTCGCGCACATTGCCCGGCCAAGTATAGGTAGTAATCGCTTGGATGGCTTTGGGTGAAAAACTGATGAGTGGCTTGCCCATTTCGGTACAGCGGTGTCCGAGAATGACTTCGGCCAGCTCCAGAATATCTTTGCCGCGATCACGCAGTGGCGGTAGTACCAACTGCATTACATTGATGCGGTAATAAAGGTCGGGGCGAAACTGACTGTTGGCGGCCAGCGTATTGAGGTCGCGGTGGGTGGCACAAATAAGGCGGACGTTTACCTTGCGGGATTCCACAGAGCCAATGCGCCGAATCTCATCTTCCTGAATAAAACGCAGCAAGCGGGCTTGTGCTTCAATGGGCAGCTCACCGATCTCATCCAAGAACAGGGTGCCGCCATCGGCCGCCTCGATCAGCCCCATGCGGCTATTATGGGCGCCGGTGAATGCGCCTTTTTCATAACCGAATAATTCTGATTCAATTAAACTTTCCGGAATAGCGGCGCAGTTGACGCTGACAAAGGCTTGTGCGGTGCGGTCGCTATACGCGTGAATCGCTTTTGCGACCAGCTCTTTACCAGTTCCGGTTTCACCGTGCACCAGTACTGTGGCGTTAGTGGGTGCTACTTTACCGATATAATCATACAGTTTAAGCATAGGTTGGCAATTACCGATCATGCCGCCCATATTACGTTGCCCGCGTTTGCTGCTGTTGCGCTTTTCTTGCGGGATGCTCTGCGGCGAATGGTTGGCAATAATCGCCGCTACCGCATCTAGCATTTCGTCGTGATCGAAGGGTTTTGCGATGTAATCGACGGCGCCGCTTTTCATCGAGTCTACGGCTGAGCGGAGGCTGGCGTAGCTGGTCATGATTAATACTGGCACATCACCGGCGGGCTTTATCATGTCGGTACCCGGTGCGCCGGGCAGTCGTAGATCGCTGATGATCAGATCAAAGCTGCTGAGATCGAAATTTGCTTGCGCCTCGTTGACCGCGCCAGCTTCGCTGACGAGGTAATCGTGGCGCTCCAGCATTTTACGCAGGGCGCTGCGAATAACGGTTTCATCCTCAACAATTAGAATTTTTTCCATTAAGTGCCTTTGCTGCTATTGGGGGTAGGGCACTGTTACAGTTTTAGCTGGCTGTAACAAAATGTGCTTGTTAATGTGTATCTGGGTAACATAACGCTTCTTCCTAATTTTTGCCAGCAGTGAGAGCGCGAAAAACTCCCTTTTTAGCGGCGGGGCTTTGCTATGCAGCACTGCCGTCGTGATGGTTCAGTCGAATGCTAAAGCGCGTGCCGCCATTAACGGGGTCAGCGGGACTGTCGACACTGATGTGGCCGCCTAGGTCGTCGATAATGCTGTACACCAACGACAGACCAAGACCGGTGCCTTCACCCGGCTCTTTAGTGGTAAAGAAGGGGTCGAAGATCTGCTCTTGCAGTGCTTTGCTGATGCCGGTGCCTCGGTCGGTAACGGCGATGATTACTTGTTGGCCTTGCAGTGTGGAGTTAATAGAGACCGTGCTAAATTCGGGGCTAGCGTCGCGGGCATTGCTGAGCAGGTTTACAAATACCTGCAGCAGGCGTTGGCTGTCGCCGATTACATAGCAATCGTCAGGACAGTCGTTACTAAACTCGACCTGTTTAGCGCCTGTGTTGAGTTTTAGCAGGTGGATGGCTTCTTCGGCACAAGCTTTGAGGTGGACCGGGCCTAATTCATGGTTGGCACCTTCGGTGCCAGCATGGGCGAAGTTCACCAGTGTGTGGACGATTTTAGACACTCGGTCGGTTTGCTCGAGGATTTGGCGACCTGTTTCGAGGCTCTCAGGGTTGTCGGTATCGTAGCGTAGATTCTGTGCCAAGCAGGCAATGCCGGTTACTGGGTTGCCAATTTCGTGGGCGACTCCAGCAGCTAGTCGGCCAATTGAGGCCAGTCGTTCACTGTGCAGTAACTCATCTTCCAGCACCTGCACATCGGTAGTGTCTTCTAGCACAATGACCCGGCCGTCAATGCTTGCCCCTTCGGCATCGACTGTGGTTTTATGCAGATTGAACCAATGCTGGCCCTGGCTGCTGGGCAAATGCTGTTTGTATAAATGTGGGCTCGCTTGAGCAATAAAGTCACTCAAGGTTTTTGCCCAAGGCGATGGCAGGCTGTGTAAGTTTGAGCCGACTACCGCCGCGCTATCAATGCCGGTAAAGCGTGCGATGGCATGATTCCACATCAGCACCTCATCGTCTTGGCCCAATGAACAAACACCTACTGGTAAGTCTTGTAAGGTGCGGCGATGGTAGCGGCGTAAGTTATCGAGATCAGCTGCCAAACCGGTCAAATGGACTTTGTAATGCTCCAGTTGGCCTTCGATTAAATTGATGTCTTCGTTATTACCGCTGCTGTCTTCATAGGGAAGTAATTGATTGACCATCTCGTGGGCGACCGATGGCCCCAGCAAGCCGGAGAGATTTGCTTCTAACCGATAGCGCAGGCGGCGTAAGGCAAAGGGTCTGCTTTCGTCGTGCGGCAAATGCAATTCTTGCACTGCGCGATCGACTTCTCGTTGTGCGGTACGTGTGCCCAAGGCGATCGACAGTTGTTCTTTCATTTGGCTGGGGTTTTGTACGCTCATTAAGCGCCTAGCTGGCCGACTGAGGTCGTCGGTAGAGCAAATTTCAGCAGCAACCCTCTCTTCTGCTGAGGTTTTGGTGAGCAGTGATACCAGTATGAAGACGATAATGTTCATGCCGAGGGCGCCAATAGCGACAGCGCTCCATAGTTCGTCATAGTTCAAATTAAAATACAGCTTGGCAATATAGTCCGGGTCAAAGGTGCTCATGATAGGTAACAACATGGTGATAAACCAGATGCCAAAACCGGTAATCAGGCCGGCTATAAAACCTTTGCGATTGGCGCCTTGCCAGTAGAGCGCGGCCATCACTCCGGGCAGAAATTGCAGGGTGCCGATAAAGGCGGCTATCCCTAAACTCGATAGCGCTTCACGGCTTTCCATAAGGCGATAAAAGAGGTAACCACTGAGGATAATGAGCACAATTAACAGGCGTCGAATCCAAAGCAGCCAGCGGTAGATATCGCGCTCGTTACCGGGGCGGTAGATAGGCAGAATTAAATGTTTCAAACACATCGATGCCATCGCCAGCGTGGTCACAATAACAGCGCCGCTGGCGGCGGATAGTCCGCCCAAGTAGACCAACAAGGCCAGGCCCGGTGAGTCCAGTTCAATGCCGATGGCGAGGCTGAAGTATTCCGTCGGCAGTGGCGACTCGAGTTGCAGGCCAGCCCATAGAATCGGCAGCACCGGGAGACTCATCAGCAGTAAAAACAAAGGCAGACCCCAACTGGCGGTTTGCATTGCTTTGAGATTGGGGTTCTCGGCGAAAATCATGTGGAATAAATGCGGCATGGCAACGGCGGCGGAGAGGAATATCAGCAGCATAGTGCGGGCAGAATTGGGATAGCGCGGGTAATTTAATTGCGACAGGATCTGCGGGTGTTGCTCTAGCCATAGATCGAGACCGCCGAAGCCGTCGAACACCTGATACACCGCTACCAAGCCTACCGCCATAATAGCCAGTAGCTTGAACACTGATTCAAAGGCGATAGCGGCAACTAAACCGTTGTGACGTTCATGTGCAGTGAGGTGTTTGGAGCCAAAGGAAATGGTGAACACACAGATAACCACGCAAAAAATAAAGGCCAGCTGGTTATGACGGGTTTGGCGGGTAAATAAGGTGTCGCTGTCAGTGGTGAGTATGTGCAGGCTATCGGCCACTGCTTGAATTTGCAGCGCCAGCATTGGCCATACCGCTAATATCATAAATACCGTCACCAAAGAGCCAGCCCATTGGGTGCGGTAACGAAAGGTAATTAAGTCGGCCAGTGAGCTGTGCAAATAGGTGCGGGTAATACGCAATATGGGTAGGAGTAACAACGGCGCGAAGATAAATGCGCCGGATATACCCAAGTAGTAAGACAAAAACCCATAGCCGTAATCATTGGCCATGCCGACGACGCCGTAAATGGCCCAGGCGCTAGTAAAAACGCCGAGCGATAATACATAGGTCAGTGGGTGGTGGATCAGGCGTTCGGGTATCCATCCGCGGTCGGCAATATGGGCAATTCCGAACAGCAGTAAAAGATAGCCGAGACCGATAAAAAATAACAGGCTCAAATCAAGATTCATCGGCGGATTGTTCCTTGCTCTTTTGTGCTTGCCGGCGTTGCATGCGGGTGACGTTCCAAACGGCAGCAGCAATCACCAGCAGCCATAATAGATAGGGTCGGTACCACGCTGTGCCGCCCTGCGTCACCCACTCTTGAATAGAGGGTGCGAACACCGTTATCAACAGGAGTAATAGGAGAAGTGAGGGAGTTATCCGCATATTATCTTAATGGCCGTTAGCTGAGAGGAGAGTATATCGTAATTTCTGTGATGACTTTTAATTCTGCTTGCTGGCATGATTTATTTCAGTGATAGCGAGCCGCTTTGGTACCGCGTTAAGCTGCCAATGCGTCACTGCCCAGCGCAGTATGTCGTCTACTTGGTGTTGCAGCTCTGGCGGTGGCGGCGGCTGCTGCAGAAAAGCCAGCGCGGTGAGCAAATTGCGACAGGCCTGGCTGGCCTGTAACGGCACAGCAAAGTTCTGCTTGCTAAGTTTTTGACCCTGGGCGTTGCTGATCACTGGAATATGGCTATAGCTGGGTGTCGACAGCTTCAAATGCTGTTGCAGATAAATTTGTCGCGGGGTGGAGCTCATTAAATCGGAGCCGCGCACAATATGGTTAATCTGTTGGTAGTCATCGTCGACCACCGCTGCTAGTTGATAAGCGAAAAAACCGTCTTTGCGCTTGAGGACTATATCCCCCAGTTCCGACTGTAAAGATTGGGAATAGTGACCTTGAATAGCATCGCTGAAGCCGACCGGCTGGTTGTCCACTTGCAGGCGGATGGCATAATCCCCTGTCGGTATTTGCAGATTGCCGCGGCAGCGACCGTTGTATATACCATTGTTGGCTTGCAGTTCGCTGCGTGAGCATTGGCAGTAAAACACTTTCTGTTGTTCTAGCAGTGTATCGATGGGCTGCTGGTAAGCATCCAGCCGTTGGCTTTGATATAGCACTTGCCCATGCCATTGCAGGCCGTGCTGATCGAGGCAGCGTAAGATACTGTCAGCCGCGCCAGCTATTTCTCGCGGAGGGTCGAGGTCTTCCATGCGCAGTAGCCATCGACCTTGATTGGACTTTGCATCGAGATAGCTGGCCAGCGCGCCAATCAGCGAGCCGATATGGAGATGGCCAGTAGGAGAGGGGGCGAAGCGCCCGATATACTCAGTCATTACTGTTTACGAGTACCTGCACAAACAAAAACGGAAGAGCGTTTAACCGGCTCTTCCGTCATCGGAGGCTAATGTAGTGGTTTAGCCCAGCTGTTGTTTCTCTTTTATTTCATCGAGTGTTTTACAGTCGATGCATTGGGTGGCCGTGGGGCGTGCTTCAAGACGTCGAATGCCGATCTCAACACCGCAGGCTTCACAGTAGCCATAGTCGTCAGCGTCGATCAAGTTGATCGTGCTATCGATTTTTTTGATCAATTTGCGCTCACGATCGCGGGTGCGAAGTTCTAGGCTGAACTCTTCTTCTTGGGTGGCGCGATCGGCCGGGTCGGGGAAATTGGCCGCTTCGTCTTTCATGTGGCTTACGGTGCGGTCTACTTCTTCCATCAGATCGGATTTCCACGCCAATAAGATGTCGCGGAAGTGCTCACACTGCTTCTCGCTCATATATGCTTCACCCTTCTTCGTTTTATAGGGGGTAAAGTTTTTAAAATTAATTGCCGTTGCGGCTTTCTTCTTGGGCATTTCTTTGTCTCGTTAGGTTCTCTATCATCCGGTGATAAATGAGCGTTGAGGGGTACTTGCAACAGCCCATATTTAAAAACCGACAAACCTACCAGATTTGCGGCTTATGCGCTAGCGCTTAATGAATTGTTATGACATATATTTACTTGCATGGTTGAGCTGGTATGGGCTGTTAGCCTATTGTTAGGCTTCCATATGCTCAGGGCAAGGGGCTTTGTTGGGCTGGCAAGACAATGGCATTGTGGTTAATAAGGTGTAGGTATTATTAGTGCTTGTCGACTTAACAATATGGCAGCCTTGTAGCTGCTAAGGGCTATGGTTAGTCGTAAGCACAAGATTCTTAGCTAGCGGAAAGTATTAGCTGTTGTTGCTACTTTACTGGGCTAGATTTTCCAAGGCCCACAGCACATGTTCTTTGACCAGCTCTGATGGGTGCTGTGCTTTGTCTTTAAGTGCTTGCAGGGCCTCGGTGCTTGCAGGGCCATTACCCAGCGCCACGGCGATATTGCGTAACCAGCACTCATAGCCAATGCGACGGATGGCCGAGCCCTCGGTACGTTGTAAAAACTCTTCCTCCGTCCACGTAAATAAATCCACTAGCTGCGCCGATTGCAACTGCTGCCGCGGCTGGAAATCTTGCTCCTGGGTATTTTCTGAAAATTTATTCCACGGGCAGACAAGTTGGCAGTCATCGCAACCGTAGATGCGATTGCCCATCAACGGCCGTAATTCTACAGGAATACTAGTCCTTAGCTCGATGGTTAAATAAGAGATGCAACGCCGGGCATCCACTTGGTTGGGGGCGACGATGGCGCCGGTGGGGCAGTCGGTAATACAGCTGTTGCAGGTGCCACAATGGGTGTCGGTCTGGGGTGGGTCGACGGCCAGCGGCAGGTCGGTATAAATTTCGCCGAGAAAAAACCAAGAGCCAGCCTGTGGATTAATCAGCATGGTGTTTTTACCAATCCATCCCAGCCCAGCTTTTTCAGCCAGCGCTCGCTCTAATACCGGCGCACTATCGACAAAGGCGCGGTGTTGATGTTCGCCGGCCAGCGTCGACACTTTTTCGGCGAGGCGTGCCAGTCGCTTGCGCATCAGTTTGTGATAATCACGGCCCAGCGCATAGCGGGATACATAGGCTTTGGACGGATCTGCTAACACCGCGCCCATATCGTCGGTGTCGGGCATATAATCCATGCGCGCGCTAATGACGCGCAGAGTGCCGGGCAATAATTGTTCGGGATGACTGCGCTTATCACCGTGGCTAGCCATGTAGCTCATTTCGCCATGAAAGTTTTTCGCCAGCCAGTGTTGTAAATGCTGCTGATGTTTACCGAGATCAATATCACTGATACCAATTTGCTGAAAGCCCAGCTCCGCCCCCCACTGGCGAATCTGTGTGATCAGTGTCGACATATCGATACTGTTGATGGTGGCGCTCATGTTGCTGTGCTCATGTGGTTGGTCATTGGCCTAGCGGATAACTTATAATGCATCGCATTTTCGCAGCTCGCCCCCGATAAAGAAACAGGGCAGGTGTCGGCAAGGCTATAACAAGGTTAAGACAAGGGATAATCCATGACTGAACATTTAATAGATGCGCTAGTAGATGCCTCTGTAGATCAACTGCCGCAAAACCTCTATCGCGCAGAGCAAGTGCGGCAATTGGACCGCTTGGTAATTGACGAGCAGGGTGTTGCCGGCCTTACGCTGATGCGTCGTGCGGGCCGTGCGGCGTTTCGGTTATTACAGCAGCAATTTGTCGGGCTGAAAAAAATAACTGTATTTTGCGGTACCGGCAATAATGGCGGCGACGGTTTTGTTGTGGCGATGCTGGCCAAGCAGCACGGTATTGACGTTACCGTAGTCCAGTGTGGTGATGCGGGAAAAATCAGCGGAGAGGCTTTACAGGCTCGGCAATTGGCAATGCAGGATAGTATCGAAATACTGGCCTTTGACGCGGCAATGGTCATAGCGGGCGATGTTATCGTCGATGCTTTATTAGGCACCGGTTTGAGTGGTGATGTTAAGCCTGAGTTTGCCGCCGTTATCGGCTTTATCAACCAATGTGAGTTGCCGGTGGTGGCGCTGGATACCCCGTCGGGGTTATGCAGTGATACTGGGCGAGTACTGGGCGAAGCGGTATATGCAATTCACACCGTTAGCTTTATTGGGTTTAAGCAGGGGCTGTTGACTGGGCTGGCACCGGATTATACTGGGGCTCTCGTTTTCGATGACCTGTCGGTACCGGCAACGGTTTACCAGCAGGTGGCGGTGAGCAGTCAACGCTTAGAGCTCGATCAGCTGACGGCGGCCTTACCGACTCGACACGCCTCAACCCACAAGGGTCATGCTGGGCATGTAATGGTCACCGGCGGCGACTCCGGCATGGCCGGTGCTGCGGCCATGGCGTCGCAGTCGGCTTGCCGGGTCGGGGCCGGACTTGTTTCCTGTGCCACTCGCCCTGAACATATATCCGCTATTATCAGCCGCTGTCCGGAAGTCATGGTGCACGGCGTTATCTCCGGTCAAGAAATAGAACCCTTACTCAGTCGGCCCACAGTGGTGGTAGTGGGCCCCGGTTTGGGGCAGGGCCCTTGGGGTCAGCAATTACTGCAAAAGGTCTATCAGCAGGATGTGCCCTTAGTAGTAGATGCTGATGCACTGAATATTTTGGCAGCAGCAAGGGTGGTTAAAAGGCCCTATCGCGATAACTGGATTCTTACCCCGCATCCTGCAGAGGCGGCCCGGTTACTTGGTTGCAGCACGGCAGAAATACAGCAAGACCGCTTTGCCGCTGTGCGGGCTCTGCAGCAGCGTTTTGGTGGCGCGGTGATTCTAAAAGGTGTCGGTAGCTTGGTGGCCGATAACGAAAACCCCCTCGTTGGCCTATGTCCCTACGGTAATCCCGGTATGGCCAGTGGTGGTATGGGCGATGTGCTCAGCGGTGTTCTGGGTGCCTTGCTGGCGCAGGGTTTGTCAGTGGCAGAGGCTGCGCGTTTAGGGGTTTGCTTGCATGCGCGGGCGGGTGATATAGCCGCCCAACAGGGACAGCGGGGCATGGTGGCCACTGACCTAATGGCGGCCTTGCGACAGTTGGTGAACTAAGATGCTGCAGCGAGAAATAAGCGGTGAGCGGGCAATGGTTGAGTTTGGTGCTGCTATCGGGCGGGCTTGTCAGCAACCAGAGATCGATCAAGCGGATAAACCAACAGCAACGCTGTTGTTTCTGGACGGTGATTTGGGGGTGGGTAAAACAACCTTAAGTCGAGGTGTTCTGCAGTCCTATGGTCATCAAGGCGCGGTAAAAAGCCCCACGTATACCTTGGTCGAGCCGTACCAGTTTGCCGAATCGACAGTTTATCATTTTGATTTGTACCGTTTGCGCGACCCTGAAGAGCTTGAATATATGGGTATTCGTGATTATTTTTCCGATGCTAAAAGCCTCTGTTTGGTGGAGTGGCCAGAGCGCGGGCAAGGTATTTTGCCAGTGGCGGATCTGTTACTGCAAATTGACGGCTTGTCGGCTAATGCTCGGCAGCTGCGCTTAAGCGCGCAAAGCGCTAAGGGTGAGGCTATACTGGAGTTATTGTCATCATTGAAATAGCCACCAGCGAAGTTTTTAAACCGTGAAAAAAATATTGTTAACTGCTCAGCTTTGTAAGCCATTCATGCTCAAATCTACACATACATCTCGGATGATGGTGGTTTTGCTGATTTGTGTCGCGCAGTTATTGGCGACGATCAGCGCTTCGGCGGCGACCGTGAAAGATGTTCGTCTTTGGCGGGCGCCGGATCATACCCGAGTAGTGCTCGATTTGTCGGGACCGGCCGAACATAAAATTATCACGCTGGAAAATCCCAATCGTATTGTTATCGATATTAGCAACAGTAAAATCACCGCTAAATTGGCCGGCCTCGATTTGCAAAATAGTCCGATTGATAAAGTGCGTAGTGGGTTGAAGGGTAAAAATGATTTACGGGTAGTGTTAGACGTGTCGCGGGCGGTAAAGCCACGCAGTTTTTTGCTGAAGGGCAATGATCAGTATGGCGATCGCCTGGTGGTTGATTTATATGATAAAAATAAACGCGAACCGGCGGTGAAGCATGTCGATAATACAAATCGGCGCAATATAGTGATTGCCATTGATGCTGGTCATGGTGGTGAAGATCCGGGTGCTAGCGGACCCAACCGGCTGCGCGAGAAAAAAGTCGTATTGGCCATTGCTAAAGAACTGAACTATTTGTTGCAACAACAAAATGGCTATAAGCCGGTGATGCTGCGTACTGGCGATTACTACATTGGTCTGCAAAAACGCCGCAATCTGGCGCGCAAAGCGCAGGCTGATTTGATGGTGTCGATACATGCAGATGCCTTTAAAGATAAACGCGCCCACGGCACCTCGGTGTATGCCTTGTCGCGCAAGGGTGCTTCCAGTGCGATGGCGCAGGTGTTGGCTGATGATGCCAATAACTCCGATTTGGTAGGCGGCGTCAGTTTGGGTGATAAAGACGATGTGCTGGCGGGGGTGTTGGCTGACTTGGCTATGGCGGCTAGTCTCGATGCCAGTATAAAAATTGGCAGCGGTGTGATTAACGAGATGGGTAAGATATCTCGACTGCACAGTAAGAAGGTGGAACAGGCTAATTTCTCGGTGTTGCGGTCCACTGATGTGCCATCTATTTTGGTGGAAACGGGTTTTATTTCTAATCCCGGTGAAGCTAAAAAACTGGCCACCAAAAGCTACCAGCGCAAAATGGCACAGGCTATCTACAGCGGTATTACCCGCCACTTTGCTACCAGTCCACCACCGGATACTTATTTGGCTTGGAAAAAACGACAACAAGAAACCACTGTGAGTCATATCATTACGCGTGGTGATACCTTGTCAGCTATTGCCAAACGCTATCAAGTCACGGTAGCCTCTATTCGCCAGCACAATGATCTCGCTTCCAGTGTGATAAAAGTCGGCCAAACTATTACTATTCCTTCTTCTTAATTGTTGCTTTCTCTTAATGTCAAAAATTCAATTACTCAGCCCTAGACTGGCTAACCAAATTGCCGCCGGTGAGGTGGTTGAACGCCCTGCGTCGGTCATAAAAGAGCTGGTCGAAAATAGTCTTGATGCTGGCGCCACACGCATCGAAATTGATGTCGACGCCGGCGGCGTTAAATTAATGCGGGTGCGCGACAATGGCGTTGGTATCTCAGAAGAAGATATGCCGTTGGCATTGAGCCGCCATGCCACCAGTAAAATTACTGAGCTTGAAGATTTAGAGCAGGTGATGACCTTGGGTTTTCGGGGTGAGGCACTGGCCAGTATTAGCTCGGTGTCGCGGTTGGCCATTTTATCTAATACCGAAGAAAAAGCAGCGGGTTGGAAGGCTGAAACCGAAGGCCGCGATATGGCGGTAGAAGTAAGTCCGGCGCCTCATCCGCGGGGCAGTACGGTGGAAGTGCGTGACTTGTTTTTTAACACCCCTGCAAGACGAAAATTTTTACGTACTGAAAAAACTGAGTTTGGTCATTTGGAAGAGGTGATTAAGCGCCAGGCCTTAAGCCGCTTTGATGTTGGTTTTCATTTGCGCCACAACGGTAAAGCGATTCACAGTTTAAAACCCTGCACTAGCCAGCTAGAAAAAGAGCGCCGCGTGGCATCGGTCTGCGGTCCGGCATTTATGCAAAATGCGTTGCATATCGATACGCAAGCGGCGGGTTTGCGATTGTGGGGCTGGGTTGCGCTGCCGACTTTTTCGCGTAGCCAGTCTGATCTACAGCACTTTTTCGTTAATGGTCGCGTGATTCGCGATAAGTTGGTCAGCCACGCTGTGCGGCAAGCCTATCGAGATGTTTTGTTCCATGGTCGTCACCCCGCTTTTGTGCTGTTTCTGCAGCTGGATCCGGCCATTGTCGACGTCAATGTTCACCCTACCAAGCATGAAGTGCGTTTTCGTGATGGTCGCACGGTGCATGATTTCTTGTTCCGTAGTTTGCACCATTTATTGGCGCAAGTGCGTCCCGAGGATCAGTTGGCGCCTGCGCAGATGGATGTTAGCCCCGCTGCGAGTGGTGTGATGGCGGGAGAGTTTCAGCGCCAAGAGGCAATAAGTTTGTCGGGCCAAGCCACTGCAGGCGGGAGCGGTTTTCGTAATGATGTTACGTCGGCGGGTCAAGTGCGCGAGCAGTTATCAAGTTACGGTCAGCTCTATGGCGGTCAGTCATCGGTTGGCTCGTCTACCGGTGGCGACCGTGGCAATTGGCAGGCGACGTCGATGCCTGCCTCTGATGGCGAGATTCCGCCGCTGGGTTATGCTCTCGCTCAGCTTAAAGGTATTTATATTTTGGCGGAAAACGAGCAAGGGTTGGTGTTAGTAGACATGCATGCAGCCCATGAGCGTATTACTTATGAGCGGATGAAGCAGGCTCGTGATGGTGAAGGTATTCGGTCGCAGCCCCTCTTGGTGCCAGAATCAATAGCGCTGAGTCAGCGGGAGGCAGATTGTGCCGAGCAACAGCAGGGGGTTTTTGCCGATTTGGGTATTGCTTTAGAGCGCGCCGGACCCGAAATTTTGTTGGTTCGTGAAGTGCCGACGATTTTGCAAGACAGTGATGTGGAACAATTGGTGCGCGATGTATTGGCTGATTTATTAGAGCAGGGAAGCAGTGACCGCATTCAGGCTACCATGAATGAAATCTTGGCCACTATGGCTTGCCATGGTTCAGTGCGAGCTAATCGCCGTTTAAGCTTGCCGGAAATGAATGCGCTATTGCGTGATATGGAAGCGACTGAGCGCAGCGGTCAGTGTAACCACGGGCGGCCTACTTGGACGCAGTTGTCGCTTGATCAATTAGACAAGCTGTTTTTGCGCGGTCAATAACCGATGGACAAAAAATTACAGGCTCTAAAATGGTGACAGCACAACCTGAGCGACCACCAGCCATTTTTTTGATGGGCCCAACCGCCTCCGGTAAAACCGATTTAGCGATCGCGCTTTGTCAGCAATTACCCTGTGAAATTATCAGTGTTGACTCCGCTTTAGTTTATAGGGGTTTGGACATAGGCTCCGCCAAACCCTCCGCTGCTGATCTAGCTTTAGCACCGCATCGCTTGATCGATATTTGCGATCCCGCCGACAGTTATTCCGCCGCTCGATTCAGGCAAGACGCTTTATCGGCGATGGCAGAGATTAGCGCTCGCGGTAAAATTCCATTACTTGTTGGCGGTACTATGTTGTATTTCCGGGCGCTGCTATTTGGCTTGGCCAGCATGCCGGAGGCGGATGCTGATATTCGTCGGGCTATTGAGGCGGATGCGGCAGCTCTAGGTTGGCCGGCGATACATGCCCAATTAGCGGCGGTGGATTCTGAGTCGGCGGCGCGTATCCATGCCAATCATTCCCAGCGCATCGAGCGCGCTTTAGAGGTCTATCGGTCATCGGGTGTCACCATGACAGAATGGTATCGACGTCAAAAGTGCGCCAATCAGCCCGCGCTGCCGTATAACATATGTCAAATGGCGATAGCGCCCGAGCAGCGCGCTGTTTTGCATCGTCGTATCGAGAAAAGATTTTCGCTTATGCTGGAACTCGGCTTGTTAGATGAGGTCAGATCTTTGCGCAAGAGAAATGACTTGCATGCCGACCTGCCCGCTATGCGCGCGGTTGGCTACCGTCAAGTTTGGCAGTATTTGGCGGGTGAGTTGGATTATCAGGAAATGATCGAGCGCGGAGTTATTGCCACTCGACAGTTGGCCAAGCGTCAGTTTACTTGGCTTAATGGTTGGGATGGCTTGCAGTGGATTCATACGGACGAGGGTGGGTTGCTAGTTTCTACAGAAACTACTATGCCGCAAGTCAATGGCCTGCAGGGCCTGCCAGCTCTGGTCTTGGCGCAGAAATATGTTAGTCAGCTATAACCATAATTGCTGATTTGGGTTATACTTAGTTCGCTTTATATCTAAAAAGTTATTGGCTGCGGGTAGTTTGTTTTGAGGGTACTTCGTAAGTGGTGCTGTGAACAATAAAGTGCTGGCGGTAGAGTGATAACAATTAGGTCTCATATATTTTATTTTTGACCCGTTTTGGGTTTTTAAGGAGAGTTACCATGTCAAAAGGGCACACGCTACAAGACCCTTATTTGAATGTCCTACGCAAAGAACGGGTCCCCGTTTCTATATATCTTGTTAATGGTATTAAGCTGCAAGGTCAGATTGAATCTTTTGATCAGTTTGTCGTATTGCTGAAAAATACTGTCAGCCAAATGGTTTATAAGCACGCTATTTCTACAGTAGTGCCTTCGCGAGTAGTGCGCATGCCTATGCCTGATGGTGAAGGTGAAGAAAGTTAGGTTAATCATTGCTGTTTGAACGCCCCGGTGGAGGTGAGCGCGCGGTACTTGTTCATCTCGATCTTCGTCATGAAGCTGAGCGCCAAGATCCTCGCGAATTCGAGGAGCTGGTACTATCCGCCGGCGGTGAGCCGGTAGCCTTTATTGGCGGCCAGCGCTCTTCTCCCACAGCGCGTTATTTTGTTGGTTCTGGCAAGCTAGAAGAAATTCGGCTGCAAGTTCGTCAGCAAGAAGCCGAGTTGGTGCTGTTTAATCATGCCTTATCTCCCAGTCAGGAACGCAACTTAGAGGCGGAACTGCAGTGCCGGGTGCTTGACCGTACCGGTCTAATTTTAGATATCTTTGCTCAGCGCGCGCGTACCCATGAAGGTAAGCTGCAGGTGGAGTTGGCGCAGTTACAACACATGTCGACTCGGTTGATTCGTGGTTGGACACACCTTGAGCGGCAAAAAGGCGGTATCGGTTTACGTGGTCCCGGTGAAACTCAGCTAGAGTCCGACCGCCGGCTTCTGCGTGGGCGGATTAAAACCATCACCCGCCGGCTCGATAAAGTCCGTCGCCAGCGTGATCAAGGTCGTCGCGCCAGAAGCCGGGCGGAAATCCCTACTATTTCATTGGTGGGTTATACCAATGCCGGTAAGTCTACGTTGTTCAATAGCCTTACCTCGTCGGAGGTTTATGCCGCCGACCAATTATTCGCTACACTTGACCCGACGTTTCGAAGGCTTTCAATTTCCGATTTTGGCCCCATAGTACTAGCTGATACGGTGGGTTTTATTCGTCACTTGCCACATAAGCTGGTAGAGGCCTTTCGGGCGACCCTAGAAGAGGCGGCAGAATCTGACCTGTTAATCCATGTGATTGATGCCGCGGATGAAGAGCGGGCTGAAAACATCGTGCAGGTGGAAGCGGTACTGAAAGAGATTGGTGCCGATGAGATTCCGGTGTTAGAGGTTTACAACAAAATTGACCTATTAGGCGCTGAGCCACGTATTGAAAGGGATCAGCAAGGTTTGCCACGTCGAGTGTGGTTGTCGGCGCAACAGTGTTTAGGTCTTGAAGGTCTGACTCAAGCCTTGGCCGAATTGTTAGGTGAGGATTTGTTGCATGGCACGTTAACGTTGGCGGTCGATCAAGGTCGATTGCGGGCGGCTTTTTATCAGCAGGATGTGGTGGTCGCTGAGCAGTATACTGAGGAGGGGTTGTCGGAGCTTGAAGTTCGTTTGCCAACGGCGGTTTTTAATCGCATTGTCAGTGCAGAGCAGCTTGAGCCTGAACAAATTCTGGCGACGATGACGCTATTCCGGCAGCCCATAATAGAAGATGGCGTTTAGATGACAAGTAATCGCGGCGCAGGCTGTTGAAATTTGTTAAACTGCTCGGCAAAATATATCCATCTGCAAAACTGATGGGAACATGATCAATTGATCAATAATTTTTTATTTATAACGGGAGAGGCTGATGGCCTGGAATGAACCGGGTGGGGGTGATAATAAAGACCCTTGGAATAACGGTAAAAACGATGGTCCACCAGATTTGGACGAAGCGTTTAAGAAACTACAAGAAAAACTGAGCGGGATCTTTGGTGGCGGCGGTGGCAGTAGCAGTGGTGGATCATCTCCCCCTGAGATCAGCGGCAGCCTCGTTTTATTAGCCTTAGGTATTATTGCCATTATCTGGGGTGCCATGGGTATTTATCAGATCGATGAAAAAGATCGTGCTGTGGTGCTGCGTTTTGGTAAATACGTGGAAACCTATGGTCCCGGGTTGCACTGGAATCCGCCATTGATTGATAACAAATTTATCGTCAATGTGACGGAAGAGCGGCAGTATTCATCACGCGGCTTAATGCTGACCGAAGATGAAAATATTGTTGAGTTGCCCTTAACTGTGCAATACAACATCGCCGACCCAAAAGCCTTTGTACTGAATGTGAAAACGCCGGAGCTGAGTTTGCAGCAAGCCACCGATAGCGCTTTGCGTCATGTGGTGGGTAGCAGTACACTGGACGACGTGGTATCAATTGGGCGTGAGCAAATTGGTGTCGATGTAGAGCTTCGCTTGCAGGAGTACCTAGACAACTACGGTACTGGTATTGAAGTGGTGAAGATCAACATCCAAGAAGCAAAGCCGCCAGCTGAAGTCAAGGATGCTTATGATGATGTTATCAAAGCGCGAGAAGATCAGGAGCGCTTAATTAACGAAGCACAGGCCTACTCTAATGGCATAATTCCAGAAGCCCGTGGTAAAGCCCAGCGTATTATTGAAGAAGCCAATGGTTATAAGGCCAAGGTGATGCTCGAAGCTGAAGGTGAAGCGAGTCGCTTTGAGAACTTGTTAACTGAATACAGAAAAGCACCTGAAGTTACCCGTGAGCGGATGTATCTGGACGCGGTAGAAGATGTCATGACCAGCAGTACAAAAGTGCTAGTCGATATTGAGGGTGGCAATAATATGTTGTATCTGCCATTGGATAAATTGGTACAGCAGCGTTCAGCATCGGCTGGTGGTGCGACAGCAGCTGGTCTTAGCGTCAGTGAAATTGCCGATGAGGTGATCAAGAAGTTGCGCAGTGATCAGCAGACTACTACGCGCCGTCGGGAGGCTCGCTAATGAATCGTTTAATTCCTATAGTCATTATTTTGTTTCTTGCTGTTATCCTCGCAGACAGCAGTTTGTATGTGGTGAAAGAAACCGAGCGGGCCGTGAAGCTGCGATTTGGTCGTTTGATCGAAACCGACATCCAGCCTGGCCTGCATATCAAGTTGCCACTGGCGGATGATGTTCGTAAATTCGATAGCCGGGTGATGACCCTTGATGCCCCGCCTGAGAGTTTTCTTACTATGAATAAGAAACGGCTGATTGTTGATTCTTTTGCCAAGTGGCGTATTGCCGATGTTGATACGTACTATAAAGCCACCGGTGGTAATGAAGCTACTGCAATGAATCGTCTAGCCAAGCGGGTTAACGATGGTCTTCGTAATGAGTTTGGTGCCCGTACTCTACATGAGGTGGTATCCGGTGAGCGTGATCAATTAATGCAAGAGATCAAAGATGATCTGAATGCACGCGTCAAACAATCGCTGGGTGTTGAAGTCGTTGATGTGCGAGTTAAGCGTATCGATCTTCCTCCTGAAGTTAGTGATGCGGTATTCCGCCGGATGAAGGCAGAACGGGAGAAAGAAGCTCGTGAATTGCGCTCTAAAGGCATAGAGGCCGCTGATAAAATCCGCTCTTCTGCCGAACGTGAGAAAACCATTCTTGAAGCCACCGCTTTCAGTGAGTCTGAGCAGCGTCGTGGTGAAGGTGATGCCCAAGCGTCGGCGACCTATGCCGGAGCATATAGCCAAGATCCGGAGTTCTATGCTTTTGTGCGTAGCCTCAATGCTTATCGCTTAGCTTTTAAAGATAAGGGCGATATCATGCTGGTTGATCCGCAAAGTGATTTCTTCAAGTACTTGAACGACAGCAAAGCGGGCAAGTAACAAGGCTGGCATTTGTCACTAACACATAGACTGATCACAATCAGTTGATGTGTTAGTGATGACCCTAAGCGCTCAGCTTACAATCACTGGTTTTTTATTAGAGTTCGCCACCGCCAGTGTGATATTATTCCGCAACCGGGCAGTGTCATGAGTTAATCGATAACATCATGAGGCTGCGCGGTTTTTTTGTGTATGGCTGACGCCCCGAATATCGATCTATGACTATGTGGCAAAATCTCTTGATTGCCCTCTGCTTGGTGCTGGTGCTCGAAGGTATAATGCCTTTTGTAAACCCAAAATCTTGGCGCCAAACGATCGTTACTATTGCGCAGTTAGACGACCGTGCCTTGCGCATTATGGGCCTTGTTAGCATGTTGATCGGAGTCGGCTTGCTGTACCTAGTAAATGGATAAATCCTGGATTAACTATGACCATTGCTGATCGCTGGTTATTACCCGATGGTGTTGAAGAGCTGCTGCCTGAGCAGGCTCAGCAGGTTGAGTTTCTGCGCCGAAAATTGCTGGATCTTTACCAGTGTTGGGGCTATGAGCTGGTTATGCCGCCACTGATGGAATTCACCGATTCACTGCTGGTGGGTTTGGGTGCTGATGTTGATATGCAGACCTTCAAAGTGGTCGATCAACTCAGTGGTCGCGCTATGGGTATTCGTGCCGATATTACACCGCAAGTGGCGCGTATCGATGCTCACAGTTTAAATCGCCGGGGTCCTGCAAGGCTTTGCTATGCCGGCAGTGTGTTACACACTAAGCCAAAATCTTTAATGGCATCGCGTTCGCCGATTCAAATAGGCGCCGAATTATACGGTGACGCTAGCCTAAGCAGCGACATCGAAGTTATTTGTCTGATGCTCGAAACTTTGCAAACGGCGGGGGTTGTAGATATCACTCTCGATCTCGGCCATGTAGGCATTTACCGCGCGCTGATCGAGCAGGCGTGTCTTAGCGGTGATGCTGAGCAACAGTTATTTGATGCCTTGCAGCGCAAAGCCACTGCCGATATTGAGCAGACTATTAGCGATGGTATTAGCAATCGAGCAATGGCGGATCAAATGCGTGCCTTGAGTCAGCTTAACGGTGATGCCTCGGTATTGGCGTTAGCCAAGCAGCAGCTAGCAGCTGCACCGGCCTCGGTGGCGGCGGCGATTGACGATTTAACTGAGGTTGCTGCCCAAATCAATTCGCGCATGCCTGAGGTTAATCTGTACTTTGATTTAAGTGAGTTGCGGGGTTACCACTATCATACCGGTATGGTGTTTGCTGCATTGGCTCCTGGTCACGGTCAAGCGCTGGCCAATGGCGGTCGCTATGATGATATTGGCGAGGTGTTTGGCCGCGCCAGACCCGCCACCGGTTTTAATACCGATTTAAAAGCCTTACTCGGCTATTTGCCGACGCAGGATAATGGTACTGCGGGTGCTATTTTTGCGCCGGATGCGCAGGCCTTGAATGCCCAACAAAGTCAATCTTTGTGGCAGGCAGTACAAACATTACGAGCCAAGGGTGAGCGGGTGGTCTGCGCGCTGTCGGGTCAACAAGAAGATGAGCGGTGCGATCGTCAGTTGCAGTTAGTTACAGCTGAATGGACGGTCATCGCAAATTAATTTTTACCTATCGTTAGAGAAAAGTAATGAGTAGAAACGTAGTCATACTAGGCACCCAATGGGGTGATGAAGGCAAGGGCAAGATTGTTGATCTGTTAACCGATCAGGTTGATTTGGTGGCCCGTTTCCAAGGCGGCCATAACGCTGGCCACACCTTGGTTATCGATGGCGAAAAGACCGTGCTGCATTTGATTCCGTCAGGGGTATTGCGCGACGGCGTCTTATGTTTGATCGGTAACGGTGTGGTGGTATCGCCAGAAGCTTTATTAAAAGAAATCGGCGAGCTGGAAGCAAAGGGGGTGCCGGTGCGTGAACGGCTCCGTTTAAGCCCTGCTTGCCCGCTCATTTTGCCCTACCATGTAGCTCTTGATAATGCCCGTGAGATGGCTCGAGGCAGTGCCAAAATTGGCACCACCGGCCGCGGTATTGGCCCGGCATATGAAGATAAAGTCGCCCGTCGTGGCGTACGTTTGGGTGATCTACAGCATCCCGAGCGCTTTGCGGCCAAGCTGAAAGAGGTGATGGAGCTACATAACTTCCAGTTGACCCAATACTATAAGGTTGATGGGGTAGATTATCAGCAAGTGTTAGACGAAGCGCTAGAAATGGCAGAAGAGTTGAAGCCGATGATTGCCGACGTTACTGGCATGTTGCACGATTACCGCGAACAGGGTAAAAGCATCTTGTTTGAGGGCGCACAAGGTTCGCTGTTGGATATTGACCACGGTACCTATCCATATGTGACTTCATCCAATACTACCGCT
>JBNMPW010000004.1:0-53506 GCA_051277205.1 Oceanicoccus sp. | reverse complement strand
TCCGGAGTCACATCTCAGTAAATCGGGTACGCCTACCATGGGTGGCGCTTTGATTCTGGTAGCCATCGTGCTCAGCACCTTGCTGTGGTCTGACCTGAGTAGCTCTTATGTGTGGACGGTATTAGTGGTTACTATAATTTTTGGTGCAGTGGGTTGGGTTGATGATTATCGCAAAGTAATCGAAAAAAATTCTCGTGGCTTACCTGCTCGATGGAAATATTTTTGGCAATCGGTTGGTGGTTTAGGGGCGGCGATATTTTTGTATTCACAGGCAGTAACGCCTGCTGAAACTCAATTGTTCTTTCCGTTTTTGAAAGACTTTGCTCTCGATATGGGTCTGTTTTATATCGTGCTGACTTATTTTGTCATCGTTGGTTCCAGTAATGCAGTGAATCTTACCGACGGTCTCGATGGCTTAGCGATTATGCCGACAGTCATGGTGGGTTCGGCCTTAGGCATCATTGCCTATCTGGTAGGTAACGTCGAATTCTCTAATTATTTGTTTATTCCTTATATCGCAGGTACTGGTGAGTTGGTTGTTTTCTGCGGGGCGATGGCTGGGGCCGGGTTGGGGTTTTTGTGGTTTAACACCTACCCTGCACAAATTTTTATGGGTGATGTCGGTGCTTTGGCCTTGGGTGCAGCCCTAGGTACGGTGGCGGTTATCACTCGTCATGAGATTGTATTTTTCATTATGGGTGGCATTTTCGTGCTGGAAACGGTGTCTGTCATATTACAGGTGGCATCGTTTAAATTGACGGGTAAGCGCATATTTCGAATGGCGCCGATCCATCATCATTTTGAATTAAAAGGTTGGCCAGAACCGCGAGTGATTGTTCGTTTTTGGATCATTACCGTGATGTTGGTGTTATTTGGATTGGCAACATTGAAGCTGCGCTAATGAAAATTTTAAAAATGGTAAAGAGAAACTGTAAATAATATGCAATTGATTGCGAGAGATAATAGACAGATCGTAGTGGGGCTCGGTATCACCGGGCTTTCTTGCGTTCGTTATTTGTCGCGCAAAAAGTTACCATTTTCTGTAGTAGATAGCCGCGAGCATCCGCCAGGGCTAGAGCAATTAGAAGCTGAATTTCCATTAGTTGCGGTAAGTGTAGGTGAGCTGGATGAGCATAGTTTTGTAGGCGCTAATCGTTTGGTGGTGAGTCCAGGCGTTGCCTTAGATGAGCCTGCTATCGCAAAAGCTAAGGCCGATGGCGCTGCAATCTGTGGTGATATTGATTTGTTTCGCGCCGAAGCGAAAGCTCCTATCGTCGCGATTACCGGTTCTAACGGTAAATCAACAGTCACGACTTTGTTGGCTGAGATGGCCGCCAAAGCTGGGCTGGATGTTGCCGTTGGTGGCAACCTTGGTACTCCTGCGTTGGACTTGTTGCCCGCCGATGATCAGCCAGAACCTGACCTTTACGTTCTAGAGCTTTCTAGTTTTCAGTTAGAGCGGGCGGGGGTGTTAGATTTTGCAGTGTCGACGGTGCTTAATATCAGTGCCGACCACATGGATCGTTATCCTAATTTATTGGCTTATCACCAAGCTAAGCACCGTATTTTCCGAGGCTGCAAAAAAGCAGTGGTTAACCGTGCTGATCCTTTATCGCAGCCATTGTTAGCGGAAGGCGTCAGCACTATTAGCTTTGGTTTAAATCAGCCTGATTTTAATGCTTTTGGTTTACTCCAACAACAAGGTGTTGAGTACTTGGCTTTTGAAACGAAGCGCTTGATGCCAGTCAGCGAATTAAAAATTGCCGGTCGGCACAATATTGAAAACGCCCTGGCGGCCTTGGCGTTAGGTCATTCTGTTGGTTTGGCAATGGATGCGATGCTGGCGGTTTTGGCTGAATTCGCAGGCCTAGCGCACCGCTGTCAATTCGTTAGCGAGCAAGCTGGCGTGCGTTTTTACAATGACTCAAAAGGCACTAATGTGGGTGCAGCCATTGCTTCTATTGAAGGTTTGGCCAGTGATGGTGTCGAGCTGGTATTGATTGCCGGCGGTGATGCAAAAGGTGCTGATTTTGCGCCATTGTTACCGGTTGTGGCAAAACATTGCCGCGCAGTGGTGTTACTCGGTGAGGCGGCGGAGCAATTACAAAGCTTGTTTGCCGGTCAATTGCCAGCGGTGATGGTCGACACTATGGAGCAAGCGGTACAGCAAGCGACAGACTTAGCGCAGACGGGTGATGCCGTACTATTATCTCCTGCCTGTGCCAGTTTCGATATGTTCGATAACTATCAGCAACGTGGCGATGTCTTTAGTCAGGCCGTGACCGAACAAGCGATGGGGGGGCTCAGCTAATGGGTGCTGTCGCTGTCGTAGAATCTAATGCTATGCAATTGCCAACCTTGCTGCCAATGCCCAAGCGGGGTCTTGATGCCTTATTGCTATGCAGTGCCGTCGCGTTGATTACGATTGGCTTTATTGCCATGAGTTCGGCCTCCATCGAATTTGCTGCTGAACGTTATGGTAATCCTTTTTTCCACAGTTACCGCTATCTGTTTCACCTTGCTATTGCTTTGGTTGGTGCGGCGGTTGTCTATCGCATCCCAATGGACTTTTGGCAACGTACTGGTTGGTTTTGGTTAATGGTTGGTTTCGCTTTACTAATAATGGTATTGATTCCAGGAATTGGCCGCGAAGTAAATGGTAGTCGTCGTTGGCTAGCGTTGGGGCCGTTAACCTTACAGTGTTCAGAGCTGGCTAAAGTTTGTGTGATTTTGTATTTGGCGGGTTATTTAGTCCGTCGCCAAGATGAGCTGAGAGAAGAATGGATAGGTTTTATTAAACCGATGGCAGTATTATTTTTAGTCACTATTTTATTGATGCTTGAACCCGATTTTGGTGCCACCGTAGTTACATTAGGAACCGCTTTCGGCATGATTTTCTTAGCCGGTGTACGTCTCTGGCAATTTAGCATGGTGATTATGGCAGCGTTAGCAGCATTGATTTTGTTGGTGGTCAGTGAGCCTTATCGGATGAAGCGATTCACTGCTTTTACCGACCCTTGGGCAGATCAATTTGATTCGGGTTATCAGCTGACCCAGTCTTTGATTGCGTTTGGTCGTGGCGAATGGTTTGGCGTGGGCTTAGGCAACAGTATCCAAAAATTATTTTACTTACCAGAGTCCCATACCGATTTTGTGTTTGCCATTTATGCCGAAGAATTTGGTTTTGTTGGCGCCGTGATATTGATCGCTTTATTTGCTTTTTTAGTACTGCGGATTATGCATATTGGCCGTTTAGCAGAGCAGGCCAGTCAGCATTTTATGGCTTTTGTTGCCTACGGTATAGCGCTGATGTTGAGCGGTCAAATATTTATCAATATTGGCGTTAATACCGGTTTGTTACCGACCAAAGGTTTAACCCTGCCTTTCCTTAGTTACGGAGGCAGCAGCTTAATTGTCTGCTGCGCATTGCTGGCGATGGTATTTCGGATTAATCACGAAGTATTACAGTTGGGTGATAAAAACGCAGTTAGTAAAAACATTGGTAAGGCTGCAAAAAAAGCGGTCAATAAAACACAAAAGGGAGGGCGGCATAATGACTAATTCTCCCCGCCCGGTATTGATTATGGCTGGAGGTACTGGTGGTCATGTGTTTCCGGCATTGGCGGCAGCGGCAAGCTTGCGCGCCAAGGGTATTGATGTCCAGTGGTTGGGCACTCGCCGCGGTATCGAAGCGCGGTTAGTGCCAGCGGCCAATATTGATATTCATTTTATATCTGTTTCTGGACTACGTGGAAAAGGCATATTAAGTATTACCAAAGGTTTGTTGCAGTTATTTTCTGCCCTGTGGCAGTCGTTGCGAGTAGTAATGACAATGCGTCCAATTTGCGTATTAGGTATGGGGGGGTTTGCTTCTGGCCCGGGTGGCGTAGCAGCTTGGTTGACGGGTTGTCCCTTAGTTATTCATGAGCAGAACGCGGTACCAGGTACCACCAATAAAATATTAGCGAAAATTGCCCGCAAAGTATTGTTGGGTTATCCCGTAAGTTTAGCCGCTAAGAAATCACGCTACATAGGCAATCCGGTTAGGGGTGAAATTGCTGAGTTGGCGACACCACAGCAACGTGGCGTCGGTAGCGCGGGTGAGCTCAAATTATTGGTGTTGGGCGGCAGCCTGGGTGCCAAGCCGATCAATGACGTATTGCCTATGGCGATTGCGCTTATGGTTGAAGATGAACGCCCCGCCGTGTGGCATCAAACCGGCCAAGCGCATTTGCAAGTGGTAAACGATGCTTACCTGCAGGTAAAAATTGAAGCCAAAGTTGAAGATTTTATCGACGATATGGCGGCCGCTTATAGTTGGGCGGATATCGTATTGTGTCGTGCCGGTGCGCTAACTGTAGCGGAGTTGGCGGCGGTAGGTGCAGCGGCAATATTGGTACCACTGCCGCATGCGATTGATGATCACCAAACGGCGAATGCGCGCTGGTTATCAGAACAATGTGCAGCTGTATTACTACCACAAAGTCAATTGTCGGCTGCGAGTTTGGCGCAATTGTTAGAGCGCTGGTCGGCCGATCGACAAGGTCTGTTGGCAATGGCTAATACCGCCAGAAGCATGGCAAAAACTGATGCCGCTGAACAAGTGGCCGCATGTTGTATGGAGGTGGCTAATGTCTAATGATGATAATCGTTTTGTAATCCCTGAAATGCGTCGTATCGAGAATATTCATTTTGTCGGCATTGGCGGTGCTGGTATGTGCGGTATTGCCGAAGTACTGATGAATACCGGCTATACTATTTCCGGCTCCGATATTCAGTCAGGGAAAAACACGCAACGTCTAGAAAGTATGGGCGCGAAAGTATTTATTGGTCACCACGAAAGTAATGTCGCCGATGCCGATGTAGTGGTGACATCAACCGCGGTAAAAGCTGATAACCCTGAGGTGATTGCGGCCTCAGAAAAACGTACACCCATCGTACCGCGGGCAGAAATGTTAGCTGAGTTAATGCGTTATAGGCACGGTATTGCAGTGGCAGGTACTCACGGTAAAACAACGACTACCAGTTTAATTGCCTCGGTGTTTGCCGAAGCCAAATTGGATCCTACCTTTGTGATTGGTGGTTTGCTGAACAGTGCCGGTACCAATGCGCGTTTGGGCGAAAGCCGTTTTCTAGTGGCAGAAGCCGATGAGTCCGATGCTTCGTTTTTACACTTGCAGCCGATGATCTCGGTGGTAACTAATATTGAAGCCGATCATATGGCGACCTATGGCGGCGACTTCAATAAATTGAAAAAAACCTTTATCGAGTTTTTACATAACTTACCTTTTTACGGGATGGCGGTGATGTGTGTGGACGATGATGTAGTACGCGAACTATTGCCGCAAGTGGGTCGTGCCATTCTTACTTATGGTTTTAGTGAGGATGCAGATTTTTCCATTAGTAATATGCACAAACAAAGCCTGAACACCTCGTTCACCGTTACTCGTCCTGGTAAAGCAAAACCTATTGATGTGACCATTAATATGCCTGGTGATCACAATGTGCTGAACGCTACGGCGGCTATTGCCGTAGCAACCGATGAAGGTATTGATGATCGTGCCATTCAACAGGGTTTGGCTAAATTTGAGGGCGTGGGTAGACGCTTTCAGTTGTACGGTGAATATGAAGTGGCCGGCGGTTCAGCTTTACTGGTGGATGATTATGGTCACCATCCAACTGAAGTGGAGGCAACTATTGCTGCCGCTAGGCAGGCTTGGCCGGATCGTCGTTTATTAATGATTTATCAACCGCATCGTTTTACTCGCACCAAAGATTTATATGAAGATTTTGTACGGGTGTTATCGACAGTCGATGCACTGATGTTGTTGGAAGTTTATTCCGCGGGCGAAGAGCCCATCATCGGTGCTGATGGACGTAGTCTCAGTGGCAGTATCCGTAATCGTGGAAAAATTGACCCAGTATTTGTCGAAAATATAAATAATGTCGCTGAGGTTTTGCAGGAAATTATCCGACCTGGTGATATCGTATTAACCCAGGGTGCCGGCACAGTAGGGGGCTTAGCAGTGAAATTAGCGGCCAGTAAATTGGGGGTTGGCTAGTGAACACTCGAAGCAGATTGAGAACAGGTGTAAGTGTTAGATGAATGGTGTTCGCGATCATGACAAAGCGTGGCAACAACTGTTGCAGTCTCCTGTTGCTGTGTTGTTGGGTGGTAATTCCGCTGAGCGTGATGTTTCTCTACAAAGTGGTGCCGCCATCATAGCAGCGCTAAGGGCAGAGGGTATAGCTGTACAAGCGTTTGATTACGCAGAGAGCGGATGTTTAAACAGTATTGCGAAAGATTATAAGCATTGTTTCATCGCGCTACATGGCGGTGATGGTGAAGACGGCACGGTACAGGCGGAGTTAGAAAGATTGGCAGTGAGTTATACCGGCAGTGGTGTTGAGGCATCGGCTTTAGCAATGGATAAAGTGGCCTGTAAAAAATTATGGCTAGAACTGGGTTTGCCAACGCCTGAGTTTGCTGAGTTGTCAGCGATCAGTGATTGGCAGCAAATTATTGAACAGTGGGGAAAGGTTATCGTGAAGCCCGCTCATGAAGGTTCTAGCATCGGTATGGCAATTGCGAATACGGCAGCAGAATTAGAACAGGCTTACCATGCTGCCAGTGAATACGATGGCGTAGTAATGGTAGAGCAATGGGTGCGTGGGTCTGAGTTTACCGTAGCAATACTGGGCGAGCGTGCGTTACCAGTGATTCGTTTAGAAACCGATCATGGTTTTTACGATTACGATGCAAAATATTTATCCGATGACACCCGCTATATCTGCCCTTGCGGATTGGCACCAGAGCAAGAGCAGCAGCTTAAGCAGTTAGCGTTGGCGGCATTTAATAGTGTTGGCTGCCAAGGTTGGGGGCGGGCCGACTTTATGCAGGACGAAGCCGGTAAATTTTATTTGCTAGAGGTTAATACTGTGCCGGGAATGACCAGTCATAGCTTGGTACCCATGGCGGCGAAAGCGGCGGGTAGCAGTTTTGATCAGTTGGTGGCAGAGATTTTACGGCTTAGTATCGCGGGCCAAGTTGCGGGGGAGCAGCGATGAAATTTCGATTTGGCAAAGACAGCCCTAAACGTAGAAATAGCCCTGAACGCAATAGCAGCCGCAAGTCCCCAAATGTTCGAGGCGCTAGTCGGTCACAGCCAAAACCATCGCGTCGTATAAATGTAGTGAAACTAAAACAGGCAATGACGGCTATGTTGTCGTTAAGCGTTGTGTTGCTACTCGTGATCGGCGTTTACCAGGCAACGATGACGTTATTGTCGCAGCCAGTAACTCGCGTTGTGGTTAATGGTGATTTTGTCAGAGTCAATCAGCAAGACATTGCCAAGCAAGTGGAGCCGTTTCTTAGCAGTGGCTTTATTGCCTTGGACTTAGACAGCATTCGGCGGCAGTTATTACAAGATCCGTGGGTATTTGATGTCACCTTGGAGCGCCGCTGGCCTGATGAGATCGTGATAGCGGTGAAAGAACAGGCGCCGATTGCGCAATGGGGGTTACGCGGGTTTGTTAATCACCGCGGTAATTTATTTATGCCGACTGAAAAAATAAGCCTACAAGTATCGCTGCCGCAACTCGCGGGTCCCGATGACCGAGTAGATGAAGTTATGAGTCACTTTCGCGAATTACGGCGGCCATTGGCCGATCAAAATATGCAGTTAGAGCAATTGCAGCTGGATGATCGAGGTAATTGGTCAGCGCGGCTAGCCGGTGGCGTTTTGATAGTTCTTGGCGACGGTCAAGTGATGGAAAAAATGAAGCGTTTTTTACAAGTTCATGCGATGGGTTTGTCGGCTGATATAGATAATATTAAACGTATTGATATGCGTTATAGCAATGGTTTTGCAGTCGCTTGGCGGCAACCCGCTAAGCAACGTGGATAATTAATAGTGGTATTAGTAATGCAGTTTTTAATCAGAAAAATTATCGGGAGTAAGGGTTAATGGGCGCCTCTGCAGACAGCAAAATGATTGTTGGTCTTGATATTGGTACTTCCAAGGTGGTTGCTATTGTCGGTGCTATTACCGACCAAGGTGGCTTGGAAATTGTCGGTATTGGTTCGCATATTTCTCGCGGACTAAAGAAGGGAGTGGTGGTGAATATTGAATCTACCGTGCAGTCGATTCAGCGTGCTATAGAAGAAGCAGAGTTAATGGCTGGTTGCCAGATTCACTCAGTCTTTGCAGGTATTGCAGGCAATCATATTCGTAGCTTGAACTCCCATGGCATTGTCGCTATTCGCGATCGTGAAGTGTATCAATTGGATTTGGAGCGAGTGATTGATGCGGCCCAAGCGGTGGCGATTCCCGCTGATCAAAAAGTGCTGCATATTTTGCCGCAGGAATATGTCATCGATACCCAAGAAGGAATTAAAGAGCCGCTCGGAATGTCCGGGGTTCGCTTAGAGGCGAAAGTGCATCTAGTGACCTGTGCGGTTAATGCGGCGCAAAATATTGAGAAATGTATTCGCCGCTGCGGCTTGGAAGTGGAAGATATTATTCTCGAACAATTAGCTTCCAGTTATGCCGTGCTCACCGATGATGAACGAGAATTAGGTGTTTGTATTGTTGATATCGGCGGTGGCACTACCGATATTGCCATCTTCACCGATGGCGCTATTCGCCATACCGGTGTTATCCCTATCGCTGGTGATCAGGTTACTAACGATATTGCTATGGCATTGCGAACACCAACCCAAAATGCAGAAGAAATAAAAATTAAATACGCTTGCGCTTTAACACAGTTAGCCGGTGCTGATGAAACTATCAAAGTACCCAGTGTCGGTGATCGTCCACCTAGAGATTTGTCGCGGCAGGCATTAGCTGAAGTAGTTGAACCTCGTTATGACGAGCTGTTTACACTAGTGCAAGCTGAACTACGTCGTAGTGGTTATGAAGACATGATTGCAGCAGGTATCGTATTAACTGGCGGCACATCAAAAATGGAAGGTGTGGTGGAATTGGCGGAAGAGATCTTTCATATGCCGGTGCGAATTGGTGTGCCACAGGACGTAGAAGGCTTAACCGATATTGTGCGTAATCCGATTTTTGCAACCGGCGTTGGTCTATTACTGTACGGCGTAAAACAGCATAACGGCGAGTTAGTGAAAGGCTCTTCTCCACAGAAAAGCGGTTCAGTGTTTAGCCGAGCGAAAGAGTGGTTTAAAAATAATTTTTAGTTTTAATTTTTTTAATTGTAAAAATACTAAAGCCGGTTCGCCGGTAACAGATATAAAACCTAAGGGAGAAACCTATGTTTGAGCTAGTTGATAACGTACCACAAAATGCGGTCATTAAAGTTGTCGGTGTTGGAGGCGGTGGCGGTAATGCCGTTAAACATATGATTGCCAACGAGGTCGATGGAGTAGATTTTATCTGCGCTAACACCGACGCTCAGGCGCTGACCTATGTCGATACAACAACGGTATTACAGTTAGGCGGTAATATCACCAAAGGGCTTGGCGCTGGAGCCAATCCTGAAGTTGGTAGGCAAGCAGCATTGGAAGATCGTGATCGCATTGCCGAGGCACTACAAGGTGCTGATATGGTGTTTATTACCGCCGGCATGGGTGGCGGCACCGGCACCGGTGCGGCGCCAGTGGTTGCTGAGATTGCCAAAGAGTTGGGTATTTTGACGGTAGCGGTAGTAACTCGACCGTTTTCTTTTGAAGGTAAAAAACGTAGCAAGATTGCCGATGAAGGCATGAAAGAGCTGCAGCAACATGTTGATTCATTGATCACTATTCCCAATGAAAAATTACTTGAAGTATTGGGTAAATCAGCCACTTTATTGGAAGCCTTTAAAACCGCCAATGATGTGTTGCTAGGTGCAGTGCAAGGTATCGCTGATTTGATTATTCGCCCAGGCATGATTAATGTGGATTTTGCTGATGTACGTACTGTCATGTCCGAAATGGGCATGGCGATGATGGGTACTGGCTCTGCTCGCGGTGAAAACCGTGCCCGTGAAGCTGCTGAAGCGGCTATCCGCAGCCCCTTGTTGGATGATATCAATCTGCAGGGCGCGCGCGGTATTCTGGTCAACATCACCGCGGGTCTCGATCTGTCTTTGGGGGAGTTTTCTGAGGTTGGCGACACGATTGAAGAGTTTGCCTCTGATAATGCGACTGTGGTTGTGGGAACTGTTATAGACCCTGAGATGTCTGATGAACTGCGTGTTACTGTGGTGGCGACGGGTTTGGGTGGTGAAGTGATTGAAACTCCGCTGAAAGGTGTTGAAACCAAGCCGGCGGCCTTGGTCAATCCGGACTATCGTACACTTGAGCGGCCAACAGTCATGCGCAACAACCCGCAACATGCGTTAGGCCGCGAGGCAACTGCTGCGGTGGAAGATAAAGATATGGAATACCTCGATATTCCTGCTTTTTTACGCAGACAGGCGGACTAAAGGCTAGGACTAAGCATAGGTTTCAAAAACAGGCGTTATTGGTTGTGGCACAAGACGTGCTGCCCTTGGTTCAGCTACTCTGGACCAGGGATTAGAAGTTGGCGTGATATGGGTTCTCTGTTAATATTCGCGCCTCACTTCATGGCATCCAGTTTTTGTAGCCATAATGCTTGGGGGATAGAGGTTTTAGGGCCTTTTTTCAAGGCATTACAGATTAGATTGCGCTGTATTGGCGTGATTAAACGCTTTGAGTAGAAGATACGCTCATCAATAACCGCGAAGATATAGCATGATTAAACAACGTACATTACGCAATGCAATCCGAGCTACCGGCGTTGGTTTACACTCCGGTGAGAAGGTCTATCTGACCCTGCTGCCAGCTCCTATTGACACTGGGATTGTTTTTCGTCGCTCTGATCTCGACCCCGCTATAGAAATACCGGCCCGGGCTGAGAATGTTGGCGATACTATTCTTTCAACCACCTTAATGAAGGGGGATGTCAGGGTTTCGACCGTCGAGCATTTATTGTCTGCGATGGCCGGTCTTGGTATCGATAATGCTTATGTCGAACTCAGCGCCGCTGAAGTTCCTATTATGGACGGCAGTGCCGGCCCTTTCGTGTTTTTGATCCAGTCCGCAGGCATTGAAGAGCAGTCCAAGGCCAAGCAATTTATCCGCATTAAACGCCCGGTAACGGTAGAGGATGGGGATAAAATAGCCAGTTTCCTCCCTTTTGATGGCTTCAAAGTGACATTCACTATCGATTTTGATCACCCTGTCTTTCGTGATCGCTCCGGCAAGGCTGAGGTCGACTTTTCCAGCACTTCTTTTGTCAAAGAGGTTAGTCGGGCCCGCACCTTTGGTTTTATGCATGAAATAGAATACCTGCGCTCCAAGGGCTTAGCCCAAGGCGGCAGCGTCGATAACGCCATCGTGGTTGATGAGTACCGCATTCTTAATGAAGATGGTCTGCGTTATGAGGACGAATTTGTTAAGCACAAAGTGCTAGATGCAATCGGCGATCTATACTTACTAGGTAAGAGCTTAATCGGTGAGTTTAGAGCACATAAATCAGGCCACGCCTTAAATAACGCATTGTTGCGCGCACTTATCGCCCAGCCTGATGCTTGGGAAGTGGTTACTTTTGATGACCAAGAGACCGCCCCCATCTCCTATATGGCCCCTGTATCGGCCGCTTTGTAACATTGAATTTGGCAGTGGCCGCGGGTTTATAGTGGTCATATCATCGCCAATTTATTAATTCATGCGTTGGTTCACTAAAATCACTGACTTTGCGTTGGCAATTGATTTGTATCTATGCGATATTTACCGCGCAAAATCAAACACTAAGCAGCATTTGCAGCTCTTTTTAGACGCCAACTGCGGCCAGTCGCCCTTAACCAATATCGATGAATCTATGAAAGTCATCATTGTCAGTAGCAAGAACGGCCAGTCGAAGTCGCTTTTATTGGGCCGTTGGACTCGTACCTTGCTGTCCCTGTGTCTGCTGGGTGCACCATTAGGCTTAGGTGGCTATATTGGTTACAGCGTGGCAAATGATGATAAAGCGTTGGATAGCCAAGCGCTGCTAGCACTTCAAGAAAAAACTCGCGCCGATCAAAAATCGCTCGCCTACACCAAAAAGCAAGCTGAACAGCAAATTCAAGCCCTAACTCTGCGGATGGCTGCGGTGCAAGCACGGTTATTGCGACTTGATGCCTTGGGTGAGCGGATTACCGCCGTTGCTAAGTTAGATCGTGGCGAATTCGATTTCAGTCAACTACCCGCATTGGGTGGTCCTGAAGCTGCTGATTTGGGCGAGCTTTACCAAAGCCCCGATATTATTAATGCGCTTGATGAGTTGACGGCCCGTATTGATGATCGTCAGCAACAGTTGGAGATTCTTGAAACTCTACTCGCTAACCGCAAAATTGAAGATGAAGTGTTCCTCGCGGGTCGGCCTATCCAAAAAGGCTGGTTGTCTTCTCATTATGGCCACCGCGCAGACCCATTCACTGGCCGCAAAGCGATGCACAAAGGCGTCGATTTTGCCGGTAAGCTCGGTTCAAACATAGTTGCCGTCGGCTCCGGTGTTGTCACTTGGTCAGGTGAGCGCTATGGTTACGGTCAATTGGTTGAGATTAATCACAGCAGTGGTTTTATTACCCGTTATGCCCACAATTTAGAAAACAAAGCTCAAGTTGGTGATATTGTTAAAAAAGGCCAAGTTATTGCCCTGATGGGTACCAGCGGTCGTTCTACCGGTCCACATGTTCATTTCGAAGTTTATAAGCATGGTCGCGCTGTCGACCCCGCTACCTATATTCACCGCGCCAGTCGCTGAATATTTCCTGCCCTATTAACCCAAACTCCTTTAAACTAGCGCGTTGAATTATTACCGCTAGCAAAGCTGCTCTGGGTAATCTCCAAATAAACCCTGTAGAACCACAATCAAATAGTAAGTACATATTATGTTGGGAAATATCGCTAAAAAAGTATTCGGTAGTAAAAACGACCGTGAACTCAAGCGCATGGGCAAAACTGTCCAGCAAATTAATAGTTTTGATGAGGCGTTTAGTGCCTTAAGTGATGCCGATCTAAAGGCCAAAACCCCCGAATTCAAAAACCGCCTCGCTGAAGGTGAAAGCTTAGATCAGCTGTTAGCGGAGGCCTTTGCAGTCGTTCGCGAAGCGGGTAAGCGGACCTTGGGCCTGCGTCATTTTGATGTGCAAATGATAGGTGGTCTCACTTTGCACCAAGGTCGCATTGCCGAAATGCGTACCGGTGAGGGTAAAACCTTAGTGGCAACTTTACCTGTGTATTTGAATGCACTTACGGGTGAAGGCGCCTTTCTTATTACCGTGAATGATTACTTAGCACAGCGTGATGCCGATTGGATGCGGCCAATCTATGAATTTTTAGGTCTAAGTGTTGGCATCGTGGTGTCGGGGCAAGATTCAGACATGAAGCGCGCTGCTTATGCTTGCGATATTACTTACGGTACCAACAACGAATTCGGCTTTGATTATCTGCGCGATAATATGGCATTCACGTTGGAGGATCGCTTCCAGCGCAATTTAAATTTCGCCATCGTCGATGAAGTTGATTCTATCCTAATAGATGAGGCGCGTACTCCACTCATCATTTCTGGTCAGGCGGAAGACAGCTCTGAGATGTACCGCTCTATTAATGGATTGATTCCTAAGCTGCAACTGCAACCCGAAGTTGAAGACGATGCGCAAGAGCAGGAACAACTTGGTCACTATACGATTGATGAAAAAGGACGGCAGATAGAGTTGACCGAGCAAGGCCATCTCTATGTTGAAGAGTTGTTGTCGGAAGCCGGTATGCTGAAAGAAGGCGAAAGCCTTTATTCGGTCGGTAACTTGTCAATGTTGCAACATGTTTATTCCGGTTTACGTGCGCATAAACTGTTCAATAATAATGTCGAATATATTGTGCAGGATAATCAAGTAGTGTTGATTGATGAGCACACCGGTCGCACCATGCCCGGACGTCGTCTATCCGAAGGTCTGCATCAGGCAATTGAAGCGAAAGAAGGCGTAAACATTCAAGCTGAGAGTCAAACCTTAGCGTCGACTACTTTCCAAAATTATTTCCGTCTCTTCAATACGCTCGCTGGTATGACGGGTACCGCCGATACCGAAGCTTTTGAATTTAAGCAGATTTATGGATTAGAAGTGGTGGTTATTCCCACCAATGTGGTGCAGTTACGTAAAGACTTGAACGACTTGGTTTATTTGTCTATCGATGAAAAATACGACGCTATCGTGCCTGATGTTAAAGAATTGATTAAGAGCGGTGCGCCCGTGTTGGTAGGTACCGCCTCAATTGAAACGTCAGAAGAGCTCTCAAAACGCTTCAAGCAAGCGAAGATAGATCACAAAGTATTGAATGCTAAGTTCCACGAACAAGAAGCAGAAATCATTTCGCAAGCGGGCCGCCCAGGTGTAGTAACTATTGCTACCAATATGGCTGGTCGCGGCACGGATATTGTGTTGGGTGGTAATGTCGAAGTCGAAATAGCTGACTTAGATAATCCGTCGACTGAGACTATCCAAAAACTACGTGATGAATGGAAACTGCGTCATTCGGCAGTACTGGAATCCGGTGGTTTGCATATTATCGGTACAGAACGACATGAGTCGCGCCGTATTGATAACCAATTACGGGGCCGTGCCGGTAGGCAAGGTGACCCAGGTATGTCGCGCTTTTATTTGTCGATGGAAGATAACTTGATGCGGATATTTGCCTCCGATCGAGTGCGCGGCTTTATGCAAGCGTTGGGTATGGAGAAAGGTGAAGCTATTGAACATCGTATGGTGACCAACTCGATAGAGAAGGCACAGCGAAAAGTAGAAGGTCGTAACTTTGATATTCGGAAAAACTTATTGGAGTTTGATGATGTTTCTAACGATCAGCGTCAGATTGTTTATCAACAGCGGCGGGAGTTATTAGAGGCCGAAGAAATTCATGACACTATCACGGCCATCCGTGAAGACGTTGTGCATCAAGTTATCAATGAACATATTCCACCGCAAAGTCTAGAAGAACAGTGGGATGTAGTGGGTCTTGAAAGCCGCCTGGCGGCAGAGTTTGCTGCCCCGATGCCAATTCAACAATGGTTAGATGAAGATGACAACTTGCATGAAGAGCCATTGCGGGCAAAAGTTGTCGCGGTGATTTCCGACGCTTACAAAGCCAAGTTTGAAGAGATTGGCCCTGAGCTCGGCAAGTTGGAAAAACACATTATGCTGCAGGTGTTGGACAATCTGTGGAAAGATCATTTGGCAACGATGGATCATTTGCGACAAGGTATTCATTTACGCGCCTATGCACAGAAAAATCCAAAGCAGGAATATAAGCGTGAAGCGTTTAACTTGTTTGAATCAATGCTAGACAGTTTGAAACACGATGTGGTGCGGTTTTTATCCAATGTTCGTATTCAGCGTGAAGATGAAGTCGAAGCATTAGAACAACAGCGACGTGAAGAAGCGGCGAAAAAGTCAATGGTATTTAAACATGATGAGGTGTCTGCGTTAGCCGCTACTGAGGCGGGCGGCGAGTCTGGTGATGAAGCTATCAAGGGCAATACCGAACCTGCGGAACCGTTTGTTCGTGAAGGCAAAAAAGTTGGCCGCAACGAAGATTGTCCCTGCGGTTCAGGTAAAAAATTCAAACAGTGTCATGGTAAGTTGTCATAGCTTTAAAGATGGCAGTGATAGGGAATAATAATGGCAGTAGGTAATTGTGAGATCGGTCGGCTACATGATGTAGCCGGTTTTCGTTTAGGGACTACCAGCGCCGGTATTAAAACACCAGGACGAACTGACTTGGTGGTGATGGAGATAGCTGCTGCTGCCAGTGTCTCCGGGGTGTTCACCCGCAACGCATTTTGTGCGGCACCGGTGCAAGTTGCCAAAAAACATATAAGCCAGCAGTCGCCTGCCTATTTTGTCGTCAATACCGGTAATGCGAATGCCGGCACCGGTCAACAAGGTTTGGTTGATAGCTTGGCTACCTGCGAAGCCTTGGCGCGTTTGACTGACAAAGCTGCAGAGCAAGTATTACCTTTTTCCACCGGCGTTATTGGTGAGCCTTTACCGATTGCCAAAATCACTAATGCCCTGCCACAAGCGTTAGAAAATTTGTCAGTGCATGGTTGGCACGACGCTGCCAACGGTATTATGACCACGGACACCCGGCCAAAAGCGGCTAGCCGTCAGCTTGAATTTGATGGCGTGATGATTAGCGTTACGGGGATTGCCAAAGGTGCTGGCATGATCAAACCTAACATGGCTACTATGTTGGCTTATATTGCCACCGATGCGGCTATTGATCAGGCCTTGTTAGAAACGATGGTACGGCAAGCTAGTGATCAATCGTTTAATCGCATTACCATTGATGGTGATACCTCTACTAACGATGCTTGTATGTTGGTGGCAACAGGGCAGGCAGCGTTAGCAAAACTGATGTCCGCAGAAGAGCGTTTATATCAACCTTTACTCGATACTATCACCGAAGTGTTTATTGAATTGGCGCAGGGCCTAGTGCGTGACGGCGAAGGTGCTAGTAAGTTTGTCAGTGTGTTGGTGTCGGGTGGTGCGACAGAGCAAGAATGTTTGCAGGTTGGCTATACAGTAGCTGAATCGCCATTGGTCAAAACAGCTTTGTTTGCAAGCGATCCAAATTGGGGTCGTCTCTTGGCGGCTATAGGCCGCGCCGATATCGAGCAGTTAGATGTCAATAAAGTCAGTGTCCATATTAACGAAGTGCTTATTGCCGAGAATGGCTGTCGAGCATCGAGTTATACTGAGCAGCAGGGTGAAGTGGCGATGGCGGCAGAAGAAATTACTATCGCTATCGACCTGGCGCGGGGCGCACAAGCTGCAACGGTCTGGACCTCTGATCTTTCTTTTGAATATGTCCGCATTAATGCGGAATACCGTACTTAACTTTCACTGTATTATCATTATGAATTCAGCGAGCAAACGCGTCCATGTTGCTGTCGGAGTTATCCTCGATGCACATCAGCACATTTTAATTGCGCTGCGTTCTACCGATAGTCATCAAGGTGGTCTATGGGAGTTTCCCGGCGGTAAGGTAGAGGCCACTGAGAATGTAGAGCAGGCCTTACAGCGTGAGTTGTTCGAAGAACTTGGGTTAACAGTAAAACACTGTCGACCCTGTGTTGAAGTTCAACACGATTATACGGATAAGAGTGTGTTGTTAAATGTCTGGTGGGTCGATCAATTCAGCGGGCAGCCGGAAGGGCGCGAAGGTCAGCCGATACGCTGGGTGGCCGCTAAAGACTTGCTAGACTATGAGTTTCCAGCGGCTAATAAAGCGATCATTAGTGCCGTCATTGCCGCGCTTACAACGATGCCGCCAAGTATTGGTATCAAATAAATATTCTGGTAAGATCCTTTTTCTAGAAACCGGCTACTCTAGTCGTTATCGCCGCGGCGGTATTTCTAGTTATTTCATTCTCTCCATCTCTCTGAAAATACAGGGCATAGCCATGAGTCTTGCTGATAAAGTATTGGCCATAAACAATGATCTTCCAATTCGTACTGAGCAACCGGTTCACAACGGTAAAGTGCGTTCAGTCTATTGGCTGACGGCAGCGGATAGTCGCCGCTTGATTAGCGACAAAGGTTACGACGTTGCAGCTGACGCTGAGTTGGCCATTATGGTCATCAGTGATCGAATTTCTGCTTTTGAATGTATCTGGAGAAGCGAAGGTGGTATGCAAGGGGTGCCGGGCAAAGGGGCTGCACTGAATGCAATTTCTAATCATTGGTTTAAATTATTCAGAGAACAGGGCTTAGCCGATAGCCATATTTTAGATATTCCGCACCCGCTGGTGTGGATTGTGCAAAGAGCTAAGCCGGTGATGATTGAGGCAATTGCTAGACAATATATTACCGGTTCGATGTGGCGCTCTTATGCAAAAGGTGAACGTGAATTTTGCGGTATTAACATTGCCGATGATTTGCAAAAAGATCAGTGCTTACCCGAGTTATTAATTACCCCGTCGACGAAAGGTATTTTGAAAGATATCCCTGGTGTGCCAGAGGTGGATGATGTAAATATTAGTCGCGATGATATTGTGAATAATTATCTGGCTTTTAATTTTCGCAGCATTGACGATATTGCTTTTTATGAAAAGCTTTTGTCAGAAGGCTTTGCTGTTATCAGTGATGCGCTGGCTGCTATCGATCAGGTGTTTGTCGATACTAAATTTGAGTTCGGTTATGTCACCGATAAAAACGGTGTTGAAAAACTAATTTATATGGATGAAGTGGGAACCCCGGATTCTTCAAGAATATGGGATCGTGCAGCTTATACCGAAGGTAATATTATTGAAAATTCGAAAGAAGGTTTTCGACAGTTATTGCTAAAACATTTCCCTGACCCCGATATTTTGTTAGATAAAAATCGCATGGACGAGCGCTTGGCGCTGGCCCGTGATAATGAATTACCGGAGTCGGTGATGATGGAAGTATCAAAAACCTATACTGACATTGCTGAGAAAATTATTGGTGAGACAATCGTGCTGACGGATAATCCGAAAGCAGAAATTATTGAAATATTAGCGCAGCAATATGATTTGATCAGTGCGTAGTTAATAATTAATCGGCTGGGTCAGTTTACGCTGAGCCAGTCGATGCCTTCATTCTGATTGGCCAGTGTTAAACTCGGCTGCTGACCAAATACTTGTTCGATGGCGGTTCTCGCCAAATTCTCTCGATTATTTTGTTCGCTGATATGCGAGATCACCAGATGCTGTAAGCGCTGGTGCTCAATGCTATCGAGCATAATTGCTGCTTGCTGATTACTTAAATGCCCCCAGTGACCACCGACCCGATGCTTTAATGACGGCGGGTAAGGGCCCATCGCCAGTAGTTGCGGACAGTGATTGCACTCAAGCATGAGCGCATCACAGTGTTGGTATTGCTCGATCACATGCGGGGTAATACTGCCGAGGTCGGTGAGAATTCCAACTTGCGTCTGTTGGTGATGAAACACAAACTGACAGGGCTCGCGAGCATCATGAGGCACTGCCACTGGGTTAATTTCTATATCGGCAATGGTGAAGCGTTGGTGGATATTGATCTGTTCTAGCTGCGCAACTTTACCGAGACCATCGTATTGGCCAGTACCGTGGGTGAGATAAACCGGCAACTGATATTTGCGGGCAAAGGGACCAACCCCTTTGATATGGTCACCGTGTTCGTGGGTTACCAGAATCGCATCGATGTCTTCGGGTACGTGCCCCAACAACGCTAAGCGGCGCACAGTTTCTTTTATGGTAAAGCCGCAATCGACCATCAGCAGGCAATTACTGGATTTGATCAAGGTAGCATTGCCGCGGCTGCCGCTCCCCAGTGATGCAAACTCTAAACTCATTATCTGTTGTCTGCGGTTAGCGCTAGGATAAGTTGCGTTTGATAAGTTTCAGCAGTTTTGCTCTTTCATTTTTAGTGATGGCTTCGCTATCGTCCGCATCGGTTGCATTGGCATAGATGGTAATCGTCACCATTTTCGCGCCAGCTTCATTAACTTTCACTGTATAAGTAACTCCCTGTTCGTCGTCAACGCTAGAACCCCAATCAAATAATGAGGCAAACCAACCTTTTTCGTCCTCTTCAGCTTGCTCAATATAATTAACGTAATAGGTGTTTTCGCTACGGTTTAAATCGTCAACACTAAAGCCTGATTTGGTTAGCGCGCGGCCAACGGAAGCCCATGCTCGGTCAAAGGATAGCGCTAATTTAATCAATGCTTGTTGCTGCTCGTCTTCTTCCAATGTGACTTTGCCGCTGGAATCGATGGCCTGCTGTGCCAGCATCGATACTGCTACTGCAGCAGCGCTATCGGCTAGATATTGAGCCAGCTCCTGAGTCATGATCTCTTCGCGTTCGGCGTTGGATGAGCTACTCGGCCAGTCGTCTTTGCCAGCGCGTAGGTCCGCCTGCAATACATAAACCTCAGTGGTTTCACGTTGCACACCTTGGTCGATACGCAGTTGATAACGCTCTTGCAGTAAGTCTTCTCCTGAAGGTTGTAACCAGGCGGTTTCTATCAGACCGTTGACCGCGTCAGCCCGTTGTACGGATATTTCATTAAGGCTTAGAAAGCCACGCAAGCGCGGCCATACCTGACCAGGAGCGCCGTCTATCAGAATCCACTTTTGCTCATCGAGGCGATTTATGCGGACTGAGTCACGATTAATTTCATCAGATAAAGGCTCTGGACTTGGCAGCACAAACTTTTCATCAAGGCTCAAGCGGTCGCTAATTACTGGAATCGCATAGCTGTCGTCAATAGCGTCGCCTTCGATATCGGCGGGCAGTTCTAGCGGCGCTTCCATGGTGGCTTTGCGGTAATCATCACCGCGGTCGCGAAAAGTGCCTTCATCGCCAAAGAGCCAGCTGCAAGCGCTGAGTTGAGTAAACAAAACAGCTAAGCCAATAAGTTTGATCATATTGATTGAAACGGGCGCGTAAAATCTCATGCAATGATTCCTGACTGCTGCATAGCTTGTTTTAAAATGGGTTGTTGGTCACTGGAAAAAACTGTTAAAGGTAAGCGGATGCCTTCCGTAATCATGCCCATTTCATGCAATGCCCACTTGGCTGGAATTGGATTGGATTCCAAAAACAGCTTTTCATGTAGCGGCATTAATTGTTGGTTGAGTTGTTGCGCGCGGTCACTGTCGCCGGCCAATGCGGCCTCACACATTTGAGACATCAATTTCGGCGCGACATTGGCGGTCACTGAAATATCTCCTTTACCACCGGCTAACATCAATGCCATCGCTGTCGGGTCATCGCCAGAATAAATAGCAAGGCGATCGGCACAGCGGGCGATTAATTCTTTACCGCGAGGAATATCACCGGTGGCATCTTTAATACCGATAATATTATCGACGTCGGCTAAGCGGTCGACGGTATCATTGAGCATGTCGCAAGCGGTGCGGCCCGGCACATTATAAAGAATCTGTGGGATCGCGACTTGCTCGGCTAAGTATTTATGAAACTGATACAGGCCTTCTTGGGTCGGCTTGTTGTAATAGGGCGTCACTAATAGGCAGGCGTCAACGCCAGCCACTTTTGCGGCTTCGGTTAATTCGATGGCCTCAGTTGTGCTATTGGCACCGGTCCCGGCAATAACCGGAATGCGGCCGTGCACTTGGTCGACCACATGTTTAATTACCATGCAGTGTTCGGTGACGCTAAGGGTTGCGGATTCGCCCGTGGTTCCGACCGCGACGATAGCGTTAGTCCCTTCTTGTAGGTGAAAATCCACCAGCTTTTCCAGCGCTGACCAGTCAATATCACCGGTCATAGTCATGGGGGTTACCAGAGCAACCATACTGCCCGTAATCATTTGAGATCTCCGCCAAATGCAAAGCGCTCATGGTACTGACGGACCTCATCAAGCTCAAGGAGAAAAGCCTATTTAACCATATATTTTGCCGAAACAAGGGCTAGTTGAGTGGATTGTTGGCGGTGCAGGCGTGGCGGCGGCAACGCGGTTGAATTACACTGCCAATATGCGGTCTATAAGATAGTTGTCAATTAAAGTAAATGGAGTTGTTGATGCAGTTTTGCGCACAGAAATTGAGTACTTTGTTATTAACGGTGATGTTACTGGCGATGGCTTTGGCTACCCCGTCAGCGACGTGGGCCCAAAAGCAATCGCTTTCACCTGATCCTTGGCGCAGCGAGCCATTATCGGCGATTGATATCCGTTATATGGGGACGCAGCGAGAAAGTATCGATGAACTGGCGCGCCGTCATTTTGGTGGTCAGCTGAATGGCAAGAAAGAAAATGATCTGGCGGTAATGCAGCGTCTCATAGATGAGAAACTGGTAACCGCCGATCAAGTCACGCAATTGCAAGCGATGGGGATTGTGCTGGGTCAGTTGTTAAAAACCTATCGCGGGCTCAACTGGGTTATTTATACCGATAAATACGGCCGCTCACGGTCTTTACAGGTGCCGGGCTATAACAACGATTTTATTTTTCCGGCAACGCAGATATCTCGTAAGGCTGAAGTGGGTATTCGGGTCGATGTTCGCGCTGTCTATGCCAAGCTAGAGCAAGCCATCACTGATATTCGAAATAAACCGCCGTTCTAGGCAGCAGCTGTTAATTGCGTAAGAAAGTGTCTACTGGCTCCTTGCCGTAAGGGTCTTGATGAATAAGCACCTCAGTATTGGGAAATTCGGTCATAATTATTTTTTCGACCTCATCGCCAATCCTGTGAGCTTCAATTAAACTGATGTTGCCGTCCATCTCGACATGTAATTGGATGAACGCAGACATGCCGGCGCGGCGGGTACGTAAGTCATGGGTGTCGTTCACCTGCGGGTGCTGTTTGGCGAGTTGACGAATATGCGCACGCTCTTCGTTCGAGAACTCCTGGTCCATCAATTGCTGTATCGCGCTATAACCAATGCCCCAGGCGCCGCGAATGAGCATCAATGCCAACAAACAGGCGACCAGCGGGTCAATCCATGGCGCGTTAAACTGAGTAGAGACGACCAGCGCAAAAATAACGCCCATGTTGATCGCGATATCGCCAAGACCATGCAGCGCATCGCCAGCCACCAATATCGAGCCAGTGCGCTTTATCACCGAGCGTTGTAGTAATACCAGTGCCGCCACCAACAGCGATGATACAATCATCACTGCAATACCTAGTTCGCTTTGCTCAGGTATTGTAGGGTTGACCATGCGTCGCCCCGATTCGGCCAATAAAAACAATGCAGAGGCGCCGATAATCATCGCCTGAAACATACCGCCCAAAGGTTCGGCTTTACCGTGTCCAAAACGATGGTCGCTGTCAGCAGGACGCAGAGCGCTGCGCATAAAAAACAAATTAATCACAGCTGCAGTACTGTCGAGAACGGAGTCTATCAGAGAGCCAAGCATGGCAACTGAACCCGTTTGGAACCAAGCAATGGCCTTAATAAACACCAAGCTAATCGCCACCAGTAGAGCTGTATTGGTCGCTAGCCGCAGCAATTTCTCTTTTTTTTCGGCTGAGGTGTTTTTAATGAGTTCTTTATCTGGGCGGGTAACCATGTTTAATCGGGTTCTAGAGGTTGCAATAGGTAAGTCTAATCATAGCGCCCAATAGCCCAACCGTCATCAGCAAATCTAGTGGTCAACGCTTAAATTTGTAAATCGGAGGCTGAATTTATCCGTTGCCGAGTTTGAGTTTATCTAAAACCGCCTCTAAGGCGCGTTCCATAAAGGATTTTTTATCCGGCTCAGCAATGCGAATGTTACCAGCATTGATACCCTTGGCTAAGTTGTATTGGTTCTCAACCATTTGTTTGATGCCCGCGTGATCGACAAACATATAATGACTAGTGACGCGGCTAAACCAGGCCAGTTTGAGTAGTTGGACGGCTTGTTCGCGGTCAAACTCGAACCAAGTTCCGAAGGCGATTTCTTTCAGCTTTTCGACGATGTCTTGCTCTTCGGCATTTAGTTTTGGTGGCTTTGGTTTGTTGGCTTTCTTTGGCTTGGTAGCTTTTGCAGTGGTGATGGGTTTGCCATTGTTGTGACCGCTAGCTTGATATTGCTGAACGTTATTCATCAATGCGTTGTGGTAGGCCAGTTCTTGCGCTTCCTTGAGGGCATTTAATAAACTTTTGGAGGCATTAGGGTCATAGCCAATAGTACTTAAACCCTCGGACACAGATTTTTCTAAGTCACTCTGATGGCGCTGAAAATCGGCTTTGTTATCAGCCACAGCTGCGGGTCGCACACTCCAGATAATACCGTCGACCACTTTCAATGCCGATTGCCATGTGAGGCTTTCATCTCCATGGCGCAGCAGGTTAAACGATAGGAATTCAGACCAAGGTTTAAGCAATAATTTGTTGATATTGGCTGGAATATTGGCATCAGTTAAGCGCTGCAACATTTCATCGGCGGCGCGCTGCTTAGCGAGATCTAATTTTTCCAATCCCTGCTGCGATTGAGTGTTGCGTTTTTCTACCATCCGCGAGCGTTTTTCCAAGCTTTCACGGTAGCGACTGAAATCTTCTAACAGTTGATCAAACAAACTAGGGTCATCGACAAAGCCGGTCAGCACGGTTTCAACAATGGATTTAATCTTAGGGAGTATGGTGCGGTCTTCTTCGGACTGCACCCATTTGCCGCCGATTTCGGACATCGAATTAAGCAGTGCTCTGGCGGGATGTTGGAAGTTGTCCAAAAAGTTCTTATCCATTAGCGCCAATTTTAGATAGGGCGTATGCAAATGGCTAAGCAACGATTTAACCGCGTCGTGTAATTTTGGATCGTCGAGCATGTAGCGAAAGATCATGCCCACCAAGTCGACAGTGTCAGCGTCCTGCTTGGTCATTTTATGTCTTGAGTCTGGGTCACCTTGTGTTGACAGTTGTTCAATTAACTTGGCTTCAACGGTCGCCGCTGGCATCGGATGATTTAATGACGCCGCCGACAAAAAGGCAGATGATTGTTGGATGGCGCTGAGGGCCAAGGCATAATCGACTGGTGCGAAGGAGTCGTTGCCACCAGTACCATCAATTTTCAGATTGCCAAAGCTAACCCCACCAGCAGTTTGTTTGCGGCTGCCGAGAGCGGATTGCAGCGCACGAATACTGTCATAGAGTTCTTGTTGGTGGGCGATACGGGCATTGGACTCAACGTTTACTGGGGCCGGGCTTTCGGTGTCGGTGTCGCTGCTATCCTTGCTAGTAGGAGAGGTGGCTACCGATTGATTGCTTATGCTGAAACGCAGGTTGGCTAAAATACCTTTATCAATCAGTAATTGATTGAGTGCATCCAGCTCTTTAGCAAAGCTCACTACAAACACTTTACCCAGCTGTTTGTAGATCAAGATTTTAGCCTTGCTTTCGATACCTAAAGTATTAACCGCCGCTTGTAAGGCATTGCATACCAAAGTTGGTGCAAAAGGGTTACTTTCATCGCTGACAACGTTGCCACCGCGTGTTGCAGCTAAGCGCCGATTGAGTTTCCATAGAGATTCGGTGTTGCGGCTATTGGCTTTGGAAACAATGACCGAGATCGCCAGCTCGTCTTCTAGCTCGTCTCGTTGGAGCAGCGATAGGGCGCTGCTATTAGTGGGCGTTGTTGAATGGTCCTGTAGGTTTTGGCCGCTGATAAAGGTCTGAAAAGATGATGCCAAGGTTTGCCGAAAGCTGTCATGCATGGCGCTACTTTGTTGTTTTAATTGTTGCATGGCCTCAAAGTAATGACGTTGTTCTTGGTTGTTATTTGAGCTTTCGGAGTGCGCAAAAAGAGTATCGGCAACGGTTTTTTCCGCCGCCATTAAAAGATCTGCATAGTACTTATGCGCGTGTTTACGACACTGTTCGAGTAATTCCATTAAAAACCAAACTCTTATATTCTGCGGGCTTTAATTGCACACTTACTAATGTAGTTCATTTTTGGCTGTATAGAAGTGAGTTGGGGCGACAAATAACAGCTTTTGCGGACTAACGAGCCTTCTGCGGCGCTTTTTATTGGGTGCACTATGTTGCAGCTGCCAATACGCTATAGCTGCCTGCTAAATCAGTAACCACAGCAATAGTGGGAGGGTGGCAAAACTGAGCAACGTTGACATCACCACTATGCCGGCAACCGACTCTGCTGAACTGCCATAGCGCTGTGCCATGAGATAATTGAACACCGCCGATGGCATAGTCGATTGGATGATAACCACGCCGCGGACAGTGCCCTCTAGCTCTAATAGCTCAGCCACTGACACCCCGACTAAGGCGCCAATTAGCAGCCTAGTGATAGATAACAACAAGCTGCGGCTAAAGTTTTTTACTTGTAAGCGTGCCAATGAAACCCCGAGCGTGATTAACATCAGCGGGATGCTCAGCGAGCCAATTAATTGCAGGGTGTTTTCCAGCCACAGGGGCAAGTGGCTATCGCTAAGCGCCATTGCCGCGCCCAAAAAGCCTGCATAAATGAGCGGCGAACGCAGGCTGCTGCGCCATTGGCTGACGCCGGTGATGAGGGCAATACCGAATGTAAACTGTGCCAAGCCAACCACCAAATAAATCCCCAGTGCCACCGCCAATCCCTCTTCGCCAAAGGCAAAAAGACTGACCGGCAATCCCATGTTGACAGTATTAGGAAAACTGAGGGGTCCCAAATACACCGAATAAGCTAAGCCAAATAGTTTACAAAGCAGGCTGGCGAGAATGAAAGTGGCTAGCAATACCAGAGCGGCGGCAGTCAGAGTTTCCAGCAGTGCTTGGGTTGGTAGTGAGGTCTTGCTCAGTGAGGCAATAATCAAGCAAGGTGTGCCAACATTCATCACCATGCGAGTGACAAATTCGGTTTCATAAGGGGTGCCTGAACGAGCCCATGTGTAGCCAATGGCAGCACAGATAAAAATCGGGACAATAGCGGCAAAGATGTCGGCGTACATGCTGTTCACTCAATTTTTTTGAGTTGTGTAAGATCGCAGTTTACATTATTGGTCGCGCACTTGGTTGGCTGTTTCACACAAACATCAGTTGCGTTTACGCTATACTAGCGAACCTTAGGAGATAATCCATGTGTAAAATTTTTCCAGCGGCTACAGTGGTGTTGATCCGCGACAGCCAGTTAGGCCCAGAAATTTTATTACTGCGTCGTTCAACACAAGTTAGTTTTGCCAAAGGCTCTTGGGTGTTTCCCGGCGGCCGTATTGATCGAGAAGATTATCGCGATGATATGATTAATATTGAATCAGCAGCTCGCTTTGCCGCCGTGCGTGAAACGTTAGAAGAAACTCAGCTTAATATTGTCGAACAAGATCTCAACTATTTTGCCCATTGGACTACACCACCCGGTCATAATCGGCGCTATGCTACTTGGTTTTATATGGCTAGAGTCAATAATAATACTGAAAAAGTAGTGGTGGATAACAGCGAGATTGTGGATTACTGCTGGTATCGTCCGGAGCAGGCTTTGGCTGATTATCGCGCCAAGCTGATAGAGATGATGCCGCCAACCGTTGTCACCTTGTCTGAGTTGTGTGCAGCGTCCAGCAGCAGCGAGGCAATAGCGTTGTTCAAGCAGCGGCCGGTGACTAAGTTCTTACCTAAGTTCAGCAAAACGGAGCAAGGTATTGTGATGCTCTATCCGGGCGATGCCGGCTACCAAGATGCCGACTCCAATGCAGCGGACCCGCGTAACAGGTTATGGATGTTAGATGAGGCTTGGCGTTACGAGAAAAGCAGCTAACATCCCGATCGTCTATTCCCTCAGCTTATAATCATTATTAGCCGCTAAGCGGCGTCCAGTGTTTTGCCTGTAGCGAAAAACTGTTACTGTTGCGGGCGTTAAAAACCAGTCAGGAGCTTATTATGTACAGCAGTTTTCATCCCCCACAACGGACCTTAATGGGTCCCGGTCCTTCCGATGTTAGTCCGCAAGTATTAGAAGCCTTGGGGCGACCAACTATTGGTCATCTCGACCCGGCCTTTGTCGGTTTGATGGATGAAATTAAAGCGCTACTGCAATACGTTTTTCAAACAAAAAATGAACTGACCCTGCCGGTTTCAGCGCCGGGCTCCGCTGGGATGGAAGCCTGTTTTGTTAATTTATTATCCCCCGGTGATACTGCCATTATTTGTGCGAACGGTGTGTTTGGCGGTCGTATGAAAGAAAATGTTGAGCGCTGTGGCGCCACGGCTATCATGGTCGAAGATGACTGGGGTAAGCCGGTTGATGTTGATAAAGTGAAGGCAGCTTTTGCGGCAAACCCAGCAGCCAAGGTATTAGCCTTTGTGCATGCAGAGACGTCTACCGGCGTTGCCAGCGATGCAGCGGCTTTGTGCGAATTGGCAACAGAAAATAATGCCTTGAGTATCGTTGATGCAGTGACATCAGTGGCCGGTATTGAAGTCAATGTCGATGCGTGGGGCGCCGATGCAGTTTATTCGGGTACCCAGAAATGTTTGTCCTGTGTACCGGGTATTTCGCCGGTGACTTTTTCGCCGCGAGCCGTTGCAGCTATTAACCAGCGTGAGCACAAAGTGCAGAGCTGGTTTTTGGATATGCAGTTAGTGATGGGTTATTGGGGGGCCAATACCAAGCGCGCCTATCATCATACTGCGCCAGTGAATGCGCTTTATGCTTTGCATGAATCACTGCTGATGGTGAAACAAGAAGGTTTGGAAAATGCGTGGCAACGTCACCGCCATCACCATCAAGCTTTAGTAGTAGGGCTTGAAGCCATGGGTTTAGATTTAGTCGTTGATAAAGCCAGTCGCTTACCACAACTTAATTTAGTATCGATTCCAAAGGGTGCCGGTGATGGTTTGGTACGTTCGGCACTGTTAGAACAGTACAATCTTGAAATTGGCGCAGGTCTTGGTGCACTGGCAGGCAAAACCTGGCGCATTGGTTTGATGGGCCATGCCTGCAATCAAACCAATGTTTTGCAGTGTTTGTCGGCGCTGGACGATGTGTTATCGGCACAGGGCGCGGTGATTACGTCGGGCGTTGCGGTTAAGGCAGCGATGGCTTACTACGGATAAGTAGTTCATGCTGTTTGATTGTTGTAAAAAGCCATGCTTTAGTTGCTAAAGTATGGCTTTTTAGTTTTTAGTTAATCAATGATTTCTGATTGTTACCTCGGGTGATGCCGATAGCTCTATTCGAATCGGCCATTACGAATTCAAGCCTGGCTGCTGCGGAACTCGCTTCGCTCAGACAGTCCTCGACAAAAAAGTAGTTTTTTAATTCGTAACAATATGGCCTAATTAATTCGAAAAGATCTACTGGCATCGCCCTAATTCCGTACCAAAAAAATCTTAACAATAAATGGCAGTATCGCCTTTTGGGTATTATGCTGAAGAGAATCTAATAAGATGCCTGAACCAGATCTATTGAAAATCATGACATTTGTAACATCGAAAGATCTCAGCAAGTGGCTCAAGATGAATCACGCAACCGAAAGTGAGTTGTGGGTAAAGATATTCAAGAAAAACACTGGAATTCAAAGTGTTACTTGGAATGATGTAGTGATAGAGATTTTATGCTGGGGTTGGATTGACGGTATAAAAAAGTCAATTGATGATCAAGCCTATCTTCAGCGTATAACTCCCAGAACAGCACGAAGCAACTGGTCTAAAAGGAACACAGAGCATGTTGAACGTTTGATAAGCGAAGACCGGATGAAAGAGGGTGGGCTTGTACATGTTCGGGCAGCGAAAGCTGACGGTCGTTGGGAAAACGCTTATGTGGTGAGTGAAATGGAAGTGCCCGCAGATTTCTTAGCTGCACTGGAAAATCAGCCGCGAGTAAAACTTTTTTTTGAAACACTTAATAAATCGAGTCGTTATGTTATCGCTTACGGCTTAACAAGTGCAAAAAAACCTGAAACTAGACAAAGGCGATTTGAAAAATTCATAGACATACTTGTCAGAGAAGAAAAACCGAATTAGCCTCGCTGAAACCGAAAAAGCATAACAAATTGCTGTACGCGGATTTGCTAATACTGTCACCTTTTTGGTTTGATAAAAAGCCGCCAACTTCACCAGCCCGATGAGCAAGGCGGTAAATGGCTTGCGCGTTGTAAGCAAATATTGATGTCGGCGCGTTAATATCTGTTTGTTAAAAAACAACTGTTATAAGGATCGAATTCTTGGTTCTGCAAGTTTCAATCCTGATCGTAACTATCTTCGATAATCTAAGAATGTGCTGCACTTTATGGAGTTAGTATCGGGTACGCTTGCTTATAGACCCAATCCGAATCCTTTGCTGGAATATGACAGCCAAGGCAATCAGCTCTATAGTTCACAGCCGAATTTTTATTAACACTATCAGGTTTAAATAAAGCCCACCCCCACCCATCACCCCATATTGGATTATTAACAAATCGGTTTTCACTATCTTTTACCATCACAAACCATTGCTTTAGACTACTCGTTGAGTGTTGTACTCCTCTTCCTGTAGTGAAATCGCCTGATTTCGATGCTCTTAGTTCCTTTACCAGCGTAGCACCATCAGGAAAGTATCCATTTTGTTGATAAAAAATAGCCGACTCCCTCTCGGTATAAACATCATGGAAACCACTGGCATCGCCTGTTGGTACAAACCATGATCCCAAATGCACCATAGACATTCGAAAATCAACGGGGAATTGTATAGTGCCATCAGTGCTGACGTATTTTGAAAAAGATTCGTTTGCTTGAATTATGGCTGAATTGAAAATCAGGGTGATGCCCAGTAATAAACCTCCTAGAGTGATTTTAGTTTTCACTACATCGTTCCTTTAGGTTCTACATAGCTATTACTTAATTTTGAGTCATATCCACCGGTTGCTTTCTTCCCTGCACCCTTTCCGGCACTGAGTACTGGGTAGTACTGGGTAAAAACAAAATCATCAGCGGCAGCCGCTAGATGACATGAATTACAAGATTCTTTTGGGAAGGCCGTGGCCGTCTCACTTAGAGTTTTGTGGTTTTTTCCGGAAAAACTGAAGTAGGCCCAATTCCCAGGCTCATTCGGGAATTCCTTTTTGCTTTTTATTGTAGCTTCCAAGCCGATAAATTCCCCCTGAAAATATCCCTGACCACTGACTGCAGCCTTAGAACCGACACTGACCAACTCTTTAATTAATATAGTGCCGTCACGAAACATCCCTGTTTTTTTCCAATGAGCCCAACTTTTTGGGTCAATATAAACATTATGATGCTCTGGGAAGGCGGCTTTACCGTTATTCATCTCATTGGGAGTGACGGGTGTACCTACATAAATCCATTCTCTATAGCCTACCGGTCTTTCCAAGGCTCCATCTTTATATGAATAGGCTTCATCTGCCTGCGCCATACCGGTAAAAAGCAGTGGTGCCAATAAAACAAGGGTAGCTATTAATGTTTTGTAGATATTCATAATGAACACGTCCTTTACATTGATTGAAAGTGAAATAGTTGTAGAATCATTGGTCAAAGTATATGGCCTAAGTGTCATTAAATTGGTATCTAGAATGCTCAAAAAAGCCTGCCACCAGCTCAGACATAATGATATCGGCTTTAATGTATTAGACGATGTGATCGATACTTTGCGTTTTCGTGGCAGTATCTTTTTTCACTCCAGTCTTGCAGCCCCGTGGGGGATGCTTTTACCCGCACTGCCTTTGCCCCGGTTTCACATTGCGCTAGAAGGTGCATTTTATATTGGAGCTGATGATGATGAAGTAGCTGTCGAGCCAATGGATATTGTTATGCTGCCAGATGGGGGCATGCATTGGATAGCTGACGAGGTAAATCGAGAACTGGTGCCTAGTGAGCGTGCAAGCGAGGCCTGCGAATTAGACCGTCCACTATTTCAACAGGGGGATATTACCAATCGAGTAATGTGTGGGGTTGTTGAATATGAACATGCTATTTCACACCCCATCATTAGCGCACTACCTTCCATATGCCATTTTTCTAATATCCAGCATAACGACAGTATATGGATAACAGTAAGGCAGATAGATACTGAAATAGCTCGTAGCCAGAGTAAGAAGAGCGCCATCATCGACCGTCTTACCGAAGTACTATTCATTCAGTTATTAAACCAGTATGTTAGCGAGAATAATTTTCTCTCGGGTTTTTTGGCTGCACTGCATGACCCTGGCGTTAACCGAGTGTTACAACTAATTCATAAGAATCCTGAAAAACACTGGAGCCTTGATGGTCTCGGCAAAGAAGTGGGTATGTCTCGGGCAACATTACAAAGAAAATTTAAGGCCGCATTAGATGCTTCGCCAATAGCCTACCTGAGCCACTGGCGGTTGACCAAGGCCTATCAATTAGTTAAGCATTCAAATTTAACATTTGATGCTATAGCCGACAAAATTGGTTTATCAGATGCTCGTACACTGAGAACAGCATTCCAGCGTCGTTATGGCATTACACCCAATGAATTACGTAAATCTAAGTGAATAACTCTCTGAGAGCTTATAAAATAAAAAACCCGTGCAGGCCAGCCAACAGTTAACAATGCAAGGCAGTCAGACGGTTTCGCCTACCGCTATTTTTCTTATTCTTGGTAGCTTGTGACCACAAATATTTTTACAACGACTAAATTAATAACCTTATAACTATGACGGTTTAATATGAAGCCATTAAAAAAGCTTGCGACAGCGACTATTCCCGACAATGGCGGTGAGTTGACGTTGTTTCGCCGCGAAGGTGAATTTTCTATTCGGCTTTCCGGTGTACGCGGGGAGCTAATGAATAGCAGGGTTTATAACTCTGAGCAGGAGTTGGCTAAGCTCGGCTGTGCTCATATTAAAAATCAAGACAATGCAGAAGTATTAGTTGGTGGTTTGGGCATGGGTTATACCTTGGCATCAGCACTAGAGAGTGTGACTGCCAACTCGCGTGTCACTGTGGCAGAGCTCATTCCGGAAGTCGTGGAATGGAATCAGGGGCCGCTAGGTGAATGTGCAGGTAAGCCATTGGCGGATTCCCGTAGCCAAGTAAGATTGGGCGATATTGCTGATTTAATAAAAATACAGCAGCCTAATTTTGATGCTATTTTATTGGATGTTGATAATGGTCCGGAAGGTATTACCCATAGTAATAATAACTGGTTGTATTCCACCAGTGGCTTGGGTGCTTTATATAATAGTTTACGTCCTAATGGGGTGTTGGCAGTGTGGTCTGCCGGTGCAGATTCCATGTTTACCATTCAACTAAAAAAAGCTGGATTTTCAGTTGAAGTACAAACCGTGAGAGCGAGGCCTGGTAAAGGCAGTCGACATACTATTTTTCTAGGAAAAAAGCCTTGGCGCTAGCCTGTTTAGTGCTTTTCTGTTTTTAGGCATAATCTATCATTCTGGCTGGTGTTTGCTATCGTTAAAATATTGGCCATAGTTTGTACTTCATTACAGAGGGTTAATATGATAACTGAACAAGAACATGGATTATCGATAGGTATTCGTTGGTTGGGTGACGATTGTTATCTGCGGATAAAAATTGTCGGCAAACTGGCCCATGAAGATTATCTGATCATTGTTCCGATGCTAGAAAATGCCTTGGCGGGAATCGATAAACCGAGAATTAAAGTATTGGTAGATGCACTTGAATTCAATGGCTGGGAACTACGCGCCGCCTGGGATGATTTAAAGCTTGGTCTCAAGCATGGACGTGAGTTTGAAAAGATAGCACTGGTGGCCAATAAGCGCTGGGAAAAAATGATGGCGAAAGTCGGTGGTTGGTTTATTGCCGGTGATATGCAGTCGTTTGATGACAATAAACAGGCGATAAAGTGGCTGCAAAGCTGATACCCTGTTAGGCACAACTACAAGGTTGGTTCTAATTGGATTAGGCAAAATTGGAGTAGGCAATGTTCTATATGATTGAACAGGGCGCTCGTATCCATACCCCTGTGGATAAGTTGTTGACGGCCAATAGGCAGGTTAACGCTGTCGCTGCCAGTACACCTTCTCATGCTGTGGCTGCTGACAATGCTGGCGGCGCTAATCTCAGTACAGCCAAAGTCAACCGAAAACAGCCTGGCCAGCAAGAGACCGGAGCCTATCAACAGCAATCTGCTGGCGATACTGTGCCGGTGGTTTTTGCTCATCAGATTATGAGCTCGCCGCCGATCACCGCTTTAACGACGGCCAGCATTGAAGATATCTGGCAAGTATTTTCGCAGCGTGGTATTCACCACCTGCCTTTGTTAGACCCCCAGCAGCGCTTGCAGGGGATTGTTTCCGATCGAGATTTATTGCGTTTTGCGGCTAATGAACAGCGCAATATTGGTCAGCTTACAGTTAGCGGGGTGATGACCTCACCGGTTATAAGCGCGGCGGCAGAAGTGGAAATCAGACTACTAGCAGAAGTTATGTGCAGTCGCGCCATTGGTGCTATCCCGATTACAGATGACCAGTCCATGGTGGTCGGTATTGTTTCACGCAGTGATATTTTGCGCACGCTAGTAAACCGTGCGCCGTTGGAATTGTGGGCCTAATTTAACGGGCTAATATCGTTATCCTTTAGGTGGTCGTAATCCTCCAGCCCTTTTAGGGGCTACGCATTCTCCATGTTGGCTTTGTGTTGCGCCGCTATGAGAGCCGTTTTCTTACAGGTTGAAGTCTTGTTCTATATCCCAAACGATCGTCTCTTTCAGTTGCATCGTACAACAACAAGCAATCGCTGTATTGATACGGGTCAAAGCGGCTCAGCTTAGTGGTCAGATTGCTCAATATAAGTAGAAGTGTTAGAGAAGGTAAAGGTGTGCCTTCTAGCTTGGCTCAAAGCGAGTCATGCGATAATCTATTCAATAATAATATATACCTAAGAAAGTCATTCCGGAGTGAACTATGTACATCAATTTTTGGTATCCCATTGCCCTTGAAAAAGACCTGATCGACGACAAGCCATTACAGTCGCAAGTTATGGGGGTGAAATTAGTAACCTTTAAGGATGCCTCTGGACAACCGACAGTGCTGGCCGATACCTGTGTCCATCGTGGCGCGTCATTAAGTGAAGGCTGGGTTGAAGATGGCAAAGTGGTTTGCCCTTATCACGGCTGGCAATATGACGGCGGTGGAAAATGTGTGCATATTCCTAGCTTGGCCTCCAGTGCTGAAAAAATCCCCGCGCGGGCGAAAGTAGATAGTTACCCTACGGAAGTTAAATATGGGATTGTGTTTGCTTTCTTGGGTGACTTGCCAGCTGCAGAGCGGCCGCCAATAGCATGGGAAGCACCAGAACTAGACGACCCTGAATGGAGTGCCTGCGATATTCATGTTTTTGACGTGGATTATAATTATGAGCGCTCAGTAGAGAATGGTTTAGATCCGGCACATAATGAATACGTGCACCCCAATCAAGGTGCCCCAACGCCCACTAGAGATTGGAGAAAAGATCCGATTGATATAATTAAGGAAGACTTTGCCAGTCATTTCACCCTGCGGTTTGTCCGTGAGGGCCAGGGGTTGTTAGGTAAAGATGCTGCCGGAGTTATTGAAGAGGGTAAAGAAGTAATTATTGCGGGCTCCGGTCATATGGGGCCAAACTCGGTGGTGACATGGATAAACCCAGGGCCTGGCCGTACCTTCAGGCAGTACTTTTTTGAAGCACCGATCAATGATGAAAAAACACGCATATTCTTTTTGACCACCAGAAGCTACATGATAGACCCTGATTTTGATGAAGATATAATGGAAATTAACCTGCAGATCGCGATGGAAGATGTTGGTGTGGTTAAGAACCTTGACCCGATCCGTGCTCCAAGCTCAAATATTAAAGAAGTGTTAATGCCAACCGATGCGCCGGTGATTAGTTATCGGGAGTATCTGAAGAGCTGGAAAGATAAAGGCTGGAAAATAGATTTCAAGAAAATGAAGGAGCTGAAAGGTGACGTGGCGATGGCGATACCTTGTCCCGAGCGCCGCACTTCAAAAGGCTGGGTATTAGACGTTGTGCCAATGGTTGCAGCCGAATAAAGCACCAATCTACAGAAAGCCCTGCGGCCAGTTGTTGGCTGCAGGGCTTTTTTTATGTCTGTTGATCTCCGGCTTTGCCACAACACCTTTGTTTATTGCCGGCGCAGTAGATGTCTTAACGGTATTTTGGCTGGCCTTGGTAATTGGAGTCTTGGCGGTTTGTTATGCGGTGTATTTATTGTATCTGGATATCCCCATTGTGATGGGTATTACGCAACAATATGGCTTTTTTTCCAGTGCAGTGTTGGCGTTCTGTATGGTGATATTGATGATGATTATGTGGGATATGGGTGCAGCGCCGAGTTTTACCGATTAAACATTAATCGCTGGCTACTTTTCCCCGCATATAACTAATAATTAAAAGGCAGCCAACCGCTCTAGCATCCATATGCTTGCAAGAGATCCGCAGAAGTAACTGGCGGGAAAACGTAAGGACTCCTTGGTTAATGGCTTATACAGTTTGGAGAGCACATAAAAACCGATAAATAGTGCAGCAACAAATAATAACTGGCCTATCTCAACGCCAATGTTAAAGCATAACAGCGCTAGTATTTTTTCAGTTTCAGGCAAACCAATATCGGCTAATACTGAAGCGAAACCGAAGCCATGAAGTAAGCCAAAACTCGATGAAACCAAAACTGGGTATCTTAAGCTCAGGCTGTACTTGTTATTTTTAGCAATTTCACAAGCTAAAAACATAATGCTTAATGCAATTACAGCTTCAACGGGTGGTATAGGTACAGTAAGTATGCCGGTTGCTGCGAGAATAAGCGTGATGGAATGGGCCACCGTAAAACCGGTAATGGTCAACAGCAGTTTTTTTCTGGAGCCGGAAATATAAACTAGGCAGGCGACAAACAATAAATGATCAAGGCCTATTAAGATATGTTCAACACCGAGAATAATATAAGTAATGACGGTGTCTTCAGGGTCTATCGTATTAATGTCAGGGACGGTATAAGTCGGTTTCTCGGTATTTAACACGGTGGTGATGGTTTGCTGTTGCTGATCAATGATTCTTAACAATACATCATAAGTTGAACCCTTTAAGCCGACAATAGATACAGTCGAACCGGCAAGGCCTATTTTTTGGTGTATGCGCCAATACTGTCTAGAGATATTGTTGTTTTGCTGTACTCGTTTAGGCGTTAATAACATAGGCTTGCTGTCAAACGCTACCGATAGCGGTGGGCGCACCCCGTTTTTAGTTGGCACAAGCCAGCTGATTTCATAGTTTGAGTTATCTAATGCCTTAATTGTTAATGAGGCAGGCCGCAGATCATCGGCAGATAGCGGTGAACTGGCTACTATATAAAATAATAGCGATACAAATAACGGCAAGTACCTCATGGTGCCGGCTCGTTGATTTGATGTTTTTGCACATCAATTTGGTAAGTCTCTAATAACTTCTGCTCGTACTGCTGTTGGTAGTTTTTAGCGTTTTGGTATTGCCAATCATCTACAACAGACGCCCTCACTTCCTCAATGGGTTTCATCTGTGCGGCTTTGCGTGTTTCCAAAAATATAAAGTGCTGGCCAAACGCTGATTGAATGGGCCCTGACCATTGGTCTAGATCAATCGATACAAGCGCTAAAGAGAAGTTTTTACCAAAATCTCTATCCAATTGAGTGTCGTTAGCGAGCTTCACTTCGCTCGGCAATAAGCTGTGATCACCTTCGGGGCTTAGGCCTTGTTGTATCCGCTGTAGTTGCAAGGCTAACAATGATTGGACGTCACTCTCAGCCCTGTCGCTGGAAATAAATATTTGTTTAAATCCGTATTGGGCAGGGGCGCGGTATTTATCGCTATTTTTCAGATAGAAGGCGAGTAGCTCATCTTCAGATGGCTCTTTGCTAGCGGCTAAGTCATTCAGTAAAAAAGTCATCTTTTGCCGCAGTCGGCGATTGATAACACTATCGCCTATGTCGAGACTTAAGGACTTGGCTTCAAGCAAGTACATTTGGTTAATGCTAAAGCTATTGACGGCATCATCCAGTTCATTGGCTAAGGGCTGTCGTTTCCATTGCGCCGCAAAGCTGTTTTTAATTTGCGCGATACGGCCTTCACTAATATAAATAGTCTGCATATCAGATACTATCGGGTTTAGCATATTATAAACAAGAAAAAATGAAGCCGAGACTACAAGAAAATGTACTAAAGGTTCGCGAATAATTTTTTTCAGCATGATTAACAATAACGACATGAGTAAGTGTTTAGTTGAAGCATAAGAAAACTTCGCCAAGAATACGAATTTAATGTTAAGTCTTTTCTTATAGCATGTCGCCTAAAATATATTCACTTAAAGCCTACTTATGACGTGGGAAAATAGTGCCAAAGCCTGTCAATGCATTGCTCTTAACAATGACATCGTACTCGAATGGAGTAGAGACGAGTAACTTCATACCTGGTTTGTCGGTCAGCATATAGGTGGCCGTGATACCGAATTGAGTGTTGTTGGTAACTCTTGCGCCGGAGCCGGGTAGGTCACTGATAGCGCCAACGCTAATTGGACGGCTACTTTCGTCCGTCTCGACTACCGCAACACCTGTTCGGACAATCCAGTCGCCTTGCTCATGGCTGTGTGAAATAAGAGGTAGCGCCATTAATAGGAGAGTAGAAATGATAATGAGTGATGTACTTTTGTTCATTGTTATCCCCTTATTAAATTGATGAAGATAGTATAAAACTGGTTGCCAAATGTTGTTTTGATTTGGGTCAGGGTCAGGGTTTGATCGGGAGAGGAATTAAAGGCTCGAAAAACGGGTATAAATTTAATCTAGATCAATGTACAGCTTATCGCCCTTCATTCAGGCAAGAGAATTTAACCGTTGTTAGGTAGCCGACAAATTAATGTGTCAGAGTAAATATGTTATTACTACTAAGCACTGTTAGCACGCTTTTATCCTAAATTAAGAGCTCTATTAACCAATGTCATTGACTACCTAGGCAATACCCATTACCCTTCCAGCTATTAGGTGACTGACCAGTCACCGGCTGTCTTATAGGCAGTCATAAACAGCGTTTTGATCGCCTGGTCTTTACATTTCTTATATAGAAGGTGCTGAGTCCGACGGTCATAATGATTGGCTTTGCGGCTAAAGCTCGCGCCGCTCAATAGATTTTTAGACGACTTATTTAAAAGGGTAGTAACCATGAAAACGAAGACTTGGCAGTTTACAGAATACGGTGCGCTTCCCGCAGCACTAAACTTAGTAGAGCAAGAGTTACCCGAGCCTGGCCCCGGCGAAGCGTTGATTAAAGTCACTGCTATCGGTATGAACCGTTCTGAGTTTAACTATGTGCAGGGTAAGTATGCCCCCGCCAGAGAGTTCCCCAGTAACCTTGGTCAGGAAGTGGTTGGTGAGATCGTCGCCTTGGGTCCTGACGGTGACAAAAAGCCGCACAGCAAAACCTCACTCGCAATTGGAGCCCGTGTAGCCGTTACTCCTGGCAAGGTTGATATGTGTGGAGCCGGTACTTACCGCGATTACGGTTTGTACAATCAAGAAGCCTTAATTCCAATTCCTGAAGGTTACTCCGATGAAGAAGCTGCTTCTTTATGGATGGCAGTATTGACTGCCGGCGGTTGTTTTAACACCGCTAACCTAACGCCAGAAAATGCCGCAGGTAAAACCGTATTAGTGACAGCGGCGTCTAGCAGTATCGGTGTGTTGGCCTTAAAAATGGCGAAAGCCTGGGGTGCAAAAACGATTGCGACGACTCGTAGCTCAGCGAAGGCTGCAGAGATCGCAGACATTGCCGATCATGTTGTGGTTTGCAGTAACAGCGACGAGCTGGGTCCACAATTAACTGAATTAGGTGGCTTTGACGTGGCTATTGATCCGGTCGGCCCCGCTTTTATTCCAGCCATGGTGGCAGCGGCTAATTTTGGTGCGGTTATCGTTAGTTATGAAATGATTACTGGGCCACAGGGTGAGTACTCCATTCCACAAGTGTTGGTTAAAGACCTTACATTAAAAGGTTTTGCGCTGTTTAATATTTTCCGTCATCCCGGCTTATGTGAGTTGTTAGTTGATCAAGGTTTGCATTATGCCGATCAAATCCGTCCTATTATCGCTAAGACTATTCCGCTGTCCGCAGCCGATGATGCCTTGGCTGAATTGGGCGAGTCAAATCACCTCGGTAAATTTGTACTGATACCTTAATATTAAAGCCTTGGTGGCTTATGTCATTCATAAGCTATAGATCTTAGATAGGACAATGCGATGAGTTTTGCGAAAGACTTTGGTGTTGGCGGTTACCGAGAAGCGGTATTAAACGTCAACCAGCTTGAAAAAATGGAACAGGATTTAACACAGATCCTGCATTATGAAGCGCGCTATCGCGGTCAGGCTGATAAGGCTCAGTCAGCTTTTTGGCAGGCGCCAGAGGCATCATCGATTGATGAGGTACTGGTGGGGCCGAGTGATACCGACTTTGGTTTAGTGCGTATCGTGCGCTTAAACGGCGTCGATAATCAGCCGATTCGCCCCGCGGGTAAGCCTTGGGAAGCTGGGGGTATTTACGATTTAGATATTCGTGTCCGCGATGTGCAAAAAGTCTATGACGAATTGGAGTTGGCCGGCTGGACGGGTATTCATACCCCGTTCCAATACACCATGGGTCCGTCTGAAGTAAAACACTGTGAACTGTTTGGCCCCGATCGCGTCGTGCTGGCATTAATTGAACGGATAGCGCCACCGTTAGGTCCCGACGCCGGTTTTGATCAAGTGTCGAATGCTTTTAATTCAACGCAGTTATTGTATGAAGATGAGCTTGAGCACCATCATGATTTTTATCAAAATGTATTAGGTTTTGAGTGTTTTGTTGAAACCGAAATAAAATGGGCTGATCCCGGCGAAAATATTTTTGGCCTGCCTTGGAATATTGCCGCCGAAAGTTCGGCGCCGGTATATATCTATCACCCCGAAGGAAAAATGGCAGGGTCATTAGAGACTTGTGCTCTCCGCGGACTCACTGGACAGCATTATGGCGAATTTGCCAGTCCGCGTAATCGTGGTACTACCACACTGCGTTTTCCGGTGAAAGATATTCAAGGCTATGCCGCTAAAATACAGCAGCAGGGCGCAACTCTAGCCCAAGAGATTACTGAAATGACTATTGCTCCCTATGGCGATACTCGCGTCTTTGCTATACAGACCGCTGCCGGAAGCTGGTTAGAATTTTTTGAAGAGAAATAAATAATAACAAACTGGAGTAAAACCATGAGTGAATCAAAAATGGATGCAAGGTTACGCGGCCCCCGCGCAGACTTGTTAACCGCCGAGGGTAATGTAGACGTTTATGCCCGATTAATGGGTGATCTAGATTTTACCAAAACCAAATATGGTTGGTATAAAGGTGTTGTTGCGGCCTGTGTTCCCGGTCAAAAATTGCAGGATCTTTTCGTGATGGAAGGCTTTAGTTGCACCAAGCTGATTCCTATGGAAGATGGCAAACCTGGTTATCATAAAGTACTACGTGAAGTAGGCTTTTACCGCGAGCTGAAATTCGGTAAGTCCGGCGACATTATGGATACTTGGCATAACCCGATGATCGATGAGACAGTAAAAGTTGTCCCTATTGCTAATGACCCGTTTAACTATGACATTACGCCGGTATTTTATGCGGCACCTTCATACGGTGGTCAAAACAAAGACGACCCAAGCACAAAACCGTTTGAAATCCCGTTGATTTTACCATGGGAAGACCAGGTCTATCGCAACAAGGCGCGCCTTGATAGCCATATTCACCTGCACTATCCAGCGCGTTTGCAACCTTCAGAATGGCCACGGGAATCAGCCGGTGAAATGAATCAGGTCAGTGAATACACCTTTTTTGAAGTCGACACTGATGACATTCAAAACCCTGATAACACCAGCTTACATTACAGTGGTTCATGGGTTCGCGTTAACCCATGGCTACCGTGGATGATGATGGGTCAAGCGCCCGGTCATGTATTATATACCTGTTACACCGGCAGCATGGATAGTCTTGATGACTTACCACGTGACTTGGTTGAAGCTGCAGAGAAATTAGATCCTAAATTTCTAGAAGCCCCCACCGAAGTTTATGGCCCAAGCCTGTCTTCAATGGAAAACTATGCATTGACACAAACGCCAATGCCCGTTAAAAGCTAAGCCATTTGTGATAATAAAAAGCCGGGGTAATGCTTCGGCTTTTTATTATCTTCATTTTTATCGAGAGCTTTATGAACCCCTCTGCACGATTAACCGATCACATTGTGGCGCGTATCCAAGAGTTAGAGCCCATTGTTGAGCAAGTTAGCGCTGAGCAGCCTTATCAATTATTGCGCCAGCCTGATAGCAATAAAGTAATAGGCAGTATTCGTTTATTTAACGGTACTGAGCTGATCGACAAAGTAGTGGTGGTGCAGGTGACAGCGGCAGCGATGCAGATGGATGCCTATATGGTGATGGCGTTTACTCGTCCTGGTAGCCTCTATCCGCATTTAGCCTTTGACAGTGAATGGCTGCCAGATGATGCTGCCTTTCATATCGACTTATTACACAAACAAGATTTCTCTACCGATATTGCTTATGTGCAGTCGGTGATGGAGCCACTAACGCCAGCCTTTGAGGTGGCCAATAATAATCCTGATTTTCGCTTTAGCGATGCCACTCGATTAATGAAGGCATTGTTAAACCCGTGGATGGCTTCTTACCACTGTGCGCCTGAGCATTTAGCTGATGCTAGGCCGGTCATTGATGCTTATCTAGATCATTGGCTGTCATTGCGGGATTGTCCAGTCGATGAGGTAGCGCTTAACATCGGTGATGATGAAATGGTAGCCGCTTATGATAAGGCCCACCGCGCCGCTTTGTTTGATCCCAAAGTGGATGTGTTATGGGAGTTCTTGGTGAATATCATAGGCCTTGAAAGTCGCGATTTGATTTTGCAATTGGTGCGCGGCGAGCGTTAAAAACAGCAGGTAATGCATTATCTACGTTTGAAGGGAGTATCTTGATCTACCTTGTTTATTTAAATAGTCTGTTATTTAGACGTTAAATTCAACCATCTATCAGTTATTTATAGCTGATTGACGGGCGGCATGCTAAATTTAGCTTAGTAATTTTTTGGTGTAACACCGTGCACATTTTTATAGGTGTTGAAGCGGTGCAAATTTCATTTTAATTAAGGCGGTGCTTATGTTTGAACGTAACCTTGGTAATATTGAACGCGCAGTGCGACTTCTTTTTGGTGTCGTGTTTGCGGGTTGGGCGTATATGCAGCCAGCGCTAAACGGTATTGAATTGTTTGTCATTGCCGTTTCGCTGATGCTGATGCTTAACGGTATTTTCTCACGCTGCTTTATTTGGTGGGGCTTGGGTTTAAGCACTATTAAGCCATCAACAGAAGCGAGTTGTGATTAACGGTTAAAAACGCTTGATAAAAATACCCGCTTTTAGGCGGGTATTTTTTTAGCGGTGATAAGTGGTTTGTGCAGAAAAATTGGCCAGAATCACCGCTCGTAAACGCTACGGGCAAGCTGCAAATTATTAAACACTACGATAGCGTAAAGTGGGTGCTTGAATATTGTGATTTTTAAACGCCTCCAGTACTCGCAGGGTAATATCGGTAGTGAAACGTTTTTCATAATGGGTATCGAGTACATAGGCTTTTAAGCGAACGCGAAGCGCGATACTTGAGTCTATTTGCACCTGTTCAACATTGACTAATATCGGTTTAGGTAAATAAACATACAGGCTGATAACGGTAGCCTCGCGTATCAAGCTACTGGCTAATGTAGCGTCTTCATTAACACCAATATAAAAATCCGTGTCTATTTGCATATCTAATACGCCAAAATTGGCGCTGGAAGAAACGTCATTTAAAAATAAATTATTCGGAATAGTGACAATGCTGTCATCAAGGGTGCGAAGCTTTACTGAACGTATGCCGATTTGTAAAACGTCGCCATACTGACCGCCAAAACTGACGCGGTCGCCAACTTGAAAGGGACGGTCAAAAACTATCATTACGCCCGAAACAATTGACGCCAATAGATCGCGACTGGCAAAACCAACCGATACAGCGACACCGCCACCGATAACAGCCAATATTTGCGAGTTAAAATCAAAGCTTAGTATCATGCTAGTAATAACCACCAACAGATAAATAAAGAAGTGGAAAAAAGCATTGATACGTTTGATAAATAATCGATTATTGGCGAAGGCGGCGCCCAGTTCATCGACCAAGTTGTCGACGAATTTAAGCAGCAGCCATGCACCTATAACCAATACGATAGACGAGCTAACGCCGCCCCAGTTCATCATCTGACCGATAACCGCCAGGCTGTCGCTAGAGCTGGTGGTCTCTTGCGCGCTAATGGTCGATGACACCAGCAAAGCACTAACAACAAATAAGAGTTTCAACATTAACTAATATCCTCACGCACGCCTGCGAGTAAATTTTTACGCGACAATATTCGAGTAATAGTTCTAAACCATGGCCAAGTAATACGGTATAAACCGTTGCGATGCTCAACCCAGCCGGCCATTACCGCAAAGTGTAAGTTGGTTTTAATCACTGGCGGATCAAAGCGCAGATTATCGATAATGTCCTCCAGAGTAATTAATTCTGATTGCGCAATAACTCGCAGAATTAATAGCATGGTAATGGACGCATTTTCTAATGTCTGGGCATCCAGGTTAGCCGGTAGCGTAACATCATATCCAGCCTTATCATTGCGCTGTAAGCAATCGGCAAACAGGCGAATAGCGATAGAAGGATTACCTCTAGAGAGCGATGAGATCATCGCGTAAATACCGGCCTGATTGCGTTCTTCGATTATATCTTCGGCGGTATCCATATATTGACGAGGCACGCGGACATTGCTGAAGTCAGGCGTTATTTCTGCTGTTTTACAACTGTTTTCAATGAACTCGCCAATCTGTTCTTCCGTCCAGCTACGCAGTTGAATATTTGATTCGCTGACATAATCAGTTTGCGCTTGGGCAATAAAATGATGTGCGTAGCGGTCGATCGATATGACCCATAGCAAGGGGGTGTGTACGCGAGTAAATAAGTGGCTAAGTTTTGCCAGCTCGGTAAAACCGCCCATCACAGGGCGCGCCAATAAATGTAAATTGTTGATAGCGACATAATGGATATTGCGCTCGCTAATGACTGCGTTGATGGCCTCATCGCTAGGATTAGCTTCGGTTAATCCCAGCTGTCGAATAAACTCGGTTGTGACTTCATCAAAGCCGCCGCGCTGACAATCAATAAAAATTGAGTTGTAGTCATGAGCATCAGCGATTTGGCGTAAAAATTGGCCCTTACCAATACCGCGTTCCCCAATGATATTAACCAATCCGCTTTCTTGCGCGTTGATGCGGTCAACCAATTGCCGCCGCTCTAGGCGCGAATATTTACTATAGCTTTCATAACCTTTAATTAATGAGTTGCGAAGATCTCCCGTTAGACCTTTGGTAGTATCAGCGTCATTATCGTTGGTTTTGTCGTCAGAGATGTTGCGGCCGGCGGCCGGATCAAATTGTGCAATCCGTTTTAACAGGACACTTCGCAGCCAACTGGTGATGAGTAATCCGCCTACTTTAGCGGTGCCTATCCAGCGTTTAAAGCCTCGCTGTGCTGCATATTCTTGCTCCGGTATGTCGGGCTCACCTTCGCGTTGCAAGCGTGCATAAAGCTCCATATGCCACAAGTCGAGCAAGCGAAATACCAGCGGGAACGCCAGTAGTGCGAACACCCGCCATATCCAGTTGATCAGTGCAGCATTGCCAACCAAGTTGCCCACTAAGTCCAAGCTTAAGCCCAGCAACATCAGCCAGTTGGCAATCAAGCGCATAGTTTTTAAGCGCAATGTGGCTGCGTCACCGGCCAAACCGCCGGCCCCGCGAGCGGCAAAAGCATTTAGCAAGGCTACCGAGAACCAGGCAAACATAATCCAGCGCATCACGATCAACCCGGTATCACGAATAAAATCGATACCGTCAAACTGCAATAGACCGAACATAAAGGTCCATAGCAACAGCCACTCTAGCGGTGTGCGGACTTGGTCGATGTACCAAAGACCCCGCAAACGTGACAGTATTTCTTGAGTTCGTGGCCGAATAGCTAGCAGACCGTCACGCATGCGCTGCAATGTACTCGGCAGCCAGTCGCGCCACCAGCGAAACAGCATGATCGCCAAAATAAATTGAATCACTAACCACAGTAAGGTGATCGGTGCCTGTGATAGCATGCTTTTTATTTGTTGATAGGCCTGCGGAAAACGCAGAACTTGATACCGGATTGCAGCCTTGATGAGATCTTTTTCAGCGCTTAGTTCCTGCATTCCCATTAAAGCGGTACCAACGGCGCGTCGATGACGCTCTGAGCTCACCAGCTCCAAAGCTCCAGTGCGTGCCGAGTACAAGTCTACTAGGTCTATATAAAGGTCTTGTACAGTATCGACATCGGCTGGTAGTTGGTACATCTTTTTCGGGAACCCGGGGTGGTCAGCTTCCAGTAGGGCGGGATCAATCAGCACTTTATCATCGACACTATTGGCCGCAACCAAGGCCATATCAAACTGCCAAAGGCGCAGGCGAACTTCATTGCGAAGCATTTCAAAATAATCGTCGGCATCTTCTTTGGTAACTTTGAAAGCTTTTAATTGCTGAGTAAAAAGCTCAAGTTGTTCGGCATGGCTTAAGGCTTTAACTTCGACGGCCGTTACGGTGGTAGCGGCAGTTGTTGCTACCATTGACGCTATTTGCAGGGATTCTTCGGAGCTGGCTGACTCAGGCTGCGTGATATCGCTGTTGTTATTAACCGCAGTGGTGCTAGCAATTATTGTGACTTGGCGGGCTTTGGTATCAGTCGCTGTCTCGGACGCTGGGATTGAGACAGCGGTATCTGGATCGGCGGCAAGGCTCAGGCTGAACGCAAATAGGATAGGCAGCAAGAGCGAGTAAAACAGCTGGGTAGGAGAATTCAACATAGATTGATTCGTTAGCTATTATAATTACATTGATTATAGAGTAATTGCGAGGGAAATTTATAGGCAAGCGGGCAATTATAATGCGACTAATGAATACTCCGTGAATTGTTAGATTATCAGCACTGGTTTGGGCTAAAGGATTCGTGCTAATAATGAGCTACTCTAATATGCCTACAAGACGACAATGACGCTACCCTTAACCTAATATATCATGCATATTTGGCCGGTTGGTGTGTCTGCTTCTTTAGTCATAACGGTAGTCTCTATTATTTGATACCAGCCCATCACGGTGTTGTAAATTCAACTGCTTTTACAGCGTCAGGTACTGAGATACCTCTATGTGAAAATGTTCTTGGATAAGTACTCAAGACTATCGCTTGTTTAGTCGTTACCTTGTTGGGCCTAATTAAAGATAGGCTTAAGTTTGTGTTAGCAATGAATAGAACCATCGATAAACCATTGTTAATAGTAATGGCTAAGAGCAGGATTTCTGACTATATATTCAAGTCAGATTCGCCGCGCGACCCCGGCGACCTTGATTTATAACTTGACCTAAAAGACCACCCCCAACAACCATCCACAAAAAAGCCCAGCAAAAACCGGGCTTCAAAAACAACATCTCAAAACCTACCCCACAGTTTTAGACTCTTTCAAAATGCTAGCAATCGGATCGGGTGTATTCAACTCAAAACCGGTATCAAAAAACTTATCCGCAGAAATACGATTAACTGGTGCTGCAATCTCACCCGTAAAGTCTAAACGCCCCAAGTTCATATTATCAGCCACTTCATCAAACACCTCTTTGTTGGTTTTAGGCATGTGCTCATTATCACAAACATTAAAAACGCCAACCAAATTGGTTTGCACCGCGTGAAACAAAGCCTCAACCACATCTAAATAGTGGATTGCATAGAGTGGTGCGTTGGGTAAGAACATCGCTTTACCGCCAAAAAACTCGTGCGACAGCTTAACCCGCTCTGGGTAGCTGTAGTCATCGGGAGCACCGTACATATCAGGGAAGCGCAGTGAACAACCTTGGCCTTTTGATAAGGCCGCTTGCTCGCCTTTGTAAAAGTACAAGGCTGACGGCTCGTCTTGGTTTGATACTGGCGTCTCTTCAGTGATCGGATCATGGCCGCTGCCGTCGCCGTATACAGAGAAAGAGCAGCAGTATAAAACCCGGTCGCAGGCATCAGCGGCGCTGAGTGCGCTTTTAACCAGTACTTCGTTGTAGTGGTGATGACGCTCTTCAACGGTGCGAGTATTTTTAACATTGGGAGCAACGGTCAACACGATGGCGTCGCAGCCTTCAGCGGCGGCTTTAACTTTTTCAGTTTCTGAGCCGAATAATACGTGGATATCATCGGCGTATTTTTGTAACATCGGTATTTCAGCTTCGTCGATGGTGGTGCCAATAACTTGATGACCGGCATCGCGTAATTTTTGTGCGAGGGCACGGCCAACGTTACCCATCCCCATAATTAATATTTTCATAGTTAGTCCCTTCAATCTGTTTTTATTATGAATGTGCTTTTGCTTATTGTTACCGATAGCTCTAAGGCAAATGACTGCACTACTTAAGCGGCTCAAGTTGATATAGCCGAGCCATGGTAAATAGTGACTGATAGGTCATTATGACTGGGTAGTCATTATTTCGCAACTGTACAGCTGAATCACTTCATTTCTTATTATTTATTTAATGTTTTCAAATACTTATAAATAGCGCCGGCTTCTGCTGACTGCAATGCTGCGAACGGTGGCATCATCCGACCTGACACGGAGTCGGGTGCGTTGGGCATACGGCCCTGTTTCAGAAACTCGGCAAAACTGCTGGTATCTTGTTTATCGAGGAAATTATTGGCGACCAAACTAACCCCTAGATTGGCGACACCATTTGCGTTGGCACCGTGACAAACCGAGCACTGTTGGTTGAACAGGGCGCTGCCATCGATGTCATCAGCTGCGTTAATAACCACAGACTCGACGATGGCGCGGGGTTGACGTTCGCTCATACCAAAAGCCAGCATCTCAAAACTTTGCTGTTCTTCCAACTGTTCTACGGAGCTGGTGTCGATACTGACATCCGTCGACAAGCTACCGTAAGCGGCTGAAAAGCCGACGGCAGCAATGAGACTAAGTACTAGAGTGGCGAGTTGTTTTTTGCCGTTCATCTCAGTGCTGGGCAGGGAGTTCAGTAAGCAGGGGATCATCAACGCGATACTAACGATGGCGGTGAGGCGCAGGATATAGATCAGTACCTCTGGAGACCATTGCCCGCCGTTGTGAAACAAGTCGGCAATATAAACCGCCGAGTCATTGCTGATAAACCGCAGTCCAGCATAGGCCCAGTTGGCTTCAAAGATATCTTGCATCACGGTAAATAAGCTGGCAGCAATAGCAAAACCCACCGCGTAGCCGACCTGTCTGAAGGTGCCGATCAAACCAGAAACCGTGGCCATTTTTTCCGGCGGCGGGCTACTCATCAAAATATAGTTGTTAGGGGTAAAGTATAAGCCGGCGCCGACACCTAAGAAGCACATAGGTAGCAGCAAATAATAAACGCTGCTTTCTGGGGTCATCAGCATTAGCAAGATATAGCCAAAAATATTCATCGAAGCACCGATGGTGCAGAGTTTTTCCGGGCCTATTTTTTCTGCATAACGTCCAGCAAGCGGACTGGTGAACATGGTACACACTGCCACCGAAGCCATAATGATACCGACGGTATAGGAGCGGATTTCTAAACCGTTAACTAATACGATAGGCAGAGTAAAAAGATAAACTGGGAAGCTGGCAAACAACATGCTGAAGCCAACCGCTGCTTTGCGAAAGCGGGTAATATCGAGAAGACTGAAATCCATTAATGGCTGCTGTGATTTACCCTGCTGGTAAATAAACAAATACATCACTGCGGCGCCGCCGGCAAAAATCAGCCACATAAACCAATCCAGGTGGTTGTCTTCAACCGGTAGGCGAGTGAAGCCAAATAGCAGGCCAAATAAAGAGATGGTCAGTAGCATGGCACCGACATAATCGATTTTTTGCTTGGCGGCCTGCGGCACTTTTAAAGGGTCGGCACCAAAGGCAACCAGTGACAAGGCAATAGCAAATATACCTAAGGGAATCCGCGCACCAAATACCGCACGCCAGTCGTAGGAGTCTAATAAAAAACCGGCAAAGATCGGGCCTAATACCAAGCCTAAAGCGTTGGCAGATTGCAGCAAACCCAGTGCTTTAGGACGGCCTTCGGTATTGCTGATCATACTTGCAATGGCAAAAGTGGTCGGCAGGAAGATGGCTAAACCAACGCCTTGTACCAGACGAAAAAAGATCAGCGTATTGAGGTCGGGGGCCCAGGTACAAGCGATCATCGCTAAGGCGTAAACGGCAGTGCCCAGTTGGAATAAGCGCGCTTGGCCAAAACGTGCGGCCAGTTTGGCCGTTAGCAACATTGGGCCACTGGCGGCAATCAAATACCCCAGCGTTACCCAAACTACGGTACCGGAGCTGGCTTTCAGTAGGTCGATCATATTAGCGGCAGATAGCGGCACCACACTGGTGTCGAGGCTCGCCAAGACGGTGGATAACAGCAGGGTAGCCATAATAAATTTACGGCGTGCCGGGCTAAATTGAAAAACGGCGTCGTTATTATTCACGTTCTATTCCTGTCGTTTTTGTTTATTATATTCTAATTATTACTTTTATTTATAGTCAGGAAAGCTCGATTTTAGTCTATCATCTGGCTGTTATTACACTTGTACCGTTGGGATTAATTCTGATTTCATTTGTTCCAATGTGGGGTCAAAGCTTTGTACGCCAATGTTGTTGGCAACCCGGTCAGACATCGGGTTGCTATCAAATTCGCTGACCGAACATGCCGCTTCTGGCGATAATGTCGGTTCGCCATTGCTGGCAAGTTTCACGTCGGGGATGTTGAATAATGATTTCCAGTCTTTAGCGATTAACAAATCCATCAAGATTGATTCTTCACCATTACGCTTTTTCTCCATTTCAGTATTGACGGTGTAAATCGCCATATCGACGCCGGGGCCAAATAGCTCGCGCATATATTCTAGCGGTACCCGTGGGTCGTTAGTAAAGTCGCCTTCGTCGTCAAAGGTGTTTGGCAAAATCGGCGGTATATAAAACACGTTGGGTTCTGTGCCGTACTCTGGGTGTAGTGGTAGGGCTACTCGCCAAACATGGACTAATTGGTAAATAGGGCCGTCTTCATCGTCAAGAAAACCTACAAACCGTAAACGGCCAGGGCATTGACGAGCGCATGCCGGAGCAACGCCTTCTTCTAACCGAGGGAAACAAAAAATGCATTTCTGTGACTTACCAGTAACTTCGTTAAAGTAAATTTTGTCATAGGGGCAGGCCTTATTACATTCGCGCATGCCTTGGCAAATATCTTGATCGATCAACACGACACCATCTTGTTCGCGTTTGTAGATAGCGCGCGTTGGGCAGGCTTCTAGACAAGCGGGATTGGTACAATGGTTACACATGCGCGGTACATAGAAGTGATAGTTGTTGGGGTATTCGCCGCTGCTGCTGTCTTCGTCCCAGTTAGCGCCGGCATAGAGCTCTTCCTTACGCTGCAGTCTTTGTTCAGTGCCTTTGAAATAAACTTCTTCATGGTTTAAGGGGGCTTCACCACCGTGGTTTTTGATGTCCGGCAATTTACCTTCTTGTAATACGCCATCTTTCCAACCTCCGCCGTCTTGTTCCCAGTTATAGGGGTAGCCCGGGCCAGGTTTGGTTTCAACATTGTTCCAGAGCATATGCTCCTGACCGGGTTCATCGGTCCACATTGATTTACAAGCAGAAGTACAGGTTTGGCAACCAATACATTTGTTTAAATCCATCACCATAGCGACTTGGGGCATTACACGTTCTCCAATGCTGCAAGCTGTTGTTGCAGCCAAGCAAAATCTGTTTGTACAAACCGTAGGCAGGATTGCAGGGTTTGGTTGTAAAAATGCTGAGCTATTTGTTGCTGACTTTTATCGGCCAGTGTCGGCAGCCATGATAGTAGTTGGCGCTGGCAAAAATCCCGTTGCCCTAGCAGTTGGGACTCCTGCTTTTCCGGCGCTGTTTGGCTCCACTGACCTTCAATTAAAAAGCTGACAAATTCTAACTGCAGGGCTAAGTGATCTGGCTGCCATTGAAATTCAGGCTCAAGTTTATAACCAAAATAATCGTAGAAGCGTACTAACTCCTCTTTTTTACCGCGGGTTTTGGCATCAGATAGTTCTTCGCGAATAGGCAATTTAACACCGTCGCTACCGACCTCAAAAAAGCGGCTGTAATCAGCTTTGATAGTTTGCTGTGCTGCGCTATCTAATTTTGTAAGTGCTGACAATAATTCACTAGCGGAAAAATCATAGGGTAGTGCTGGGCAGCCGGCTTCTAACATATCAACTGTGGCTGACCAATATTCTGGATTATCCATATCTGCCAGATCGGAACCTGCCAGCAGATTAGAAAACACTTGATACAACGCCGCCCTTGCAGCTAGTTGCTCAGAGGTGGCGGCGTTGGTGATAACTAATGCGTTCTCAGTCATATTTTTGCCTTGCCATTACTACTGTCTTCGGTGACGATATCTTGAGCTGCTTTTTTAAAAGCATAATGACGTTTTTCATCTAGTTCAAAGTCAACACTGAAATCTTTATAGGTTTGGTTAGGCGCAAATTCCAGCGCTCGATAACCCAAATGCCCCCAGTCGCCAGCCATCGACGTTGGCTTGATTAAACCGGCGGTGGTGATAACCGATGAAAAGTTTTTTCGATCTTTAAACATCATCGGGTCCCAGCCGTGGTACATAAATACCATGTTGGGTTGGATGCCGGAGCTGATATGCGCCATTGCATAAAAGTCACCTTCGGCATTGAAGATCCGAACTAAATCGCCGTCTTCAACGCCGCGCGCTTTACAGTCATCGGGATTGAGATAAATGTCCGGTTCGCCACGTTGCAGAGAAATCATTAAACTGTCATCGCGCCAAGTACTGTGAATACCGTGACGGGCGTGTCCCATCATAAATTGCAGTGGGTAGCCTTTTAACATTAACGGGTCGCGGTGTGCTGGCAGCGCTTCGTCATATTCCAAAAACCATTCGTGGTCAAAATAAAATTGCTGGCGCCCAGTAAGGGTTTCGTAAGGGATTTTTTTATTCACACTGTCGTAAATTTCAGAGTGATAAGGCGAGGCCTCATCATTCCAAGCGGGACCGTCTGAGCCTTCAAGACGAACAATCCCCTTGGCGGCAAACTCCTCATAGGACATTTTGGGAATACCCGGCGTGGTGTTTATCAAGTACTGCACGATATCTTTGGTGCTAGTGACTTGGCCGTTCATGGTGTATAGATCATGGGTGCGGGTGAAGTCGCGGCGTACTGTGCGGCCATCGACATTATCACTGAAGGCGGCAATGCCACGTTCGATGGCGCGCCGTTGAATGGCGATTGATAAACGGTTAAAGGCTTCCCAGTCGTCAACTGATTCACCTAAGGGTTTAACCGCTTCATCAACGATTTGTACATAAGGTGTGCGCGCCTGCATCACGATGTCAACTCGTTCATAGTGATGGGCGATCGGTAATACATAATCAGCATAGTGCGAGGTCATGCTGGCATCAGGGGTTAACGAGACTATGGTTTCCAGTTTGCCGAATGCGCTTTCTCGCCATTGATCTCCAGAAGCGCGCCAGTTAGCGCCATTATTACCGGCAAAAAACCCCATCTTCCATGGCTTGCGGCCAAACTCTGGGAACCAACCTTCATCGACACTGTGTTGGTACTTCTCGTCATAGTCGTCGGCTAGCTCTTGACCGTAGTTGCGTGCGGTCATTTCTTTCATATTGCCCTGGTCGTAATCCCAAGTGGTACCGGAGACGATACGTAGGCCGGGGCCAACATCTGCAAAGGCGAAAGATAATAGACCGCGAGTTTTTGGCGCGTTAGAAAATTGCAAGCCACCGCCGACCACACCTGTACTGCCGGTGAGTGCTAACAGCATCATCATGGTGCGCTGAAGCATGTCGCCATGCAGCCATTTACAGGCAGCATAACCGGTGTAAATCATTGCCGGTTTGGCAGTGGC
>JBNMPW010000003.1:0-55284 GCA_051277205.1 Oceanicoccus sp. | reverse complement strand
CTGAACCCGTTATCGGTTGGAACCCCACGCCCTTTAACGGGTCCAGCAACTCAGCTCGCTAGCTCGGTGCACACCCCATCAATTTATGACTATCAGAATCAAAAGATCCAGCCAGGCTCAGTTCTGTATAGCTTCAGAGGGCGTGGGTTATCAACCGATGCAGCTGAACAGAACTGAGCATGGCGGCAACGCAATAACGAAACACCCAACCAAAACTACGCTCGCTTATAAATCATCGACACCATACGACCAATAACAGCCTCGCGCCGATAAGAATAAAACCGTGTACTGTCAGCAAAACTACAATAATCACCACCGTATATTTGGCTAACACCCAAAGCTTGTAGATTTAATCGCGCCAGTTGATAAAGGTCAGCAAAATAATGGCCCGGCCGTTGCGGGTTACTAACAAAAGCCTGCTCAATCAGCTCGCTATCCATAGGCCATTGCATAAATTGCAGCCGCACGTCTCCGCCGACCTCAAAATACGGCTGGCTAATGGCCGGGCCCAACCACACCAGCAAATCTTCAGCGGCGGTATTAAAATTCGCCAAGGTGGAGTCAATTACGCCCGCTTGCAACCCTCGCCAACCGGCATGAATCGCGGCAACTTGTTGGCCCGCTTTATCGCAGACCAACAACGGCAAGCAATCTGCTGTCATCACCGCACAAGCAACACCTAACCGATCACTATAACTAGCATCAGCGCTCGGAACGCTGTCGGCTGTTGCCGGCACCGCAATAGCGCTATGAATTTGATCTAACCACTGAATTTGCTCTAGATCAGGGCAATGTTGCAACAACTGTAGTCGATTAGCGAGCACGCTTTCAGCGTCATCACCGACATGGTAAGCCTGATTGAAACTGTCATAGGGGGGTAAACTGATGCCGCCAATACGAGTCGTGGTAAGGGCAACAATATGAGATGGTGCTGGCCAATCGACGGTTACATAACTGTCGGCAGCTAGACCAATCTCAGCCTTCACTGTCTTCGCGCTCTAATAGGGCCAGTAACTCGACCATATCAGCCGGCAGTGGTTTCTCCCAGCCGACTTCTTCATCAGTGGTCGGGTGAATCAGCGATAAGCGCCGGGCATGCAAAGCCTGCCGACCAAAACCCCGCAGCATAATAATTAATTCTTCACTGGCACCTTTGGGGATTCTCGGGCGACCAGCGTATAGCGGGTCGCCAATAAGCGCATGTTTGATATGCGCCATATGGACGCGAATTTGGTGAGTGCGACCGGTTTCCAGCATACAGCGGATATGGCAATGGTTATCAAAGCGACGCAATAAACGGTAGTGGGTAATCGCCTCTTTACCGCCCAACTCAGTCACCGCCATCTTCTGACGCTGCCTAGGGTGGCGGCCAAGATCTGCCGTTACTTTACCACCACCTGTAAGCTGACCAAATATCACCGCTTCATATTCTCGGCTCACGGTTCTGGACTGTAATTGATTGACTAAATGATTTTGCGCGGACAAGGTTTTTGCCACCACCATTAAGCCGGTAGTATCTTTATCTAAGCGGTGGACGATGCCGGCGCGTGGCACACTGGCCAAATCTGGGCAATGCGCTAGCAGGGCATTAAGTAAAGTACCGCTGGCATTTCCTGCCCCCGGGTGAACAACCAAACCAGCGGGCTTATTGATCACCAATATGGCGTCATCTTCATAAACCACATCAATCGCAATATCTTCTGCCAACCAGCGCTCCTCGTCTTCCACTTCTGCCAGCAACACCAATTGCTCGCCAGAGACTAATTTATCACGTGGTTTCCAGATCTCGCCATCAACTTTCAGCTCTCCGCTTTTGATCCAGGATTGCAGTCTGACCCGAGAATAATCGGGAAATAATTGTGCTGCCGCCTGATCAAGCCGGGTGCCGCAGAACTCCACGGGGACCTCTGCAGTTAATTCGATGTGCTCTGCCATTAAAATTCCTGATATGTTCGCTTTATGACTACCGGCGGCTATGTTTAAATACGTACTCGCTGGTGACGCACTATAAACGAATACTATTGTCGAAGCTGGTCCTATTGTCTACGAATACTCGGAAACCGCTGCATGAACACCGTTGTTAAAGCTTTTTTTATAACTGCCTGTCTATTGGCGGCCCTGGCCGGTTGCTCATCTGACGATGACAAACCTCAAAACATGACCGAAAAGGAGCTTTATGAGCAGGCCCAAAAAAACCTCAAAAACGAAAGTTTTCAGCTCGCGGTCAGAAATTTACAACTTTTAGAGGCTCGCTACCCTTTTGGCCCCTATGCTCAGCAGGCGCAGTTAGAGATCATATACGCCCACTATCGCAGCTATGAACCAGAAGCTGCGATTGCCGCCGCCGACCGTTTTATTCGCCTACACCCGCAGCATCCCAATGTTGATTACTCCTTTTACATAAAAGGTTTAGCCAATTACTCCGAAGGTGAAGGCTTTCTCAACCGCTTTCTACCCACGGATATGACCCAGCGTGACCCCGGTGCTGCATTGCAATCGTTTGAAGATTTCCGTCAATTACTAGGTCGCTACCCCAATAGCCCTTATGCCGCAGATGCCAAAGCCCGCATGGTTTACCTGCGCGCCCGCCTAGCTCGCTATGAAATCAACGTCGCCAATTATTATTTTAAACGTGGGGGCTATATGGCTGCCGCTAACCGTGGCCGCTATGTGGTTGAAAATTTCCCACAAACTCCCGCTACCGCCGATGGTTTGGCGGTAATGATTCAAGCTTATCAACTATTGGAACTCGACGATCTCGCAAATGATTCGCTGTCGGTACTTATCAAGAATTTCCCACAGCACCCGTCATTGGATGAAAATGGCCAGTTCATTAGCAAATTCACCATCGCTCAAACCGAAGGTTCTTGGCTAAACAAAGCGACTTTTGGCCTGTTTGATCAGAGTGAGCCACCCAAGTTTGACAACCGAGCCGACTATTTAAATCGCTAAAAAATAGCGGCAGGATGCCGCTATAACTATGACATAACCTCCAAGGATAGGAAGTACGCCATGCATTATCGACAGTTTATGCTTACGACTTATAGCTTGCTATTGCTGCTAACAAGTAACCTTAGCATAGGAGCAACCCCACCAGCACTGACACTCGCCACTAACTACCACAGTAACATTGACCTTAATGACTATTGGGTCAGCGAGAAGCTCGACGGCGTACGCGCCTATTGGAACGGCCAACAATTAATCTCACGTGGTGGCAACCCCATCCATGCGCCGCAATGGTTTATCAAGCAACTACCAAACAGAGCTTTAGACGGTGAGTTATGGAGTGGCCGTGGACGCTTTCAACAGACAGTTAGCATTGTCCGCAAACAACAACCAATAGACACCGAATGGCTGCTAATTCGTTACATGGTGTTTGATCTGCCCAACAGCCTTCAGCCCTTCGACCAACGCTTACGGCAGCTACAACAGTTATTGCCAACTAGCCGCCAAGAACCAATTGATAAGTCCATCCAACTTATCGCGCAATATAAAATAGCCAGCGAGAAAGCGTTGCAAGCCAAACTTAATGACATTGTTAGGTTGGGAGGAGAAGGTCTTGTGCTGCATCGCGGTGCAGCTCTCTATCGAGCTGGACGGCAACTGGATTTACTGAAATTAAAGCCTTATTATGATACCGAAGCACGGGTAATCGATTACAAAGCTGGTAAGGGTAAGTATCAGGGCTTAGTCGGCTCAATGCTGATGGAGACTCCGCAAGGACAACGCTTTTATCTTGGCAGCGGTTTAACAGATAAATTGCGGGCTCAGCCGCCAGCTATTGGCAGCATGATTAGTTACCGCTATTCTGGCTTCACCGACGCAGGTTTGCCCCGCCATCCTCGTTTTTTGAGAATCAGGCTGGACCACAACTTTTAATCGCTAGTGTATTTACAGTAGCAAGCTATATGCTAATAATAAGGGACTGAACAACACTGTATAATCCGACCTATAAGCCGGTACGTATACGGGTATGTAACAAATCTAAACTGCAGTAGCACAATTTTACCGAGACCCTTTATGCTTCGCTCTAACATCCTTAAAGAAATGCAGGTTCTGCCAGTGATTGATGTCGACTATGAAATTAGTCGGCGGGTAGATTTTATTAAAAAGATATTAAGCAACAGTGGCGCCAAATCTTTGGTGCTGGGCATCAGCGGAGGCATAGATTCAACCACCACGGGCCGCTTGGCTCAGCTAGCGGTTGATCAATTAAACCTGCAATCAGAGCAACCCATCTATAAATTTATTGCCGTACGATTACCCTATGACGTACAAGCAGACGAAGATGATGCACAAGCCTCTATTGCCTTTATAAAGCCTTCGCAAAGCGTCACAGCCAACATCAAAGCTGGTGTCGATGGTATCCATGAAGCAGCCCTAGGGGCCTTACAAAGCGCTAATCTATTAGACGACGACACAACCTTGTCAGATTTCGCCAAAGGCAATGTTAAAGCTAGAACACGCATGGCTATTCAATATGATATTGCCGCCATGCAACAGGGTTTAGTGTTGGGCACCGACCATTCGGCGGAAAACATCACCGGCTTTTTTACCAAGTGGGGTGACGGTGCCTGTGATTTAGCGCCGCTGTTTGGCCTCAGCAAGCGCCAGGTTCGTCAACTGGCTAGTACTCTCGGCGTACCGCAGCAATTAGTCGAAAAAACCCCGACCGCCGACTTAGAATGTTTAGCGCCACAAAAAGCCGATGAGCAAGCCTTAGGTGTCAGCTATGATCAATTGGATGATTATTTAGAAGCTAAGCCTGTCTCAGACTTGGTCGCTGAGCGCATCGAAACTATCTACAAAAAAACCCAGCACAAGCGCCTGCCGATCCCGACTATTTACGACTAAGCTGATTACTGTTTGTGCATTGCTCGCCGCCGCTTCAGCAAAGTTGGTTATTAGCAGCAATCTAAAGATAGAATTTCTCGCAGCTGCTAAACTAAACAGCAACGCTTGGCATAGTCTTATGCCAAGCAAACGGCCACTGTTAAGTTGATTAAATGAAACAACCGCAAATAAACCTCAATAATAATGCGCAGCAAAGTCTCGCATTAATCAAAACTTATACCCTATATCGAATATTGCTCAGCGCCGCCTTGCTGCTCACCTATTCATTAAGCACCAGCAATCCAATCGTCGGCAGCCTCAATCCGCAACTCTTCACTGCTATCACTAGTTTTTATTGCTTCGCTAATATCATTGTTTTTATAGCCTTGCTACCTAGAAAAAAACCACTGAACAGCCAGCAATTGTTTGCCAACTTTTTCATCGACATCCTTTGCATCACCATTATGGTTGATAGCAGTAGTGGAGTGACCAGTGGTATCGGCTTATTACTGGTGGTGATTGTCGCCGCCAGTAGCATGATGCTGCGCGTACAGTTGGCACTGTTAACCGCCTCTATGGCCAGCTTAGCGATACTCGCCGACACCATTCGACTCATCAATGATAAGCAGTTAGATGTTTCCAGCTTTCTACCAACCGGTTTGCTGGGTCTGGTACTTTTCATTACAGCCTTTCTGATTCAACACTTGGCAAATCGAATTCGTGGTGCGCAACAAATTGCCGAGCAACGGGGCCGCGATCTCAGCCAATTACAATCCCTCAACCAAAGTATTGTACAGCGCATGCGTACCGGTATTATTGTGATCAATGACAATGGCCTGATCCAATTAGCCAACTCTGCCGCCAGTGAACTATTGGCTGATCCAAAACTGAATACCATCGATAACAGTAGTATGGTTTTTCTGCAGCCAGAACTGATGACACAATTTAGGCACTGGCAACAAAGCCCACAATTTCTCAGCCCGACCTTTAGAGCCAATGATTCGAGTCCAGAATTACATGCCAGTTTTTCCGCACTCAGTGATAACAGCTCTGACACACTGATTTTTCTGGAAGATAATCGGCGACTGGCCCAACAAGCTCAACAAATGAAACTGGCCTCACTAGGCCGACTTACCGCCAGTATTGCCCATGAAATTCGTAATCCTTTAGGCGCTATTAGCCACGCTGCGCAATTATTAGAAGAATCTGAACAATTGACCCGTGCTGATCAACGACTTTGCGAAATTGTAAAAAATCATTCAAAACGAATGAATGGTGTCATCGAGAATGTATTACAACTGTCGCGACGCAGTGCACCCAACCCTGAAAAAGTTGTATTACAGGATTGGCTGCAACAATTCATTGATGAATTTGACAACATAGACCACCCTCAATATTCGATAAGATTGTTATCGGGGGATGCTAAAAATACACAACTGGTAACCGTCGATACTAGTCAGCTAAATCAGGTTATTAGTAACTTGGCGCAAAACGGCTTGCGCTACAGCAAACAACATACCGGTAATGCCAGCTTGTTATTTTATATCCATACCAATCCCAACACACAGTTAACGCTATTGGATATAATTGACGATGGACCAGGTGTTGCCGATAGCGATAGAGAAAAATTATTCGAGCCGTTTTATACTACCGAAACCAAAGGCAGTGGTTTGGGCTTATATATTTCACGAGAGTTGTGCGAAGCCAATGAGGCCAGATTAGATTATCTATGGAGGCAACCTTTAAACAGCTGGGGTTCACCAGAAAAGGAAAAAACAGACCAGGCAAAAAGCTGTTTTAGGATAAGTTTTCCACACCCTGACCGGCGAATTTATCCCGAGCAGGGATAAGCTATCAAGCCACCGCCATACAATAAATTGAAGAGTTAAACAACAACATGACTAAAAAGCGCGTACTGATCATTGATGACGAGCCTGATATCCGCGAGCTATTAGACATTACCATTAGTCGTATGGGTCTTAACACCGACAGCGCCGAAAATGTGCAAAGCGCGCTGCAACTATTAGCCAGTAAACATTATGACCTATGCCTAACAGATATGAAGCTGCCCGACGGCAAAGGCCTAGAAATTATCGAACACATCCAGCAGCACTATTCACATATCCCTGTCGCTATGATTACCGCCTTTGGCAGTACCGAAATCGCGATTGCCGCTTTAAAAGCAGGCGCATTTGATTTCGTGAATAAACCCATTGATATCGAGCGCCTGCGCGTGTTGATTGATAGCGCTTTAAAAGTCACTGATAACACCGAACAAATTGCATCTACCTCGCAAGTGCAACTGATTGGCAATGCGCCAGCAATAAAGTCCTTACGCACACAAATAGCTAAACTTTCACGTAGCCAAGCGCCAGTTTATATCAGCGGCGAATCAGGCAGCGGTAAAGAAGTAGTAGCCCGCTTAATCCATGCCAATGGGCCACGTAACAGCTACCCATTTATTCCTGTTAACTGCGGCGCTATACCCTCGGAACTTATGGAAAGCGAGTTTTTCGGCCATATCAAAGGCAGCTTTAGCGGCGCGATAGACAATAAAATTGGTTTATTTGAAGCTGCTCAAGGCGGCACCTTATTTTTGGACGAAGTCGCCGACCTGCCATTGCCGATGCAGGTTAAGTTATTAAGGGCCATTCAAGAAAAAGCCATTCGTAAAGTCGGTTCTAATGAAGAGGTTCCCGTTGACCTACGCATTCTTAGCGCCACCCATAAAGACCTTGCTAAGGAAGTCGAAGCAGAACGCTTTCGCAATGATTTATTCTATCGCATCAACGTGATTGAATTGAATGTTCCGGCACTGCGCGAGCGACAACAGGATATTGCTTTATTAGCAGACTTTGCCCTGCAAAAGCTCGCCGATGAATGGCAATTGGACAAACCAATGTTGAGCAAAGAAGCGAGCCTTGCACTGTTTGAATACCCCTTCCCTGGCAATGTCCGCGAACTAGAAAACACCTTGGAACGCGCCTTTACTCTGTGTGAAGGCAGCGCTATACATCTGCATGATTTACAACTCAGCCACAAAAGCCCAGCGGAAAAAAATAGTCCAATCTATAGCAGCAGCGAGCCAGAGCAAGCCTTTGGCAATCTCGATGAGTTTTTAGAGCATATGGAGAAGGATGCGATTTTAGCTGCGCTCGAAAAAACCCGCTGGAATAAAACTGCCGCCGCCGAATTACTGGGCATTTCATTTCGCCAGATTCGTCATCGATTAAAAAAATTAGATTTAGACAGTGACTAGTTTTTTTCCATCATGTGATGCTAAGGCACTATTCGACAGTGGTTAAACGTAATTCTCGCGGCAGTGAAAAAGTAATATCCTCGGCCCGACCCTGCATTTCCTGGGGCGCTTGCGCACCCAATTGACACAAACCGTCAATCACCTGCCGCACCAATACATCGGGTGCTGACGCGCCAGCGGTGATCCCAATATTGCTTTTACCGGCCAGCCAAACTGGATCGATATCTTCGGCAGAGTCAATCAGATAAGACTCGCAGCCCATTCTTGCTGCCAACTCACTCAAGCGATTTGAGTTCGAACTATTGGGCGAGCCCACCACTAATACCAAGTCACAATCATCGGCTAACTGCTTAACCGCGTCTTGCCGGTTTTGAGTCGCATAGCAAATATCGTCCTTACGAGGCCCTTCAATATAGGGAAATTTATCGCGTAAAGCATCAATAACCTGTGCCGTATCATCCATCGATAAAGTAGTTTGGGTAACATAAGACAGTAAATTAGGATTGGCGACGGTCAATGACTCAACTTGCTCGACGTCTTCCACCAAATAAATATTACCACCGAGAGCATGATCGTATTGACCCATAGTACCTTCAACTTCCGGATGTCCCTTATGACCAATCAGCACACATTCATACCCTTCTTGCGAATACTTCACCACTTCCATATGCACTTTTGTCACTAGTGGGCAGGTCGCATCAAAAACTTTTAAACCGCGCTGCTGGGCTTCAAGTTGCACCGTTTGGGAGACACCATGAGCACTGAAAATAACAATGACACCGTCGGGTACTTCGTCCAACTCATCGACAAATATGGCACCACGGTCGCGCAGGTCATCGACAACAAATTTGTTATGCACTACTTCATGACGCACATAAATCGGCGCACCGAATACCGCTAAAGCGCGATTAACAATCTCGATAGCGCGATCAACGCCCGCACAAAAACCGCGCGGGTTGGCCAGCTTAATTCTTGCATTAGTTGTTGTATGCGTTATTTCGCTGTTAGAAATCATTAGAGCTAGCCGCCTCTACTTCAATAATATCGATCTTAAATACAATGTTACGGCCGGCTAAGGGGTGATTAAAATCCACCATCACTACATCAGCCTCAACTGACCTAACCACTCCTGGTAATTCTGACTGGCTAGCGTCGGCAAAGGAAATCACTAAACCTTCTGTCAGTTCAACATCATCGGCAAAGTCCTTGCGGCTAAACTGCTGCACGTTGTTCGGGTTAGGCTGACCAAAACCTTGTTCTGGTGAAATAATAAATTCGTTTTTTTGGCCTGCGGTTAAGCCTTGTAGTTTCGTCTCGAAACCGATTAATAAACTGCCATCGCCTATGGTAAAACTGGCGGGTTGCTTGTCGAAGGTCGAGTCTATCACCGTGCCATCCTCAAAACTGAGAGAGAAATGCAACGTCACCCGACTGTCGGCGCCAATAACGGTTTGCTTCATGATTGTTGTTTCTCGGAACTTGTTTGTTTGTCGGGATTGATCAGCATATCCAGAATCATCAAACCGGCACCAATAGTGATTGCCGAATCGGCAATATTAAAGGCCGGAAAGTACCAATCATTGTAATGCACAGAAATAAAATCCACCACATAACCCAGCGCTACTCGGTCCCAAAGGTTACCGATGGCACCACCTAAAATGCAACTCAGGCTGATCAGCATTAATTTTTCATTGGCTTTTAAACGCCATAACCAAACCACTAATATAATACTAATAATCAGAGCGACGGCAGTGAAAAACCAACGCTGCCAACCACCGGCATCGGCTAAAAAACTAAACGCAGCACCAGTGTTATGCATTAACGTTAAATTAAAAACTGGAAAAATCTCAACAGGTAAGCCATAGACCAACTGCTCGCTAGCCAAGGACTTAGTCCATTGATCTAGCAAAATAATCACAACCGCTATTAGTAATGCGATAAAGCTATGTTTTTTCATGTTCTGATTACTGACTCTTTCATTAGCACGGTATCAACTCTGACTATGGCTACAGCCATAGTACTAGGCAAAGTAACGAACTTCGCCATCGCCATCCACGTTAACAATACAACGGCCGCACAACTCTGGGTGCGTACTATCCAAACCTACATCTTCGCGGTGATGCCAGCAGCGGGTACATTTAGTATGCTCACTTTGCACCACAGCCACCTCCAAACCATCAACGTCGGTAGATGCGGCATTGGCAGATTCCGCTAGTGGCCGAACATCCGCACTGGTTGTGATTAAGGTAAAGCGCAACTCGGTGCCCAGTTTTTGTAATTGCTGCGATAAGTCGTCACTACAATACAAGGTAACTTCAGCCTCTAAGCTACCACCAATCAAGCCCTCAGCACGCTTACTTTCTAACTCTTTATTGACAGCAGTTTTTACCGCCATCAGCGTCTGCCAATAATCGGCACCCATTTCGGCATCATCATCTAAGGTTTGCAGTCCGTCGTACCACTGACTTAAAAATACTGACTCCTGAGTTTCGCCAGGAATAAACTGCCATAATTCATCGGCCGTAAAACTGGTGATCGGTGCAATCCAGCGCACCATTCCTCTTATAATATGGTAAAGCGCGGTTTGCGCTGAACGGCGCGCGAGACTATCCGCTTGTGTCGTGTACTGTCGGTCCTTGATAATATCAAGATAAAAACCGCCCAGTTCCACTACGCAAAAATTATGCAATTTCTGATACACCAGGTGAAACTGATACGACTCATAGGCCGCGATAATTTCTTCTTGTAGGCGCGCCGCCGCATCTAAAGCCCAGCGGTCAAGTGCCAGCATATCTTCAGCTGCCACTAAGTGCATATCGGGCTCAAAACCACTCATATTAGATAATAAGAAACGTGCTGTATTACGAATACGGCGATAAGAATCAGCTGTACGCTTAAAGTTTTCGTCACTAACTGTCATTTCATTACGGTAGTCAGTAGCCGCAACCCATAAACGCAAAACATCCGCGCCCATGGAGTTCATCACGGACTGTGGTGCAATGGTGTTACCAATCGACTTGGACATTTTTCGCCCTTCAGTATCAACGGTAAAGCCGTGAGTTAATACTTGCTTATAAGGGGCATGCCCATTCACTGCTACTGAGGTTAATAGTGACGACTGGAACCAACCTCGGTGTTGATCAGAGCCTTCCATGTATAAATCAGCGGGGGAACGTAAGCCATCACGACGATCCAATACAGAGGCGTGTGTGACACCGGAGTCAAACCATACATCTAATGTGTCGGTGACTTTTTCGTAGTCACTGGCGTCATCACCGAGCAATTCTTCAGCGTCCATTTCAAACCAGGCATCAATACCTTTTTGCTCAACGCGCAGAGCAACTTCTTCTACAAGGCGCTGGCTCTCAGGGTGGAGCTCTGCCGTTTCTTTATGGATAAATAAAGCAATCGGAACACCCCAGGTACGCTGCCGAGACACACACCAATCGGGACGATCATTAATCATTGAATCTATACGAGCCTTACCCCACCCAGGTATCCATTCAGTTTTTTCAACTTCAGCCAAGGCTTTTGTCAACAAACCGTTTTGATGCATAGAGATAAACCACTGCGGTGTCGCTCTAAATATAATAGGCGATTTGTGGCGCCAGCAATGGGGATAGCTATGCTCATAATCTTCATGATGCAATAGAGCTCCGTGCTCTTTTAAGGTTTCGACAATCACGCTGTTAGCTTTCAATACATGCTGACCGGCAAATAGCTCTGTCTCGGGCAAGTAAACACCGTTTGAGCCTACCGGGTTATAAACCTCTAAGCCGTATTGTTGGCCAACGTTAAAATCGTCGACACCATGACCGGGGGCTGTATGTACAGCGCCAGTACCCGCTTCGGTAGTAACGTGATCACCTAAAATCACAGGGACCTGACGATCATAAAAAGGATGTTGCAGGGGCTGACGTTCAAGGGCGGCGCCTTTACAACGACCCATGATAGAAAAAGACTCAACGCCGATACGTGCCATTACACTTTCAAGTAGATCTTCGGCCAGTAATACATTTTTTTGCTGACCGTCTTGATTAAAAGCAACTAAGACATAATCAAAATCAGGGTGTAAGCTGACCGCTAAATTAGCGGGTAAGGTCCAAGGCGTTGTGGTCCAAATGGCTAACCCAACGCTGCCGTCTACATCGCCGCTGATGCCGCAGGCCGATAACACTTCAGCGCGGTTAACAATGTTAAAGGCTACATCTATTGATGGTGAGATTTTATCTTTGTATTCAACTTCTGCTTCCGCCAAGGCAGAGCCACAATCCATACACCAATGCACTGGTTTAAAGCCTTTTTGCAGGTGTCCGTTGCCGGCTATTTTCCCCAAAGTACGAATGATATCCGCTTCATTTTGAAAGTTCATGGTCAGGTATGGATTTTCCCAATCGCCTAATACACCTAAACGGATAAAGTCTTTCTTTTGACCGTTAACCTGCTTTTGTGCGTATTCCCGGCACTTGGTTCGGAATACGGAAGGTTCAACTTTAACACCCGCCTTGCCAATTTTTTTCTCAACGTTTAATTCAATTGGCAGACCGTGACAATCCCAACCTGGCACATAGGGGGCATCAAAACCACTCATGGTTTTGGATTTCACAATCATATCTTTAATGATTTTATTAACAGCATGGCCAATATGAATATCGCCGTTGGCATATGGAGGGCCATCATGCAGAATAAATTGCGGACGACCTTTGCTTGCCTCACGGATTTTTTGATAGAGCTCATTCTGCTGCCAGCGCTTTAGCATTGCGGGTTCCCGTTGGGCCAGGTTGGCTTTCATTGGGAACGCGGTTTTTGGCAGGTTTAACGTGGGTTTGTAATCGCTCATGCTGGTTTCAACTGACCTAATAGTAAACTACTAACTAATTTAATCGGCGCTAAAAAATTGGCGTCCGATAGTTATATCTTGATGTATTTGCTGTTTCAGCACTTCCACTGAATCAAATTTTTTCTCATCGCGAATTTTCTTATGAAAAATCACTTTAATATTTTTGCCATAGATATCGCGATTAAAGTCCAAAATATGAACTTCTAAAATCGCCGTTAAACTGTCATCAACCGTTGGCCGCGTGCCAACGTTAGCAACGCCCTTATAGAGTTGCTGATCGATTTCAACCTCAACCGTAAACACGCCTGTCAACGGCGAGCGCAAACGATGTAACTGTAAGTTGGCGGTCGGCGCATCCAACTGGCGGCCCAATTGCCGGCCCACGATCACCCGACCAGAAATACTATAAGGCTTACCTAATAATTCTTCTGCCAAATTAAAATCAGCATCAGCCAAGGCTTTGCGAATCCGAGTACTGCTAACCCGCTCTTGATGAATGGCAAAGGTTGATGTGGCCACCACATCAAAGCCATAAACACCGCCTTCGGCTTTTAACAATTCAAAGTCACCACCGCGATCACGGCCAAAGCGCAGGTCATCACCAACAATAATATAACGCGCCGCTAAACCAGCGACGAATACCTTATGAATAAATTCTGGCGCACCAATTTCACGAAAGGTGGAGGTAAACGGTATCCGCAAAACACGATCAATACCGAGCTCTTTTAAGGCTTGAAACTTTTCTCGAAAGCTCATCAGCCGAGCAGCAGCCTGCTTGGGAGCAAAATACTCCCTTGGCAACGGCTCAAACAAAACCACCACCGATGGCAGCTTTAAGGACTTGGATTTGTCCATCAGCTGACGCAGCACTGCCTGATGCCCATGATGTACGCCATCAAAGGCACCAATAGTGGTGACACAACCCCGATGTCGAGGCCGTAAATTTTGTAAGCCGCGGATAAGCTCCATGGAGTCCAGTCTACTCAAAAGAATTAGTCTAAAATTCGGAGTTATTATAAACTAAATCAATGGCTTGTGCTGACATCTGCGCGGAAATGATGTGCTCTGGCACCGACTAAGGCCAACACCCCAAAATAGCAGCCCGCACCGGCAGTACAGAGCCAAACAATATTAATCGCCCGCTGCCACCACAGCCAACTAATCCATTGATCCAAGCCGGGTAATAATACGACTAAGGTGACAGCCATAGCGCCGGCGGCGATTAGCAAGCGCAGTATTGTCGGCCCTAGGCCTGCCAGCGGGCTATACACCTGCTGCTGACGCAGCCCGCGATATAACAACCCAGCGTTGAGCATCGCCGAGACCGATGTGGCCAACGCCAAACCTATATGCCCGAGCTGCCAGTAATAATGCAATGGCAGCACGAAGGCAATATTTAACACCATATTGGCGGCCATCGCGATAATGCCTATTTTAACCGGTGTTTTAGTATCTTGGCGGGAGAAATAACCCGGCGCCAGCACCTTGATCAGCATAAAGGCGACCAAACCGAGGGCATAGGCCTGCAAACTAAACGAGGCCATATGGACATCATTGACAGTAAGCTTACCGTACTGAAACAAGGTCATTAGAATCGGCTCTGCTAAAATAATTAACGCCACCGCCGACGGTATAGCGATCAACATTACCGAACGTATTGCCCAATCCAGCGTCGCACGAAACGCCTGCGCAGAACGATTAGATTGCTGGCGCGACAAAGTGGGTAAAATCACCGTGCTGATGGCAATGGCAAAGACGCCAAGCGGCAACTCCACTAAACGATCGGAATAATACAACCAAGAGACACTGCCAAGGGGTAAGAACGATGCCAGCACGGTATCTAGCAGCAAATTGATTTGGCTAACCGACACACCAAACAACGCGGGTACCATTAGCGTCAAAATCCGCTTAACACCTTCGTCTTTCAAGTCCCAGTGGGGCTTGGGAGATAGTCGCAGCTGATGCATAAACGGCAGCTGAAAAGTGAGTTGGATAATGCCCGCCAACAACACCCCCCAGGCCAAAGCAAACGCAGGCTCATCAAAGTAAGGACCGCCGAATACCGCCGCCATAATTAGCGATATATTGAGCAGCACAGGGGTGAATGCCGGCACTGCAAAACGGCCATAGCTATTGAGCACCGCGCCACAAAATCCGGTCAGAGATACCAAGAGTAAATAGGGGAAGGTTACCCGAATCATATCGGTGGTTAGCTGATAACGTAACGGGTCATCAGCCAGCGCAAAACCAGGGGCAAATACGCTACTAATAACCGGCGCGCCGATCACCGCTAAGCTGGTCACCAATAATAGCGAACCCCCGAGCACCCCCGCCACCCGATTGATCAGTGCATGCACCGCAGCAAAACTGCGCTGCTCACGATATTCAGATAACACCGGTACAAAGGCTTGCGAAAAAGCGCCCTCGGCAAATAAACGGCGCATAAAATTAGGGATTTTAAAGGCGACAAAAAAAGCATCGGCGGCGGCGCCAGCACCAATAAAGTGGGCAATCACCACATCTCTTGCCAGCCCTAACACCCTCGACAACATGGTCATCAAGCCCACCACCAGGCTAGACTTAAGCAAGCCTTTAGCGGCGCTAGGGGGTTGCGGGGGAGCGGTGTTGGTTTCTGGCGCTGACAAGGCGGTTCCTGTTGTTATATTTGAGTAGTTGCAAGCGTATGTATATCATCGCTGGCCTCGCCATATTACTGTCTCAAGTCTAGCAGCTATTGCACACCCTGAAAGCGCAAGTCATTAAAGTAGCCAGCGCCTTCAAAGCCAGCGCTGCTGCAAGGACAGGTAATGCATTTTCAACCACTGTACCGCAATCAACGTATGGGCATTATTGAGTTTGCCCTGCTCCAACAACTGCCAAAGTACAGGCAACGTTACGACATGTACCCGGATATCTTCACCCTCTTCAACCAAACCATGGATGCCGCCGGCAGTGCTGAGGTCGGCCAAACCAGCAAACAGATAAAAATATTCGTTACTGCCACCAGGGCTGGAATAAAATTCGGCAATCGGCGCTAAGGCTTTAATCACCGTGCCCGCCTCTTCTTCCGATTCTCTGGCTGCGACCTCTGCCGGCACTTCATCTTTATCGATAAGCCCCGCCACTAATTCCAGCGACCAGGGCGAATGCTGCTGCTGCTCACCATGCTTGCTGCCGTACATACCCACTCTAAATTGCTCGATTAAGGCAACGGCTTGCAGCTTCGGATCTACCAGTAGTACGCCAACTGCATCATGGCGCTTAAATAATTCGCGCTTGATGGTGTCGCTCCAGCCACCCTGAAAAAGACGATGGCGCAATTTTAAACAGCGAATTTGAAAAAAACCCTGATAAGCCGAATTGTCGTCTAACAGCTCAACATCAGCGCGAGAAAATATCGGGGGGGTATCTAACGGAGAATCAGCCATCGCTTAAAAACGACTGCCGGTATACCAATTGATCTCACGAGAAGACTTGTCCACTTGATCAACGACATCTAGCACCAATACAAACAGCGCCATGCGCACCAACACACCGTTATCGGCTTGGCGGAATATCGCTAGATTGGGGTTATCATTGAGATCGTTATCGAGTTCATTAGCACCCGCTCGTGAATCCCTAGGCAGCGGGTGCATAATCACCGTATTGGGTTCGCAAAAGCGGGTATAAATGGCTTGATTCAAACGGTAGCGACCGCGGTATAAATCAGCCTCATCTTGGCTAGAAAAACGCTCTTCTTGAATGCGGGTTGAATAGGCAATATCAACATGGGAGATACGATCTTCCATCACATCCGACTCAACTACAGTAAGACCCGCTTGCCGCATTTGCTCAACAATTTCGCCAGGCATTTGTAATTCGGTGGGGGCAATCAACGACACGGTGATATTGCTATACAGCGTCAGTAATTTACACAATGAGTGCACGGTACGACCATGTTTTAAATCACCAATTAAGGCAATACGCAGACCATCGAGTCCACGCCCCTGCCCCTGCAGCTCTTTTTTGATGGTATAAAGATCTAATAGGGCCTGACTGGGATGCTCGTTGGCGCCATCGCCGCCATTCATTACCGGCACGCGACTGGCTTCGGCAAACTCTGCCACTGAACCGATCTCTGGGTGACGCATCGCTATCACATCGCTGTAGCCACTCAATACCCGCGCGGTATCGTACAAAGACTCACCCTTGGCAATTGCCGATGAAGCAAAACCTATGGTTTCACGCACTTCACCACCCAATAAATTAAAGGCACTGCCAAAGCTAACTCGAGTACGGGTACTGGGCTCAAAAAACATCGAACCTAGAATGGCGCCATCCAATACCTTGGTCACTTGACGCCGATGAGCATAGGGTGCCATGCGATCGGCAACTTCAAAAATCAAGTCAATGTCTGCGCGCTCAAACTGACTAATCGAAAGAATATGACTACCGGTAAATTTCAATGACTTGTCCTTTTTATTTTGATGATTGCGGCTCTTTTTAGATACAATTTATTGTTAACTTAGTTAGCGCGGTCTATGTCAACCGGAGCTACATCCACAGCAGATGCGGTAGTTGCAACTTTGGAAAAAGAGTCATTCTCACCAAATTGTAAGCTCGCCCAACGCGCATACAAAGGCGAGCTGGTTAATAGTTGCTGATGGGTACCTGTTGTTTCCAACTGACCGTGATCAAGCACCGCAATCCTATCGACATTAACCACCGTCGCCAAGCGGTGTGCTATAACAATCGTGGTCCGGTCTTGCATTAAATGCTCCAGAGCCTGCTGTACTTTGTATTCGCTCTCTGCATCGAGGGCACTGGTGGCCTCGTCTAACAATAATAACTTAGGGTCTTTCAACACTGCTCGCGCGATAGCGATACGCTGGCGCTGGCCACCAGATAAACGTACGCCAGCTTCACCAACAAAACTGTGGTAACCATCGGGCAGCTCCGCAATAAACTCATCGGCATAAGCGGCTTTGGCCGCCGCTGCAACCTCTTCATCACTCGCCTCGGGGCGGCCATAGCGAATATTTTCTAACACCGTATCGCTAAATAGCACCGGCTGCTGTGGCACGATGGCAATGTGTTTACGCAGCTCTAAAGGGTCTAGCTGGCGAATATCAATACCATCAAAGCTAATACTGCCCTGCTGCACATCATAGAACCGCAAGATGAGATCAACCAACGTCGACTTACCGGCGCCGGAGCTACCTACCAAGGCTAAGCTGCCGCCGGCTGGAATAGCCAAGGAAAGATTATTGACAGCCGGCACATCCGGCCGTGACGGATAATTGAAACTTACATTATGAAAAGCCAACGCGCCGTTAGGCTTTTCAGGAAGCTGCAAAGGTTGCTCAGGTGCGACAATCAAATTGTCGGCCGTCATTAATTCTAATAACCGCTCAGTGGCTCCCGCTGCGCGCTGCAAATCGCTATAAACTTCACTGATCACGCCGACCGACAAGGCCACCATCAAGGCATAAAAAATAAACGCCGCCAGCTCGCCACCGCTGACTCTACCGGCAATTACATCGTGACCACCGACCCATAACATATAACCTATAGCACCGAACACCAGCGCAATAACAATCGAGGTTAGCCAAGCACGGTGTTTAATACGGCGAATAGACACATCAAAGGCATCTTCGACCTGCCTGGAAAAAATATCTCGGTCACTTTGCTGATGGTTAAAGGCCTGCACAATTTTAATGTTCTTGATCGACTCACCAACAAAGCCACCAAAGGCTGCCACTTTATCTTGACTGCTGCGCGACAAACGACGCACATAACGACCAAATACAATAATCGGCACAATCACCAACGGTACGCTGAGCAATACAATACCGGTTAATTTTGGATTGGTAATAAACATCAAGATAATACCGCCGATAAACAACAGTACATTGCGCAGAGCCATCGAGACGGATGAGCCGATCACCGTTTGTAACAGCGTAGTATCGGTGGTTATCCGCGATTGAATTTCGCCACTTAAATTAGTTTCAAAAAAACCGGGGTGCAATTCCACTACGTGGTTATAGACTTCGCGACGCAGATCAGCGCTGACCCGCTCACCAATCCAAGACACCAGATAAAAACGCGCGAAGGTACCTATCGATAACAGCACCACCAGCACCATAAAAATACCGATTGTTTGGTCTAGTCCCGCCGCCGCGCCTTCACCAAAACCCTGATCGATCATCATCCGCAAGCCCTGCCCCATCGACAAGGTAATAGCCGCGGTGAACGTCAGCGAAAAAAGTGCTGCCAGTACATACCAGCGATACGGTTTAAGAAACCCGGCCATAGTTCTAAGCACGTTCAAGTCGCGACTCTTGGGTCTGTCTTCAATACTGTTGGAATGAGGCAAAGAACTCTCTCTTGTTATCTAGCCGGCAATAGTGGCTTTTAATAGTAATGGCGCCGCAATGAGTGTCGCAGGCCGCACGGCATCAATGGCATCCATAATTTCGGGGTCTATTATCGCCGCTATCTATTGATGGGGAAAGGGCTGCGCGCGCGATTGGGGCAAAGATCGCCATGAATGTGTTAAAAATAACTTGGAATCACTCATAAGTAGGCTAAGTGATTGAAAGTTCTCCAAAATAGGCTATTTATATAAAGGTAGTTTTTCTATTCTCAGCCGTGTTGACGGCTAACCTGTATTGCAAACCTAACGAGGCAGTCCACGAAATATCCTCGCTAACTACGTTTTGCAGCGCTGAAACCTGTCTTAAAATTTTAAATAGCCAATCTTTGCGTTGGAGCGCCCCGCATTTGCTCAACGACCCCGTTGAGCTCAACCGTCATTCAACGCCAGATTTTAACGCCGAAGGCCTGCTGAACGGCATGATCAAAGAAAATTATAAAAAAAGCAAAGTTTATCAAGCAATAAAAAACGCTAGTCGCTATGAAGTGGATTTCGTACAAGTAGGTATTAAATAAAGCCGATTCAGCTGATACGGCAACCATTAATCCGGCACAGTAATCAAGGCGCACTTTTGTTGGCGACTTAGTTTTTTAATCGCCGCCTCGCGCCGACTGGCCGCACTGCGGTCTTGGCAACATTCTCTATAAACCACTGCTTTGGCCGCATCGGAACGAAAAAACTTGGCCTGCTTGGCGCGATCAGACTGATGCTCTTGAAAGCGCCGTTCAACATCCGTACTAATGCCGGTATAGAGTTTGCCTTTAACCGTTTCCACCATATAAACCCACCAGTCCGCGGCCATTAAACAAGCACCGAATCGCTGTAGTCCAACAGCTGCTCTAATATTTTCCGGTCTCGTTCGCTGATCGATGGCTGCTCCAGTAATTTATGTACCTGCTGTAAATAGTCATCCATAACGATGCTACCGCCACCATCTACTTCAGTGAGTCGCTGATAGCAAAATCCCTGCCACTGCAGCTGCTCATCTTCATTTAAGGTCTGCGGATAGTTCCTCGCACGATAACGAAATAGCATCTCGGTAAAGCGATCATCTTCAAAGAAAAAACTGTTTTCAGTGAGCTGCTCTGCCGAACTGCTGCGGACTTGGGACATTGTCTCTTTATCATTTTGACTGGCAAAACCACCGCTATAGAGCATCACATCAGGGTCGGTGCGCGCTGGAAACTCTTGCTGCGCAAACACCTCTGCCAATTTTTTGGGCAAATCTTTAGCCTGTTTCAACTGCTTATAATGTAACCTCGCCTGCGCAACATCCAGTTGAATACGTGTTGCTACTGTCTCGTCCAAAAGCTGGGTGGTGGCCAACACTGGGCAGCGATTCGCTTGAATAGTTTTTAACGGAATCCGCGCAACGCCTTCAGCTAAGTCTGCTTTCGGCGTGTATAACCGCTGTTGTATTTCTGCCACAGTTAAGCTGATCAACGGTGTAGGGTCAACTGACAGATCATAACTGATAACGGCATTTTTGTTGCTCGGGTGCATCGCCAACGGCATCACTAAAGTGGTGCAAAAACGTTCGGAAGAAAACATCGCTGAGCAATGTAACACCGGCTTTTGTTCAGCAACATTCAGTATTTTAAAAACTTCATGCTTGTTACGCAGCTTAAACAGATAATCAAATAAGCGCGGCTGCTTGGTCTTGACCAACTTGGCTAAGGCAATCGTTGCGTGCACATCAGATAATGCGTCATGGGCCGATTCATGATTGATGCCATTGGCGGCGGTCAAATGCTCTAATTTAAAGCTCGGCGTACCATCTTCATGATCCGGCCAGTTGATTCCCTCAGGTCGCAACGCCCGACAGATACGCACCATATCGATAATATCCCAACGCGAGTTACCGTTTTGCCACTCGCGCGCATAGGGATCATAAAAATTACGATATAACGTATAGCGGCTAACCTCATCGTCAAAGCGAATACTGTTATAACCCACTGCGCAGGTATTGGCTTGCGCTAACTCATGGTGCACCCGCTGAATAAATTCAGCCTCACATACGCCTTCCGCCCGCGCCTGCTGAGGTGTAATACCGGTAATCAAACACGCTTGTGGCTGCGGCAAACAATCCGCCGCTGGCTGGCAAAAAATACTTATCGGATCGGCGATGATTTTAAAATCCGCATTGGTACGAATGGCGGCAAACTGCGAAGGCCGATCTCTTGCCGGGTCAGCACCAAAGGTTTCGTAATCGTGCCACAACCAACTGAATTCAGACATTAGACGGTATTTCCTCAGCAATAAAAATCTATCATAGTTATTCTGCCGTTTGTAGGCAAATAGCTTGCCTATTAAGTCCTACTGCAGCTCATAAATATACCGCGTTAAATAAGAAACAGCTGCCGCTAACTACAGATTGTTTGCCCGCACTCGAGTGTGCTAGCCTAAGGCTATCAATGGATTCTGGGCACGCCGTATAAGCACCATAAATTGCAACTCTCATTAATAAGCAGAAGGAACTGCATTATGAGCACTCATTTTTTATTCATCAATAATAGTTTTCGTACTCGACATGCAGCAGGCTTCAGCTTGATCGAGCTACTGACCAGCTTAACCGTTGCTGCCATATTGCTAGGCATCGGTATCCCGAACCTTCTGCAATGGCGACAACACAGCGCTCAAAGCAGCACCCTGAACACGCTCAATCACTTGGTCAGTTTTGCCCGCACACGAGCCATTTTAGATAATGACTTCTACACTCTCTGTGCCAGCGCCGACCACATCAATTGCAACGGCGAATGGAATAAAACCCTTATTGTGTTTCGTGACAGTAATAGAAACGAACGCGTTGATGGCGACGAGATACTATTTAAAGCACTAACATTGGCGGCAGGTACTCCCTGTCTGCGCTGGCAAGCAGGCGCCGGTAGAAATTATCTACAATTCATGCCTAGTGGAGCCACCAACGGTACTGCCGGCCACTTTCGTTTTTGTGAACAAGTTGGCAATTTTAGCGTCAACAAGGTCGTGGTGAGCTTTGCCGGCCGCACATCAATCAAAAACATCTAGTGCAGAACTGCCGCTTATCTAAAGATAGCACCGTTTATCAGCTAACACTTGCCTAACACCGCCTATAAAACTAGCCTTTGTCATTACTAGGGGAAGTACCGTTATCAGCGGACACACCAACAACGAGGTAATAATGACTGCAAAGCACAGACACCAAACAATGCATAAAGCGCGAGGCTTCACGCTTATAGAGCTGTTAGTGATTGTTGCTATTGCCGCCATTTTGTTGAGTCTGACATTCCCCAATATGCAAAGCACTATTGATCGCCGTGGCATTGCCGCAGAAGCCAGCCGCCTTAGCCACAGTTTTAACTATGCCCGCTCTAAAGCTGTTACCGAGCAACAACAAAACCCAGTGGTGGTTCGCAGGACAGGTGGCGTCGGTAATTATTGGGCTGACGGCTGGCAAATCTTTATTGATACCAATAGCGACAATATTTACCAAACGGGCACTGACGACATCCTGTTGCAAGAACACAGTTTCGGCTCTAACAACACCACTATCTTAACCAATGGCCGAGTGTTTATAAGCTATAACGCCCAAGGGCGATTAAATAACAGCACCACTACTTTCAGCATTTGCGACCAAGCTAAAAACACCACCTTTGACGGCAGTCTGATTACTGTGAATACCGTTGGTAGAGCCAACATCAGTGATATTGCCGGCAGCAGCAAGGGGGCGTCATGCTAACGACTACAATGGGTACCAACATGCGCAACAAGCTCCAACAACGGGGCCTGACACTGATTGAAGTCATGATCACCTTAGTGATTATGTCAGTCGGTTTACTGGGCTTAGCCGGACTGCAATCTACATCGATAAAAGACGGTCTCGACATCGGTCAACGATCTCAAGCCACCTGGCTTGCCAATGAGATAGCCGAAAGAATGCGCGCTAATAACACCGACCCGATGAGCTATGACGCAGCCGGAGCAAATGTTGCTATCGCATCTTGTAGTGCCACACCTGCCAGAGATTGCACCAGCAGCAGTTGTAATACCAGCCAAATGGCAGCCTTTGATATCTGGGAAGTAGTCTGTGGCACTCAAACAACCGATGTATTGAGCAACGCTGGGGATTCTATCAGTTTAACCACCCTAGACATCTCGTGTTCTAGCGGCTTGTGCAATAACAACGGCTTTTCCGATTTTGACATTACCCTTTCTTGGACTGCCAAAACGGTTGATAACAGCCAGCTATTAACAACGGCGGCGAAAACAGCTAATCAAACCCGCCGCATCACTATTACGTTGAGACCATAACCATGCTAAGCCTAAAGCGCCAACGCGGTTTTACTATTATAGAATTGATGATCGCGATTCTACTGGGTATGTTAATGATGGCCGGTGTTTTGCAATTCATTCTAAGCACCAATCAAACTTATGCACTCAATGACGATGTTTCCCGCATCCAAGAAAACGGTCGTATTGCGCTGGATATTTTATCCAAAGATTTACAACGGGCCGGGCACCCGCCACTGACGTCGCCACCAACTTCAATAAATATGTTTTTGGAGCAATGCACATCGGATGCAAATGGCAACACACGCCCTTGTACCAACGATGGCGGCGGCACCACAAGTGACCGTTTATCCGTACAATATTCCTTGCCCCCTACTGTCACCACAGATTGCCAAGGTACAGCCGTGACCGCCGGTGACACCATTGTTAACGTGTATACCATTCAAACCAACAGTGGTATTAGCAGCCTCTATTGTCGGGGCTATAACGTCAGCACAGCCTCTTTTATCTCCAATGCCGCCCCCCTAGTTGATGGTATTGATAATTTTCAGGTGTTGTACAAGGTTGAAGATGGCGCCACCGCTCAATATAAATCAGCAAGCGCACTTAGCAGCAGTGACCACATTAATATCAGCGCCGCCAGAATTGGTGTATTGGTCAGCTCAGGCTTAGCTCAAGGCTCTGCCGAAAGCAAAACACGCAGCTATAACTTGCTCTCCAGCGGTTTAGCCACATACCCAAATGACAGTCATCCGCGCCGTATTTACACCACTACCGTACAATTTAATAACTACTTTTAAGGAGCTCAGTTGTGAACCGAACAATGTTCAACTCTCGACGTCATTCACAACAGGGCGCGGTGCTATTGGTTTCGTTGATACTGCTATTGGCCATGACGTTAATTGGCGTGGCCGCTATTGATACCTCTACCCTACAATCGCAGATGTCGCGCAACAGCCTGGAGGCTATTACCCGTTATCAAATTGCACTCAATGAAATCCAGGGCCAATACTACGATATGTTCAGCTGGGAAAAGCGCGAGGACATCATTAAAAGTAACGTCGACGCCGCTGCCAACCCTGCTGGAGGTATCACCTACGCCGGGCCAACTATCGGCGTTGCCGACGCCGACATGATCACTCATAACGGTAGCGACCCTTACGATTTGGCAGGTAATTTAGTTTTTACTGGCGAGTCAACGGGAGCCGTCCACGGCTACAGTATTAATCAACACAGAATTCTGTCTTATGAGGTTAATATCATCGCCACACTCAACGGTACATCTTCAGATTCCAACCAAACCCAAGGGGTTTCTCACACCGCCCCAATTGGACAGAATTAATAGACGATGAATAGTTATAAATGGTTCCGGGAGGAGCGCATCATGAATAAATCCACATCAATAATCTCCAAACTTTGCTTGGCAATACTACCACTCCTTGCCAATAACTTATGGGCCGATGATACCGATATCTTCTTAGATCAACTCGCCTTACCCGCTGAGCAGATTCGACCCAATGTGGTTTTTATCCTTGATACCTCAGGTAGTATGGGTTTGCCCATTGATACTTCTATTGGCAAAGGTAATGAAAAAAATAACTACGCATCAGCTACCAATTACCCCGGCGATGACAATTTTAGCGGCGGTGCTGGCGATGATAACTACTACTATCTGTATTTGAAGCCCAACACCTACGCCGATCAATTTATCTTCTACAACAAAGTCCACAAAGATCAAATGCTTTGTAATATGAACACCGTCGAAGACACCACCCCTTATAAAGGTGGCAATGACACTTATGTCTATGAGACCGGTCCCACAACCTGGTTTAGCGGCGGTACTTCATCTCAAGACATGTGTGCCGAACACGAAGCCAGCTGTAGTTTTATCGCTGAAAGCGCCGGCGCAAAAGTCGACTGTAAATCTGAACAAAATGAAATCAGCGGCGACGGTGAATATCCGTCCAGCAATCGCAATAACTACCTCACCGTTGTCAGCGCCAACTACCACAATTATCTGCAGGCCTATTACCGCTACACGGTACTATTAACCGTGATGAAAGAAATGGTCGATGCCGACTATGATATTAACTTCAGCTTAATGCGTTTTCGGGGTGGTAGTGGTGGCTATGTCTTCCAAGAGTCGATTTTAGCCGAAGATAGCACTGATGTATCAGATGCCAACCAGCAAACTATTCGTGACAGCTTGGATGATATTTTCGAGTTTGATGACAGCACACCATTAACCGAAGCACTGTGGGAAGGCTACCGCTATCTGGCCGGATTAACGGCTGATTACGGTGTAGGCCACAACGCCGCTGCAGCGTATGACAGCGGTACCACCTATAACTCACCGATCGATTATTCCTGCCAGCAAAGTCACGTGGTGCTGTTGACAGACGGTGCACCCACTAGCGACACAGGCCGTAACACCCAAATACAAGGCGCTAGCTATACCAATGCCAATTGTAGCGGTAATTGTTTGGATGAATTTGCCCAATGGGTGCGCAACGACGGCAATAATATCCGCGATCATTCCGCCTTAATCGGCACACAGGAAATAACAATCCACACTGTCGGCCTCGGTAACGCCACTGATGCTACTTTACTGGCTGAAACAGCCGCTAATGGCGGCGGTAATGTTTACAGTGCGACAACCTCTGATCAATTAGCCATTGCCTTTTCAAGTATTCTTGATCAAGCCACCTTTGAAAAAGATACCTTCGTGGCACCAGCGGTAGCGGTTAACGCTTACAGCGGTCTGCAGCATAGGGAGGAATTATATTTTGCGTTATTCAAACCCGACAGTTCACCGCGCTGGAGCGGTAACTTAAAAAAATACAAATTAGTTGACGGTGAAATTCGTGACACCAGTGACACCACTGCAATTGATGACAGCACCGGTTATTTTGCCAGTAAATCGAACAGCTATTGGACCACCCCCCGCGATACAAATGGAGACGGTAGCGCCAACTTTATCGTGGACGGTGCTGAGATAGAACTGGGCGGCATGGCTACACAGCTCTCCACCCCAACTAGCCGAAAAATGTATACCTATACCGGCAGTGCCCCTTATTACGGCAATTCCCCACCAACACCTGTCAATCTCATTAACGAGCATTTATTTTTGGATACCGTCGACAGTGGCGATGATAGAAACAATAGCAGTATCAATACGACACCCACCCTGTTGGGCAATACGGTAACGACCCCTGCTATAGCGGAAGAAGTGATTAATTGGATACGCGGTGGCACGGCAGATTACGGATCGGATCTTGCTAACGCACCAAACTTTTTTGTCGCCGACGGCATTCATAACCCACCGGTAGTAGTGACCTACGCAACCGATGAAGGTTGTGTGACTACCGCCAAAACCAATGACACAAGTGATACTGCTTGCTTTGACGACGTGGTTTATTTCGGCACCAACTTAGGTACCCTTCACGCGATTGATGCTGCTAATGGTAATGAAGTATTTTCTTTTGTTCCGAAAGAGTTACTGCCTAACCTCAGCCTTTACTACAATGCTACCGGCGGTTTCAATGCCAAAGAGTATGGTTTAGATGGCGCCATGTCTATATGGCGTCATGATGACGATGGTGACGGCACCATCGAGAGCGGTGATTTCGTCTACCTCTACCAACCGATGCGACGGGGTGGTCAAAACCTGTATGCGTTTGATCTCACTGACCGCGAGGTGCCAAAAATGATTTGGCAAATTGACGGCAGCGCGCTCGATACCACTCCAGCCGGCGACTACCGCGACCTAGCACAAACCTGGTCAGCGCCACAACGCAATGGCATTAACTGGTGCTCAGGCGGCAGCTGTGCTGAACGTGAAGTATTATTCTTCGGCGGCGGCTATGACCCGGTGCATGACACGGCAACAAGCCCACAAACCAGCAGTAAAGGTAATGCCATTTATATGGTAGATGCCACCACTGGTGAGTTGTTATGGTCGGCAGGCAACGGTAATCATCATGATTTCAATAACAGCAATTTGAGCAACAGTTTTGTCGCTGATGTGACGACGGCTGATGCCGATGGTGACGGCCTCATTGATTTTCTATTTGCGATTGATATCCAGGGTAAACTATGGCGCTTTGACTTTGATAACAATGGCACCATTGCAGGGGGCTTAGTCGCTGAATTTGGCGGCAGCGGTAACAACTTCCGCCGTTTCTTTAATGCTCCCGATGTTGCCTATTTTGCACCGCGTGGCAAAAGCCCCTTCCTAACCATTAGTGTCGCCTCCGGCCTTCGTCCTGATCCTAAAAATGAGGACATCAATGATCGCCTATACGTCATCTTTGACTCTAATGCATTGATCTCTCCCAGCAGCTATAGCTATGCCTCTGGTAGCACCATTGATGAAAGTGAATTAGGTGCCGCTGGTTCGCCATCAGCCTATGGCTGGTTCCTTGCGCTTACTGGCACCGGTGAAAAAGGCTTATCTAGTACAGTGACATTTAATGAAAAAATCGTCATGACCACATTTTTACCAATATCTATTTCTAGCTGTGACGGCTCCACCGGTTCCGGTCGCTACTATTTCCTAGATGCATTAACGGGCAGTTCTACCTTAGTCGACGATAACAACACCCCTAATGACAGAACGGATGACAGTAATATCAATTTCAAAAGTCTGATTCATGGTGGCATTCCGCCTAAGCCGGCACTGATTTATGGCAGTAAAGAAACCTGCATCAATAACTGTGATGCAGCCGATGATGACGACAAGGTTATTCAAAAACAAACCACGGTAACCACTTGTATTGGTACCGAGTGTTTGGATGATGATATTGGTTTCACAATGAATAAAGAATATTGGAGAGAAAATTAATGCTTATCAACACTGCACCTAAAAGCAGCTACACTGGCTTTTCGTTGATCGAGTTGATTATTGCCATCGCCATTGTCGGCATATTGGCGGCAGCGGCCCTGCCCAGCTATACCAGCTATTTATTAAAGGGTAAGCGCAGCGATGGATACGGCTTGTTAAATGAAATTATGCAAGCACAAGAACGCTTTGCAGTCGATACGGGAAGCTATACCACGACCTTATCTCAATTAGGTTATTCGGTGGATAGCTTTGGAAAAGTTGAATCTGCTGAAGGCAACTTCAGGCTAAGTGCTGCTGCCTGTGCAACGGGCACACTCACCCAATGCATATTACTAACGGCTGAGGCCCAAGATAATCAAGTCAATGACGAAAATGGCAACTCTGGTGACATCAGTTTAAATAGCCGCGGCACTAAGAACGGTTGGTAACAGCGACACTAAGTACGATTAAAAAAACCGAGACTGTTATCAGCCTCGGTTTTTTATGTTTGCACGTTGCTATACTAAACGCGGCCAGCACTTTAAACATTAAACAACATTGATCGCCTGCGCTTCAATTTTCGCAGCCCAAATTTTCGGCCCTGTTTCATGTATTGATTCTCCTTGTGAGTCCACCGCCACTGTCACCGGCATATCTTCCAAATCAAACTCATAAATGGCCTCCATACCCAGCTCTGGAAAACCAACAACAGTCGCTGATTTAATCGCTTGAGCGACCAAATAAGCGGCGCCACCAACGGCCATCAAATACACTGACTGATGATCTTTAATCGCTTCAATTGCTGTTGGGCCACGTTCGGCTTTACCGATCATTCCCAGCAGGCCAGTTTCTTCCAACATAGTGCGAGTGAACTTATCCATTCGGGTAGCCGTGGTTGGACCCGCCGGCCCCACCACTTCATCACCGATAGGGTCAACCGGACCGACATAATAAATAAAGCGACCTTCCATCGACACCGGCAGCTCTTCACCATTGGCAATCATATCGACCATTTTCTTATGCGCCGCATCGCGGCCCGTTAACATTTTTCCGTTAAGCAATAAGGTATCGCCAGGTTGCCAGCTGTTAACCTCTTCTTTAGTGACTGTATTGAGATTAACCCGCTTCACATTATCGCCAACCTCACGGGTGACTTCCGGCCAGTCTTCTAACCTTGGCGCTTTCAAACGAGCAGGCCCTGAACCATCGAGCGTGAAATGGGTATGCCGAGTGGCCGCACAGTTAGGGATAATCGCCACTGCTTTGTTGGCCGCATGGGTTGGGTAATCTTTTACTTTGACATCCATCACGGTGGTTAGACCACCAAGACCCTGCGCACCAATACCTAACTTGTTGATTTTTTCATGCAATTCCAAACGCAGTTCTTCGGCTCGGTTGCTGGCGCCTCGCTTTTGCAAATCATGAATATCAATAGGTTCCAGTAATGCTTCTTTAGCTAGCAACATCGCTTTTTCAGCAGTGCCGCCAATACCCACACCCAACATGCCCGGAGGACACCAACCGGCACCCATTTGCGGCACCATATTAAGCACCCAGTCCACCACCGAGTCTGATGGATTGAGCATAGCAAATTTAGATTTAGCTTCGCTGCCTCCGCCTTTTGCAGCAACATGTACTTCTACCGTATCGCCGGTCACGATTTCATAATGAATAACACCGGGAGTATTGTCTTTAGTATTCTCTCGAGCACCATCGGGGTCCGCCAAGATTGAAGCCCGAAGCACATTATCAGGATTCATATAGGCGCGGCGGATACCTTCATTACACATATCGGTCACCGACATGTCGGCTTCCCATTGCACATTCATACCGACTTTCAAAAACACCGTAACAATGCCAGTATCCTGACAAATGGGCCGATGGCCTTCGGCACACATCCGCGAATTTATCAAAATTTGCGCGAGTGCATCTTTCGCCGCAGGATTTTGTTCACGCTGATAAGCTTCATCCATGGCTTTAATGAAATCTAGCGGATGATAGTAAGAAATAAACTGCAGCGCATCGGCTACACTCTCGATCAGGTCGTTTTGACGAATCACAGTCATGGTAACTGGGCTCCTCGATAGTATGTTCGTAAGGGGTTTAAACTGGCGGCTATTATACATGGAAATCACAGGTGATGAGATGCCTAAAGCTGAGCCAATAGGCGCAGGTGTCAATCACCCGCGGTCTATAAAAGCAGCTCTAGGGTGCAGCGCCACCCTGCATTTGCCCAACATTCTGTTTCAGCGCACTAAGATCGCGATTAACCTGACGCCGAAAACCGTTGATCGATTCAACCCACTCTTCGGTACCTTTAACGCGACGGTCCAGTTGGACTATCTCGTTGCGTAAGCGATTCGCTTTATCGGCTACCTGCTCCAATGATTTCTGCTGACTAGCTATAGTCGACTGACTCTTAGCAAACTGAGATTGCAGCTGTTGTGATTTTTTCAGCTGACTGCTAAGACTCGCCACCACATCTTCAGTTTTAGAAAACTGCTGCTTAGCGCTAGTCACAAAAGACTGATTGGCAGCAATGGTTTTGTTGTTTTTTTCTAACTGAGCGTCAAAGCCCGCCATCCGCTCCCGACTTTTCTTCCAAACATTATCCCAGAGCTTGCGAATCTCTGAATCCATTTCTCTTATCTTCACCTTCATAGCAACGCTGGATTCACTCATACTTTCATCGGTGACATCCAGCTGACGCTCCAAATCCACAATGCGCAGCTGATAATTTCGAATTGACCCCTCCGCTGCCTGCAAACGCTGAAACATATAACCGGCCATGGCAGTGGTTGCTAACAACACCAACACCACCAGCGTCAGCAACGTTTTGATGCCCGTTGAGGAGGACTGCCCAGCGACGTCTGGAACCACACCCAAACTGGACGCCAAGGTGCCCTTTGATTGGCTGCGCTGATAAGAAGCGATCTCATCGTGGGCAGGTGTCATTTTGGGGGTATGACCGATATGGTCATTATCTCTACGGGACATAAATTTCTACATTGGCTAAACGGTTATATGAATAGACTAAATTGCTGCTCTGACATCATTAATAGCCGCAATTATCGCATGGTCAATAGTATGATCACAGCGTCATAATGGTCTTACTAAAAAACTATTTGCAGTAAACATAGCAAATAATTTAAGCAATCACCTGTTTAATCCTCAGATAGACTGCTAAACCATATTAAGGTTTCCATTTCGGTCAAAATTGCCTATATAATTAGGGTAATTTCAGTACTTAACTCAGTTTCGCCAATCCATGTCGTAGTAACAGCGCATTGGTCAGGCGACTATGACAAGAATTGAATAACAATAACCTCTCATCACAAAGGGTAACCTCATGGAAAGTTTTATTAGTTTCGATCTCTTATTTCGTTGGCTGCATGTTTTATTCGGTGTTACTTGGATAGGACTTTTATATTATTTCAACTTTATACAAGGTGAGTATTTCAAAGAAGCAGAGCCAAGCGCTAAAGCAGATGCAACCAAAAAATTAGCACCTCGAGCGCTATGGTGGTTCCGTTGGGGAGCTATGTTTACCTTCCTTACTGGTTTATACCTCTTACATTCTATCTATAACGCTGGCTTAAACGGCTATATTATAGTGGGAACTTTAATGGGTATATTTATGTTTTTAAATGTATGGTTAATTATCTGGCCAAATCAGAAAATTGTTTGCGGTATTGTAGAAGGTGATGCTGGCACCGCTGGACCGAAAGCGTTGTTAGCATCTCGGACTAATACACTGTTTTCAACCATGATGCTGTTAGGCATGCTAGGGTCAGGTCACGGTTCAGGCCAAGCTAAAAGCATAGCCATGTCCAGCAATGACGCCCTGATGACAGTTGTTGAAACAACAGGCATTGGCGGTTTTACCAACGGCCTAATTGCAGCCTTATTACTGGTACTGGCCCTACAAGCCAATGCAATCTTCGGTAAGATCGGGCCAATGGCTTCGGTAAAAGGTGTTATCCACTGCTCAATTGCGCTGACAGTCGTTTGTTTAGCTCTGTTGCAATTTGTTTAATCACCGCATGCCACGCAACTGACAAACAACATAACAACAAAAAACCCGGTTTTTACCGGGTTTTTTATTGGTAAATAACTCATGCTCTTTGATCAAATCATAAACGCTGTTAGCGCTGATAAAGATATCACTATTGACGGTACATGGACTCAAGGGCGCACTCTATTAGGCGGTTTAAGTGCCGCCATCCTTTATCAGCTTATGCGCAAACAGACCGCAAACGAGCGCCAGATAAAAAATTTGAATGTGCGCTTTGTACGGCCATTGATGGCAAACGAACCCTTTAGACTTGAATGCCAAGCGCTCGCCAGCGGCCGCACGGCAACTATTCAGTCCGCGCAAATTATTCAGCAGGATAAAATACGGGTTAGCGCACAGGCGGATTTTATTAGCGTAATCCCCAGCACTGTCAGAGTTGAAGAATTCACTGCACCTCAAATAGCCGCGATAACCGCAAGTAACAGTCGGGCGATGCAAGGCCAAGAAGTACCGGCATTCATCCAACATTTTAATAATTATTTAACCGCTGGCGGACTGCCCTTTCACGGCCATAACAATCCAGATCAAGGCGGGTGGATGGCCTTTAAACAAACGTCAGCCAAACTCAGCATAGCCCATCTGATCTGTTTAATAGATACCTGGGCGCCAGCTGCATCAAGCTATTATCAACAAGCTGTACCGCTATCAACTATCAGCTGGGACCTGCATTTTGCCAACCCCGTTGACGACATTGCTGGCGATCAACACCTAGGCTATTTAAACAAACTCAATTATGCCGATAGCGGTGTTAGCTCGTCCAACGCGGTTATTTGGGGACCACAGGGGCAGTTACTGGCTCACAGCTACCAAACAAATATTATTTATGGCTAATGGCATTTATAAAGCACAAAGCTATAGCATTATCTCTGGGCTTACGAAACGACGGTTTCACGCAAGGTAGAAGCATCAAACCCCGCCTGCCGCAGCAAATAGGTCGCAAGCTCGCTGCGACAATCATTGGCCGGCGCCACCAAATATTTTCGATCGTGATTTAGCGCCGACAGACCTTTGCGCAGCATGGTGATGGGTATATTCAAACTGCCGGCAAAGTTCTGCTGCTGACGCTCCAAGGGGAATCGTATATCGATAATGTCGGCGGAGCGGTTGGTTTCAATATCACTATAAGTGACTAAATTAGCCTTTATGATCCTCTCAAAACCTTGTCGATTGATGCGGCCTACTAAGCCATCAGTTTGCATCGATACCGTTGCATTTCGCACCGTATCGGCGACTAATGCTTCATCGCCGAAATATTGCCCTGGCTCCAATAACACAGTCTCTCCGCAATAGGCGCCAGATTTATCGGTGTCAATAATCACCTCACCGCGTTTTATCAGATAAAAAAACTCACCTTCACTGCGTTCCCTGATCAACACGTCACCAGCATTAACCTCAATATTTTCCATGCAAGTAAATAACTGTTCGATGGCCTGTGCGGGTAAATTAACCGCCATCGGTGATTGAATAAATACCAGTTGCCAGTCTTTTTGCGAGTCATCACTGATTATTTCAGTATCAAAAAATTCAATACCATCGACACCGACATCAACCAAACTATATTGCTCATCGGGCTGTAATAACAGCTCCAACAATTGCTTTTCAATCTTCAACAACTCACAAGCTCGCACGGCACGAATAAATCCACTACCCACCAACTGATCATTCAAGGCACTATTGTTGGAGCGCTCATCCGCAAGCAGAGAAATACGCTGCTCGAAAGAGTGCCTAACTTCAACTTCGCCATTTATCAGATAAAAATTGCAGTCAGTGTGACTACCCGCAGCTTTTAGAATAGTTTCACCCGGTTGAATAACGACTCGTTCAAGGCTTTCCTTAAGTGATGACAAAGCCGCAAAAGGTATCGCACGAAACGATTTAAAACGCTCTTTGAGTTGGCGTAACAGATCATCGTCGATAGCTTGCAGTCTCATATATATCACTTTTCAAAATAGCTGAGTAATTTGATGAAACTTACGATATCAATTTTTAACAGTGCGAAAGGGACCGACGTCTCAATTTGGCAATTTTTGGCACATATTGTCAATTTATGGCACTGGCAGACAAAAAAAAGCCCCGATGGCTATGTTATTGTCATAGACCATCGAGGCTTTCTTAGCAGAGCTTGAGCTCAGGCTAACATAAGGGTTTTACCTTACATCATGCCGCCCATACCACCCATACCACCCATACCGCCCATATCAGGCATAGCCGGCGCAGGACCCGCAGCAACAGGAGCGTCTGAGACCATAACTTCAGTGGTGATCATCAAACCAGCAATAGAACCCGCAGCCTGCAGAGCAGTACGAGCTACTTTAGCCGGATCAAGGATGCCCATTTCGATCATGTCTCCATACTCACCAGTGCCAGCATTGTAACCGTAGTTACCTTTACCTTGTTGGATTTTGTCGAGTACAACAGAAGACTCTTCGCCAGCGTTATCCATGATTTGACGCAGTGGTGCAGACATCGCACGACGGGCTAAATTAATGCCAACCGTTTGATCATCATTGGCACCTGTCAAACCCTCGATAGCTTGTAAAGCGCGAACCAGAGCAACACCACCACCAGGTACAACACCTTCTTCTACTGCAGCGCGAGTTGCATGCAATGCATCTTCAACACGGGCTTTTTTCTCTTTCATTTCAACTTCAGTAGCAGCACCTACTTTGATAACGGCAACGCCGCCAGCAAGCTTGGCAACACGCTCTTGCAGTTTTTCACGATCATAATCGGAAGTGGTGTTTTCGATTTGCGCACGGATAGCAGCAACCCGATCTTGAATTGTCGCGGCTTCACCAGCTCCGTCAACAATCACTGAGTTGTCTTTATCCATAGTGATACGCTTAGCTGTACCTAAGTGCTCCAAAGTGGCACTCTCAAGATCCAAACCGATGTCTTCAGAAATAACAGTACCGCCAGTCAACGTCGCGATGTCTTCCAACATAGCTTTACGACGATCACCAAAACCAGGTGCTTTACAGGCAGATACTTTAACGATGCCGCGCATATTGTTAACAACCAATGTTGCCAACGCTTCGCCTTCTACGTCTTCAGCTATGATCACTAATGGACGACCGGCTTTAGCAACTTGCTCTAGCAGAGGCAGCAATTCGCGGATGTTAGAAATCTTTTTATCAACTAACAGGATAAACGGAGTTTCTTGTTCAACAGACATGTTTTCGCTGTTAGTAATGAAGTAAGGCGATAAATAACCGCGATCAAACTGCATACCTTCAACAACGTCTAATTCGTTCTCAAGACCGTTACCTTCTTCAACAGTGATAACGCCCTCTTTGCCTACTTTTTCCATTGCTTCAGCAATGATGTCCCCAATTTGAGTATCACTGTTAGCAGAGATACTACCCACTTGGGCAATCGCTTTACCATCAGTACAAGGTGTGGCCATTTTTTCAATTTCAACAACAGCTGCAGCTACTGCTTGATCGATACCGCGTTTCAGATCCATTGGGTTCATGCCAGCCGCAACTGATTTCAAGCCTTCGTTAACAATGGCTTGAGCCAATACAGTAGCCGTAGTCGTTCCGTCACCAGCATCGTCAGAAGCTTTAGAAGCAACTTCTTTAACCATCTGTGCGCCCATGTTTTCTAGCTTGTCTTCTAGCTCGATTTCTTTGGCAACAGATACACCGTCTTTAGTGACAGTCGGTGCGCCGAAGGCTTTGTCCAATACAACGTTGCGACCTTTAGGACCTAATGTGGTTTTAACCGCATTGGCCAAAATGTTAACGCCGGTCAGCATTTTCTGGCGAGCTTCGTCACCAAAGATTACTTGTTTAGCCATGATAAAATTCCTTCAATTTAATTCGTAAAGGTGAGGGGTAATTAATTATTAACCCATCACGCCAAAAATTTCGCTTTCGCTCATGATGATCAACTCTTCGCCATCAACTTTGATAGTGTTGCTACCAGCGTACTGACCGAAAACTATTTGATCGCCAACTTTGACAGCCAAAGCGCGAACTTCGCCACTGTCTAGTAGCTTGCCTTCGCCCACGGCCAAGATTTCACCCTGATTGGGCTTTTCTTTGGCTGAGCCAGATAAAATGATGCCACCGGTCGAAGTTGCTTCTTCTTCCTGGCGACGTACGATAACGCGATCGTATAAAGGACGAATGTTCATTTTGGTCGTTCTCCAAAATTTAAAAGTTAATGGTTATGTTGTTATCTCTCCGGCATAACCCGGGATAACAGATATATGGGGGTACTAGAAAGAGATATCAAGGGTTGGAAGTAAATTTTTAGCACTCTCGGACCAAGACTGCTAAAAATTAACATTTTTTAACAAAAACAAGCGTTTATTCAGTCTTCTCGGGTAAATTCACCATCGAGGGTGTCGCCGTCAGCATTAATATTGGCTGGCTTTTGAGTGCTACGAGGAGTCTCGTTTGGGCCTGGCCGGCTGTGCATATTTGCTTCAAAGTTCATACCAGCTCCCTCCATGTTAGCCCCGCGCTGACCGGCCATCAAAACCCCTCGCCGCATCATAAACGCTATGATTAGTTTTCGGCTGGGAGGTAACAAACAGGCAAAGCCGATGGCATCAGTAATAAAGCCTGGTGTCAGCAACAGCGCGCCACCTATGGCTAATAACAAGCCGGCCAGAATTTCGGCGGCGGGTAATTGCCCATGCTCGATCTTTTTACTCACCTCAAATAGGGTGGCCAAGCCCTGCTGGCGGAGCAAAGCAAGACCCAGTGTCGCGGTCAGAAATACCAAAGCGATAGTGCTGAATGCGCCAATCTCTGAGCCGACCTCGATCAATACCCACATTTCGACTATCGGTATGCTGATAAACAATAAAAACAAATAACGCATGCTGCTCTCTCTGGATATATGCCCTAGTAATAGTGTCAATATATCAAATTTCAATGAGATATTATTCACTATAACTCAGCCAAATAGGCAATTGGCAAATACTAGGATTGCTGTAATAATGCCTCGCTTTTCGACACTGGCGCTATGCACGTCGACTTTCATTCAATCATTACTCGGGGAATTGATCCTATGGACCTGCAAGGTAAAATCATTGTAATTACTGGCGGCGGCCAAGGTTTAGGCCGCTCAATGGCTGTCGTATTGGCGGCAAAAGGCGCCAAATTGGCACTTATCGACCTCAATCAAGAGAAACTAGACGAAACAGCTGCACTCTGTAAAAAAGCCGGTGGTGAAGGCAGAGGCTATATCGCTAATGTTGCCAAAGAAGACGATGTCATCAGCACCTTCGATAAAATCGTTAACGATTTTGGCAGCCTCCACGGCGTTATTAACAATGCGGGGATTCTACGCGATGGCTTGCTAATCAAAGCAAAAGACGGTCAAATCACTAAAAAAATGAGCCTTGCTGAGTGGCAGGCGGTGATCGACGTCAACATGACCGGTGTGTTCCTCTGCGGGCGTGAAGCCGCTGAACGCATGATCAAGCTCGGCACCGAAGGCGTTATTATCAATATTTCCAGCATCTCCAAAGCAGGTAATATGGGCCAATCCAACTATTCCGCCGCCAAAGCAGGCGTTGCCGCTATGGCCGTTACTTGGGCCAAAGAGCTAGCACGCTACGGTATTCGCGCAGCAGCTATTGCGCCGGGCTTTATTGCCACCGACATGGTTGCCAGCATGAAACCTGAAGCTCTAGATAAAATGACTTCGGGTATCCCGCTGCGCCGCTTAGGCACACCAGAAGAAATCGGCCACACTTGCGCTTATATTTTCGAGAATGATTATTTCTCAGGCCGTGTTATTGAAATGGATGGTGGTTTTCGCATTTAATACTCTAACCCAGATGCCTCAATCGAGGTATCTGGTATTCCGCTGTCATTCTCATCACTGATCTAAAGCTCTGTTACCATAGCTGACATGAACGCTAACCATCAACGCATCTGGCAAGTTGTCAGTCAAATCCCCAGAAGTTATATCGCCAGTTATGGCCAGGTAGCAGCGCAAGCTGGATTGCCCCGTGCCGCCAGGTTGGTCGGTACTGTGATGAAAAATCTGCCAGCCGACAGTAAGCTGCCTTGGCATCGAGTCGTCAACGCGCAGCGCAAAATATCCTTAGCAGTAGGAACTGAAAACTATCAACGCCAGAAGCGGCGCTTAATCGCTGAGGGTGTAATTTTTAGCGGTGAAACTATCGACAAACAACATTGTTATTGGCCAAGTAGTTAGCGTTATGGCTCTAAAAGCAGCTTAATCGCGACCAACACAGTTACTGCGCACAGCATGGGTTTAATGAGTACAGCGCCTTTTTTAATCACCAAATTTGACCCTAAGTACCCACCAATGACTTGTGCTAATGCCATTGCTAAGCCAATCACAATAAACACTTGATCGGCCAATAAAAAAATAATCACCGAGCAGATATTGGCAGTAAGAATCACTAATTTGGCATTGGCGCCAGCACTGCGAAGGTTATAACCAGACAGCATTGAAAAACAAAGAATTGCCACCGCACCAATACCTGGCCCAAAAAAACCACCATAAAAACCAATTATTCCGCCCGCCACCCAGACAAAGTTTTTGTAGTTCAGCTTTGGCGGATGATCACTGTCATCTAACCGTGGTGAAAACCATAGCAGCGTTGCCAACCCCAACAATAAAAACGGCATCAATAGTTTTAACAGATCATTAGAGATCGTTAACAGCAAAAATGTACCGCTAATACTTGCCACCATCGCGCAGGCCATAATGGGCAGTATTTTACCAACATCAATATAACCCTTGCGGAAAAAATTAATGCTAGAAGACAGTGTGCCAAATACGGCTTGGAATTTATTAGTCGCCAAGGCATTTAAGGGCGGCAGCCCCAGCCACAGCATGATCGGTAAGCCCACCATACCGCCACCGCCAGCAATCGCATTGATAAAGCCACTGACCAGACCCGCCGCCATCAACAGCAGATAAATCTCAAATGACAGCTCGATAGTTTTCTCCAGTCGGGGCTAACGAAGAGTCCGTCAGTTATTTACAGCGTAAGTTTAGCATCATTAGTAAAACACCCTGCCAGCGTAATTAAACACAGCCCTAGCATTTGACTTGCGCTAAAGTTTAAGGCTGAATGGCGGTATGAACAACTTCCTTTCACCACAAAGCCCCGCCAACGATATTTTTATCGCTTGGAGCCATTGGGCCTCCACACCGTCTGTCTGGCAAAACCTATTCAGCGGCGAAGACGACGACCCTAACAACTGCGCACAATAGAAATTTTTATAATACCGTTTCCGCGTTCGGAAACAGTTCCCACTTTGCCTGTGATACTAAGGGACTGTGGTGAATAAAATATTTTGTGGAGAACACTTATGTTGGGTTTGAAAAAAACAACTGAAACAAGCGAGCACACCGGTTCCTATTATGCAGCAACAGCAAACTGGCAGACTAACTACCCCCGTTTAGAAGGTGAAATTGAAGCCGACGTTGTCGTTGTCGGCGGAGGTTTTAGTGGCGTTAACACAGCTGTAGAACTGGCTGAAAAAGGTTATAACGTTGTTCTGCTAGAAGCTAACCGAATCAGCTGGGGTGCTACCGGCCGCAATGGCGGGCAAATTATTGGTGGCATCGGCCACGACGCTGAACAATTCGAAAACAAAATTGGTAAAGAAGGCGTGCAAGCCATTGATGAAATGGGTATTGAAGCCGCTAAAATCATTGGTGAGCGGGTTGCCAAATACAATATCGACTGTGATTTAAAATGGGGCTACTGTGATGTCGCACTAAAACCAAAGCATATGAAATGGTTTGAACAATGGCAGGCAGATGACGTCGCCACCGGCAGTCGCAATAAAATGCAATTACTCGACGCCAATGCCATTAAGCAATATGTTAATTCTGATAGTTATTGTGGTGGCCTCTACAGCCCGACAAATGGCCATATTCACCCATTGAACCTTTGTATTGGGGAAGCACGAGCGGCAGAGAGCTTAGGTACCAGGATATTTGAACAATCTCGCGTCACCGGTATTAGCCATGGCGAAACAGCTATAGTGAGTACTGATCACGGACGAGTGAAAGCCAAATACGTGGTGTTGTGCGGCAATGCATATATGGGCGATTTAGTGCCCAAACTTTCCTCAAAAGTCCTACCGTCAAACAGCTCAATTATCGCGACAGCGCCACTGTCAGATGAGTTAGCAAAAAGTATTATGCCCGGCGACTGCGCGATCTGTGATCCTCGCACAGCCTTAGATTATTTTCGGCTAAGTGCCGATAATCGTCTACTGTTCGGTGGCCTGTCTAATTACACTGGCATGGAACCTACTAATCTGGTCGGAACCATACAGCGCAAAATGCTCAAGGTATTCCCACAACTAACAGGTGTAGATGTCGACTATGGTTGGAGCGGACAAATGGGCATTGGCCTTAACCGTATGCCGCAACTGGGAAGGCTCGCCAGCAATGTGTTTTATATTCAAGCATATTCTGGGCACGGTGTGGCGCCAACCCACATTATGGGCCGCATTACCGCCGAAATGATCAGCGGTACAGCAGAGCGTTTTGATGTATTTGCAAAAATAAAACACTGGCCATTTCCCGGTGGAAAATTATTACGCCGCCCAGGCTTAGCAATGGGCATGATGTATTACAAAATGAAGGATATGCTGTAAAAAATGGCCATCAGCTTTACTTAAGCTGATGGTCAACAAACCCTATATCATCAGTGGAAAAATTTTTAGACAATGAACTCTATAACTATTTAGTGCGTATGGTTAATTTAAATAATATCTAAAAAAACCTAGTTGATTCGTGCTAGATCAAAAAAGCTTATAAAAAATCTTTATTATTCTTTTATCGGCTTTAAATAACGGTTAACTACCTCCGCCAGCAAGCTATACTTAGGTGGAACGTTAGTTAGACATTCAACAGCCATGTGAACCATAAAGTTAGCGTTCATGGTTTGTAAAACAAACAACGCAACCAGTAGCTAAACCTAAAAATACAGTCAGAGATTACAGTTAACAATCGCGAACAAAAAACGACGGGGTAAGTTATGACAATGAAAAGACACTTTTATATTAGCGATAGCCTTGAAGACTTGGCAAAAGTGGAAACAGAACTGAAAGACGGTGGTATAGCCATACCCCAAATTCATGTTCTAAGCCAAAATGAAGCCGATCTCGAGCACCATAACCTACATCAAGTGGAAGCCGTGTTAAAAAGAGACGTGGTTCATTCGATGGAGATAGGAGCCATTGTTGGTGTCATAGCCTCTATCCTAGTATTGGTGGTTGCTTACGTCGCAGGCTGGACGAATTCTGCAGCAGGGTGGATACCCTTTATCTTTCTCGCGGTGGTCGTATTAGGATTTTGCACTTGGCAAGGCGGTCTATTTGGCATTCAAGAACCGCACTACCAGTTTAAGCGTTTCCAAAGCGCATTGAACGAAGGAAAGCATGTGTTCTTTGTTGATGTCACCGAGCAGCAGAAAGCGATTTTGTCAAAAATCGTTGATAACCACCCGCAACTTCAAGATGCAGGCGAAGGCGAATCGACACCTGAGTGGGTGGTAGAATGGCAAAAGAATTGGAATGGTTTTGTAAAAACTATGCCCTAATAAACTGAAACTAAAAAAGGGTTCATCGGCAGATGAACCCTTTTTTATTCAGTAAATCCCATCGCTGGCTACTACCCCTGCCCCAAATACAAAACCCGCATCAAGTAGGTGTAATCCGCTTCCACTGCCATCAAGGCAATCAGCACCAACAAACATAAGGGCGGTAATAAAATGGCGTAGATAAACGCCAAGCGCTCCCACATCATATGCATAAACACGGCAATAATAAGCCCCGCTTTTAAAGCCATAAAAATGAGAATAAGCGTCCAACGCAAATAACCCTGAAATTCAAGATAATCAACCATATAAGACAGCATGCTTAACACAAATAACAGCAGCCAGATCTTTAGATAGACACCAATAGGATGCTGATGCCCACCTTCATCCTGCGTTAATTCAGCCATAGAGCCTCCCCGTAGCTAAGTTATTGCTCACCACAAATAGAAAAATGCAAAAATAAACACCCATACCAAATCAACAAAATGCCAATATAAACCAGTAATTTCGATAATTTCAAAATTAGTGTGGTCATAATCACCACGCCTGACTTTAAAGGCCACCGTCAATAAATAGATGACACCAATAGACACATGCAGACCATGAAAACCAGTGATCATAAAAAAGCTGGCGCCAAACTGTGCCGCCCCCATGGGATTGCCCCAAGGGCGCACCCCCTCCTCAATAAGCTTGGACCACTCAAAAGCCTGCATCCCAACAAATGAAGCGCCCAGCACAGCCGTGGCAACAATTAACCAAAAAGCTTTATTTTTGTTACGGCGGTAACCATAATTGACAGCCATGGCCATGGTGCCGCTACTGGTAATCAAAATAAATGTCATGATCGCGATTAACAACAATGGCACATGCACACCGGAAACCGTTAACGCAAAAACTTCGCTCGTTAATGGCCAGGATTCGGTAGCCGCCATCCGCACTGTCATGTAACTAGTAAGAAAACAACCGAAGATAAAAGTATCACTGAGCAAGAATATCCACATCATCGCCTTGCCCCAAGGCACATCTTTGAACGCGTCTTTATCAGAGCCCCAATCTTGTGCGGCACCGCGCAAACCGTCGTTCATTTGTTCTACTGGTGCTGACATACAATCCTCCTAATAGAGCGAGCCGGATTATTATTCACACATCCAAACCGCATAAGCGGGCTAAAAATTGATAGGTTTCTGGTGAACTAGTTAGCAGCCCCAGTAACAGCAACCACAGTGCTAGCAAGTAATGCCAGTACATTGCACAGAGGTCAATACTCACCGCTAATTGTTCTACCGGCGCCCCACGCCAAGCCTTAAACACCGTTCTTATCCACGCGATCAAACCCGCCAATAAATGTATGCCATGCAAACCTGTTAGCAGATAGAAAAAACTGTTGGCTGGATTAGACGCTAAGTAATAACCTAAGCCCACCAACTGCTGCCACACCCATACTTGACCTGCTAAAAAAGCCGTACTAAAAATACCTGCCAATAGAAAAAACTCGATCGCTCTTTGTAAGCGTTGATGGCGGGCAGCAACTCTGGCCAATTGCAAACTACCGCTGGCCAATACCAATAAACCTGTATTGATCCATAATTGCCATGGGTTTTCTAATGGTTTCCAAGGTCCTGATAAGTGCTCCCAATCAGATAACTGTGAGCGAATTAAAAAAGCGACAAAAAACAAAAAGAACAGCGAACTGATAACCGCCATTAACACCCGTAAACCGGTTCTCGCTCTCCGCGCTGCATCTTCGGACGACTGCCATTCACCTGCACCTCTGTTCACAGCGTCAAACTCGGCGGCGCGCAATAGCTCTGTCGTACTCATACTTTCACCGCATTAGCATTTTGTTCAGCCGTAACCACGTCTTCCGAAACTGTTTGCGCAACAAAATCTTCTTTCACTCCTGGCACGCTATAGTCATAAGGCCAGCGGTGTACCACCGGTAATTTCTCACCCCAATTGCCATGTGCAGGCGGCGTATCGGGTGTTAGCCATTCTAACGACGCCGCCCGCCAAGGATTGGCATCTGCTTTGCGTCCCCAGAAAGTACTGTGAAACATATTGTATAAAAATAATATCTGAGAAGTCGCGACTACTAACGCGGCGATAGTAATAAAGGCATTTAAATCATGCGCGGACTGCGGAATAAATTCATAATCGGACGAATCATAATAACGCCGCGGCATGCCCAAAATACCTAGGTAGTGCATCGGGAAATAAATCGCATAGGTACCGAGGAAGGTAAACCAGAAATGTATTTTACCTATCGTATCATTCATCATCCTCCCGGTAATTTTCGGGAACCAATGATAAATCGCACCGAATACTACTAAAATCGGTGCCACGCCCATCACCATATGAAAGTGTGCAACCACAAAATAGGTATCTGATAGCGGCACATCAACAATCACATTGCCGAGAAACAAACCGGTCATACCGCCCGCTAAAAAAGTAAAGATAAAGGCCACTGCAAACAACAACGGCACCGTTAAGTGAATATCGCCCTGCCACAGAGTTAGTACCCAGTTATAAACTTTTATTGCCGTTGGCACGGCGATAATTAGGGTGGTGGTAGCGAAGAAGAAGCCAAAATATGGATTCATGCCACTGACATACATGTGATGCGCCCATACAATAAAGCTCAACACACCGATGGCAATAATAGCCCACACCATCATTTTGTAACCAAAGACTTTTTTGCGCGAGTGAACACTGATTAAATCCGAAACCATACCGAAGGCGGGCAAGGCCACGATATAAACTTCAGGATGACCGAAAAACCAAAATAAATGTTGGAACAAAATTGGACTACCGCCGTCATGATCAGTCTGCTGTCCCATGGAAATCATTTCAGGCATAAAAAAACTGGTGCCAATCGTGCGATCTAATAGCATCATTATGCCGCTGACAAATAACGCCGGAAAGGCCAGCAGAGCTAATACTGTAGCCATGAAGATACCCCATACTGTGAGCGGCATACGAAATAAGCTCATACCATAGGTGCGGGCTTGTAATACAGTAGTGACATAATTTAATCCACCCATGGTCGCCGCGATAATAAATACAATCAGCGAGACCAGCATTAAAATAATACCCCATTCAGAACCAGGTGTACCGGCGGTAATTGCCTGTGGCGGGTATAAGGTCCAACCTGCCCCAGTGGGCCCACCGGGCACAAAAAAACTGGCCACTAAGATAATCACCGACAACAAATAAAACCAATAACTCAGCATGTTCACAAAGGGAAATACCATATCCCTTGCCCCCACCATTAACGGAATCAGGTAATTACCGAAGCCACCGAGAAACAATGCAGTTAACAGATAAATAACCATAATCATGCCGTGCATGGTCATGGCTTGGTAATACATATTGGCATCCATAAATTCGAGGCTGCCAGGAAAGCCAATTTGCATACGCATCAAGCCCGATAACACTAAGGCTATTAAACCCGCAAAAATCGCCGTCAGCGAATACTGAATCGCAATAACTTTGTGGTCTTGGCTCCAAATATATTTTGTCCAATAACTTTGCGGATGATGTAGCTCTTCTTGTTCAGCGTCTTCTGCATAGGCCATAAGGTATTCCTGTCGCTAAATAGTTCAGTAGTACTGGCGCCCTAGGGAGTTGATTTAATATAGGCAATTAAGGCATCGAGTTGATCAGGTTCAAGTGCATAAGGCTGCATAACTGGTGGGAAGCCTTTTACTAACTTGGCAGTGGGAGCAGTAATAGATTCACGCAGATAGTCGTCATCTACTACCACCGTACTGCCATCAATCAGCGTTTCGGTGCGCCCGACAATAGCTTTCCAAGTTGGTCCCAATGAGGGGCCACCATCAATACTATGGCAGGCAATACAACCCATTGATTGCGCTAACTGCTGCCCCTTATCGACTAGCTCTTGAGCAGATAGCTGATCATCGTCAGTGCTTTCATCAAGAGATTTTACGTAGGCGAACAAGCTTTGCAGCTGCATGTCACTAAAGGGATAAGCCACCATAACCGGCGGGTAATCTTTCACTAGTTGTGCATTGGGGTCGGTGATTGAGCGATCAAAATATTCTCTATCTACCATTACTGTTAAGCCATCGGCCAATATTTCTTGCTGGCCAATTAAACCCTTCCAACTGGGCCCAAGGCTTTTACTGCCATCGACACTGTGACAGGCAAAACAACCACTACCTTCGGCTAGTTGGCGACCTTGCTCTATTGCTCCACCGGTAGTGCTAGCTGTTAAACTGCCGGCAAATACCGGTTGTTCAGCCAACCATTGCTTATAATCCTCGGCAGTATCAACCACCGCCCAACCCTTCATATTATAGTGAGCAACACCGCAGTATTCGGCACACAAAACTTCATAGCTGCCTAGTTTGGTCGGGGTGAACCAAAAATAGGAAATTTGACCAGGCACCATATCCATCTTGGCGCGAAATTGCGGCACATAAAAATTATGCAACACATCCAATGAACGCAACAACATTTTGACGGGTTGGTCGATAGCAAAATGTAGCTCATTGCGGTTAACCAATATATCGTCCTGTCCCAAAGGATCTTCAGGATCGATACCAAAGGGGTTAGCAAAATCAATCAGTGAGACTTTAACCTGTCCGAACTCTCCATCTTTACCCGGCAATCGAAAACGCCACCGCCATTGCTGACCAAGCACCTCAACCTCAACCGCCTCTTCCGGCACATGCACAAAATCGTTATACACCAACAATCCCGGCGCTAATAACGCGCATATACCGACAGTTGTAATACCCGTTAACCACCACTCAAGTTTTTTATTATCCGGCGCATATGAAGCCTGGTGCTCACCATCAGCGGTGGTCACCGCTTTATCATGGTGACGAAACTTAACCAGTGCATAAACAATGAACAAAGTGATAGCGACGAAAAAGATACCGGTAATGATAAAGGTAATCGTGATAGTGGTGTCGATAGAACCCCAATTAGACGCTACCGGAGTAGCCTGCCAAGGACTGACAAAATTAAAGATAATCGAACCTACAAGAAGAACAAACAATATTATTGCTAAAGCCATACCCACTATCCTTTAAGGTTTGAGGTTTGCGGCGTAATGCACTGACTACTGCTTGGTGTCTTAACTGAACCTAAATATTACTGTTAGTATTGTTGCTATTATTACCGACAAAATAGAGGGCTTAGAAAGCGGTTACATTATATCCTAAGCGCAATTAGCCCTTTAACGAGCCTTATCATTTTTATATTGCGAATAAATTTAAAAATATATTTTTTAATCGCGGTATACTTTTAAAATCGCGGCGGCCTATAGCCTGTAGCTACAAAGAAAGCATTGCTTAAGTCTATAGACAATAAAGCAGCCGCGGCACCCCATTTATTAGACGATTTTTCAATATAAGGGGATTTGGTTATCGCATTAAGTTAATAGAGCCCCGTTAAGCCTTAAAATATGTCAACACAAATACCGCACAAATTTGAACGCCACTTTAACGTCTCAATAGCCGAACAAACCGCTCTGGGTTTTATTGAGAGCGCTTTAAGCAACGATAAAATTCCACTATCACGGGCAGCTATCAAAGATCTCATGCAAAAGGGCGCCGTATGGATTAGCCGAGGCCAGCACACCCAACGATTGCGCCGCGCTAAAAAAATACTACAACCCGACCAGCAAGTTCATATTTATTATGATTATGCGATTCAATCACTAACACCTGCCATCGCTACATTAATTAGCGACCATAAGGCCTACAGTATCTGGCACAAGCCTTATGGCCTTTATAGCCAAGGTTCAAAATGGGGGGATCATTGCACAATTAACCGCGCCGCCGAACAACAGCTTCAACGGCCAGCATTTATCGTTCACCGTCTTGACCGAGCCACTAGCGGCCTCATAATTGTCGCCCACCGTAAACAAACCGCAGCTGATTTATCCGCTTTATTCCAAGCACGACTCGTCAAAAAACATTATTTGGCGGTAGTGAAAGGCGAATATCCAGCAGCTGCAGAACAATACCTGCAATCGACTATCGATGACAAGCAAGCGATTAGTCGCGCTCAAGGACTCGCCTATAACAGCAGCAATGATCGATCGCTGGTAAATGTTGCAATAGAAACCGGACGCAAACACCAGATCCGCCGACAACTGAGCGAGCAAGGCTATGGGATTATCGGTGATAGACTTTATGGTGAAGCCGTAGCGGAAGATGAAAATTTAAAACTGTGTTGTTATTCGCTGGCTTTTAAATGCCCACTGACCGGAGAGCCGCAGCAGTTTGAATTGGATAAAGCGTTGCGACCCAATGTCGATTAAAACGGCCACTCACAACAGCTAGCGTCACAGCTTTTTAAATCAGTACTAAATGATTAGGTAGTTCGTTTTTCTCACCGCTGGCCGGCGCAAACTCAGCCAACAATTCGCCACAGGCATTAATGCACTCAATCAGGCCCTGCTGGGTTTGTCCCTGCTTTACCTGACTGACAAAAGCATTAACAATTTGTTGCCACTGCTCGGCACTGACGTGTTGATCAATACCACGGTCGGCGATGATCTCAACATAGTGCTCTGCCTCAGAAACAAAAATCAATACACCGCACTCTTGCTGCGTGTGATGCAGATTATTTTCTAAAAATTGCCGCCGTGCCAAATTCGAAGCTCGCCATTGGCGCACCGACTTTGGCACAATCCGAAACATAATCATCGGTAACCTTAACAGCAAGGCAAGCACAATAAACACACATAACTGTACCCATAAAACCTCTAGCGTTTCTAACCACCAACCACCCAGCCATACAACAACCGGCGATAACAACGCCAGCATCGCCGCCCAAAGGGTTGGAATATAACGATAATCATCGGCCTGCTGTGCTAGCACCGTAACCAACTCGGCATCGGTTTGCTGCTCCACCGCACTAATGGCGTCCGCAATCGCCTGCAATTCTTGTTCTACTAATAACGCCATAAGATACCCTTACCAACCACCTGAAGCACCACCGCCGCCGAAGCCGCCACCGCCGCCACTGAAACCGCCACCGCCGAAACCACCACCACTGCCGCCCAAGCCACCAGCGCCGCCATAAAATCCGCCAGACCGTCTACCATGGCGGCCGCGACCATAACGACGACCAGAAGAGCCAAAGCCCAGTAATGGGCCGATGAAAAATAACAGCAACATCGACCCCAAATAACCTTTAGAGCGATTTCCGCCTCGCGATTTACGCTCTGCCATTACATACTCGCCACCTAGCGCCTGAATAATAGCGCCGGCACCTTTGGCGATACCGCGCTGAAACTGGCGTTGTTTAAAAGAAGGTAGAATAATCGAATTAATAATATTGGCACTGATGGCATCGGTTAACTCGCCCTCTAAACCGTAGCCAACCTCAATGCGCACCTTGCGCTCGGCTTTTGCAACAATCAGCAACACACCATTGTTTTGGCCCTTTTGACCAATACCCCAAGTTCGTCCAAGCTGATAGCCAAACTCCTCAATGCTATAGCCCTGCAAGTCAGCCAAGGTGACGATCACCAGTTGATTGCCAGTTGCTTTTTCATGGGCAGCCAACTGCTGGCTGAGTTGTTGCGCCACACCGCGCTCAAAATAAGCGCCGCCATCAACCACAGCGCCTGTGAGTTTGGGCATTGTCGGCGCGGTTTGCGCCAGCAAACTAACACTGCATAGCAGCAGTAATAATAGGACTCGGTGTAAAACCATTAGAAGGCAACCTGTGGCGCCGCTTCAGCACCTTCGGTGGTAGCCTCATAGGTATCGCGTATTGCCAGTTCACTGTACATCAGCGAGTGCCAGATCTTACCGGGAAAAGTACGTATTTCAGTATTGTAGATTTCAACCGCCATAATATAGTCACGTCGTGCCACCGCAATACGGTTCTCAGTGCCTTCCAGTTGCGACTGTAATGCAAGGAAATTTTGATTAGATTTCAGATCGGGATAGCGCTCAACAACAACCATTAACCGTTTTAAAGCACTACCCAATTGCCCCTGGGCTTGCTCAAACTTTTGCAGCGCTGCGGGGTCATTAAGAATATCTTTGGAGACCTGCATCGATGAGACTTTCGAACGTGCCTCCGTCACTGCCAACAGCGTGTCTTTTTCTTGCGCGGCAAAGCCTTTAACTGTTGCCACCAAATTGGGTATTAAATCAGCGCGACGTTGATACTGGTTTTCTACCTGCGACCAACTAGATTTCACTTTCTCATCATTGGTGGGGATATTATTGATACCACACCCCATCAAACCGATGGCTAGCACCAATATAACTAACGACTTGATCATGGCGACATATTCCTTTTATAAATGAATAAAAACATTGTACGTATACTGCTGTTAACTAGCTTGCTATTACAACAAATCTACTCGCTGTCGGTCGCCGCTATGAAAAATCGCAATTAGCGAAAAACGCATAAAAGCATCACAGGTAGTCAGATAATCGCGAATCCAATAGCGAACATCTTCTGTTGTATCATCCATATCCGAGCTATCAAAACGGCTAAAGCGACACTGCACGCAGCGCTCAGCATCTTTAGTCTTGGTCTCGTCTGTCACTGCAATAGAGAGCAACAACTGCTGCACATCCCATTCAAAAATAATATACATCGAATCGTCATCGATATTTAACGGCAGCAACTCAATCGCTTTATCGACAGACTGATTAACCGCCTGCTGATGACTGTTTTCGCCCATCTGCTCACAACCTGCAGATATTAGCGTTATGCCGTCGTTAGTACTTTCTTGCCAAACGAGTGTCACTGGGAACTCCTGAATTTTTTTCATCATATATAAAAAAAGCCCATACTCGCATGCGCCTTTTTTATTAGCTTGATCGGATCGGCAGAATTTGAACCTGCGACCACTAAACACCAAGGCTGCCTAAATCACATATTAGCTACAACAATCTACACATATTATAAACACCTATGCCCTTGAATCAAAAGCATAAAATCACTGATATTGCAGCTTTCCTGTTTATTCTTATTGTTTTAGGCTTCTATATTTTGCTGGCTATATCGAGAAATACCGCCATGGGTAGAGACATCATAGAAACGACATTAACTAAAACAGCTTCCTGGAAAGTGATGGCAGCAGCCCATTGACTGATATGAAGCAACTGAAGGCTGATAGCCCCCTTAAGGTACGTTATCTTAGTCCAGTTTAGAAAAATCACACTACTCCTAGTATCGCTGTCTCTTACTACGTTTCATAATTTCACTTTCATTAACCGTAGTGAGTTAATTTAACGTAGTTGATACTGGTTTTTGAGTTGATCAATAACTGAACTTGGAACGACTTGCGTTAATTTCGAAAGGCAGTCGTTAGCCTCTGTTGATTGATTTCTAAGTTGCATATCACATAGTGCGTATAAATGCTGTGGGTTGTTGCTTAATGTATAAGCATTTGAAATAGCACCATAGGCTCTTTTTTGTTCTAGTTGCTCTAAGCTTAAACCATAAATATAAAGGTAGTGACTATTTTCAGGTGCCAATTGAGTTGCTTTATCAAAAAGCTGTGAGGCCCTAGGTCTATCTTTTATTCGAATGTACGCTAAACCAAGATTATAGACCAACTCAGCATTACTAGGATTTGCTTTAATACCACGAGTTAATGCAGATATAGCGTCGTTTTCTTGCCCGAGCTGACGATAAACCTGGCTCAAATTTAAATAACTTGGTGCAAAGTAGGGTTCAATTGCTATTCCCTGGTTAATGGAACTAATCGCTTGTTCATATTCTCTTCTATAGGCATAAATAACACCCAAGTTGGCATGAGAAAAGCTACGGTCATTATTGAATTTTTGAATTTCAATATATTCATTTAACGCAGGAGATAATCGTTCTTGCTGTTGATTGGATAAACTCATCCATAAGCCGGTTAAGGCAAAAGCCGCGTTGGCTCTTACAAGCAGTACCTTATCATCTAACAAGGGTGATAATATGCGCCATTTTTCAGCACTTGCCATGTTTTGTGAGCCATCTATGGCTCCTAAACGGATATTTTCGTTCGTATTTTTTACGGCTCTTGAAATAGCTATAATTGTATTAGTATTAGAGACACTGGCCATTTTAGTGAGTGCGGAAGCTCTTATAATCGGCGCGTAGTTGATAGATTGAGCGATACGTGAAAGCTCGGTAGCAACACTTTGTAATTCCTGTTCATTCGATGCTAGATTTATTGCTGTGAAAACAGGAGAAAAATCTTTCTCTGCTTTAATCGTTGAATCTTTAAACCACGTATTTACATGATGACTGCTCCAGCCACTGTTTTTATCCGCATGACAAGTCAAACAGGTATCAGGGGTCCCTAACTGTTTAGCTAAATCAGGTCGGGGAATATGAAAGCCATGGTCTCGTCTTGCATCTATTTCCATATAAGTCGTTTCAGGCATATGGCAATTCACACATTGTGCACCAATAGACTCTGCTGAATGGTTGTGATGTTTTTCTACTGCATACTGATCCGCCTGATGACATTGTAAGCATACATTTTCAATAGGGAGCTTCAACTCAGCAGTATGGGGATTGTGACAGTTGCTACACACGACGCCACTTTGATACATTTTTGACTGTAAAAAAGAGCCATAAACAAAGTTTTCGTTATACACTTGCCCATCTGGATAATAGTTGGTGCTAGAAATCAGATCGAGCATATACCTCTCACCAAAAGAATTGTTCTTTACATGGTCTTTCTGACTGACTTGAGTTCTTCGACTATGGCACTGAGCACATACGAGAACTTGCTGACTGTGTTCGATTTTACCGGGTGACAAAGTTTTTTGTTGATTGCTTTTATTGAATAAATTAGCCATTGGGGCGGAGAGATCACGACTAAAACCAACATCTTTGGTAGCCATATCTTTCGTCCAGGCAATATGTTTGCCTGCAGGTCCATGACAGCTTTCACAAGCGACGTTAATTTCACTAAAACTTGTGTCGTAAGAATTGCTTTGAAGATCATAATTTTTACTGACATTGGTTGAATGGCAATCAGCACACATATAATTCCAATTTTGCCCTGTATTTGTCCAAAAAAAATCTTGATGCGTTTCGGTCATATCAGGGTAGAGATTAAACCAACGATTCCCGCCTTGAGATTTTGGTCGTGAATCCCAAGCAAATGGAATCAGCTGAACTCTACCGTCGTTGAATTCCACCATATATTGCTGAAGCGGCTCGAAACCAAAAGTATACTTTATTTGATAATCATTGAACTTCCCATCCGGTCCTTTGATATTAACCCAGTACTGATCTTCCTTTTTATAAAAACGATTTTTACCTAAACGCTGATCATTAAAATCAGCCAATACAGTCTGGTTATTGGCATGTTTCATTGACATATCATGATGAGAGCCTTTCCAATCATTATATTCTTGTTGGTGACAGCTTTGGCAAGCCTGCGCACCAACAAAATCTTCGGGATAACTGAGAGGAGAAATTAACAACAGACTCATTGTCATAAGAAAATATTTAATTTTAGGTTTGTATATAAAAAAAGAAAAGCCCGTTGCTGCGGCTAGACAAAGGGCTGAAAATCGCTTTCTAAGTTTATTACTAATCACCATTTTTCCTTTAAGTATAATGAGACGCTGTATATACATCTTTCAAAAATTGTTGCCATTACTAAATATATTAAAGTAAACCAAAAATTAATCTTCAAATTTTAATATATATATAATTTCAAAAAAGTTGTCGATAAATTATCGTTAGAGGCTTAGTTTTAACAGCCATTGTTAATGTTATGCTAATAAACACCCGCCAAGGTATCAATATAAACCCTGCAGTAGCGCATTATCTAAATCCACATACTTATATAAACGCAGTGCCTGCTGGCTTATAGAAAAATATTTCGGCAACCTCGCCAGGGATATTCCACCAACTTACATGCGTTATCGGCGCTGATATTTGTTTCTGGGACAGGCTAACTAAGCCGCTAACACTAAGATAGGCGGACTTGATGCGACCTAAAAAAATTATTACCAGCACCTGACGCCAGCCATGTCATTACTCAACTTAGTTGTGTAAAAGCGCACTTTCCAATGATGCCAGTTTTAGTCGCTGCTTAACAGCACCACTAGCTAGCACCAAGAATTTACGGAGCCTAGAAACCTCTAATTAATATTACTTATAAAGTAATATTAATTATCACAGCAACCCAGCCATTGCATATACATAAACCCCCAGATACTGAAGCAGTAATGACTTGACTTGCGAAATACTAAGTCTTATATTCTTGGCTAATTGTAAGTGTAAAGTGTTGGTTGTAAATTTGCATGCATCTTGGCAGCCTAATCACGATTAAAGGACAATTGATCTATTCACACATAAAAATTTCATCCTATGTGTCATTTAGGATAAAACACTACCCCTAGTCACATTTTTGAATATTCCAGAAGGAAATTGTGAATGTTTGTAGCTAGATTTTTACCAACGATATTTGTGGCCCTGTTACTAAGCAGCACAGCAATAATTGCCGCAGAGTCGGCCTCAATGGCTTCTTGGCAAGATAATGCTAAATCTGAACGCCTTAAAACGTATATTAAAAATGTCAGTACGGAAGGCAGCAGCGATTTCGTGGCCCCAGCTGACCGCATTGCAGTCTTTGATAACGACGGCACACTCTGGGCAGAGCAACCAATATACTTTCAACTTTACTTCGCCTTTGACCAGCTTCAGGCTATGGCCAAAGCCGACCCCGCGCTAGCACAGCAATGGCAAGAAAAACCCCTCTATAAGGCAGCGCTTAGTGGAGACTTAAACACTGTTGTTGGTTTTGGTGAAAAAGGGTTGTTAGAACTGGTAGAAATATCCCATAGCGGAATGACTACCGACCAATTTGAGCGATCCGTAAACGATTGGGTTAATACCGCTACTCACCCAACCACCAAAAAACTCTTTATCCAGATGGTCTACCAGCCCATGCTAGAGTTACTTGATCATTTACGTGCCAATAATTTTCGCATTTATATCGTCTCGGGGGGCGGAATTGATTTCATTCGCCCATGGGCAGAACGGGTTTATGGTATACCGAAGGAAAATGTGATCGGCAGCCGAATGAGTTATGCATACGATTATATCGATGGCGAGCCAGTAATTATGCGTGAGCCAACGTTGGATTTTCTTGACGACAAAGCAGAAAAACCGATCGCGATTCATCAATTTATCGGCAAGCGACCTATACTGGCTGTCGGTAATTCGGACGGTGATTTACAAATGCTT
>JBNMPW010000002.1:0-63865 GCA_051277205.1 Oceanicoccus sp. | reverse complement strand
AGAAACTAACTCCTGAGCTAGAAGCTGAGGTCCTCAGCGCCGACACCAAAAATCGCTTAGAAGACTTGTACTTACCCTATAAGCCCAGACGTCGTACCAAAGGCCAAATCGCCATTGAAGCGGGTTTGCTACCACTGGCCGATGCACTCTTTAATGACCCAAGCTTAGACCCAGAACAGCAAGCTCAAGCCTATATCGATACTAACAGCAATAGCGACAACGGCATTGCCAACAGCAAAGCGGCTTTAGATGGTGCCAAATATATTTTAATGGAACGTTTTAGCGAAGATGCCAACCTGCTCAGTAAACTTCGCGACTACCTCTGGCAAGAAGGGCAACTAAGCTCCCGCGTGGTAACCGGTAAGGAGCAAGAAGGTCAAAAGTTTAGTGATTATTTTGAGCATGATGAACCGATAAAAACCACTCCATCACACCGCGGGCTGGCCATGTTCCGAGGCCGCAATGAAGGAGTGCTAAGCCTCGCTATCGTCACCGGCGACCCCGACGACAAAACCGCCATCCACCCTTGCGAAACAATGGTCGCCAGACACTGGCAACTAACTGAGCAAGATCGCGCCGCCGATAAATGGCTCAAAGAAGTTGTACGCTGGACTTGGCGCATCAAACTCTATACCCACTTGGAAACAGATCTGATGGGCTCACTTAGGGAACGAGCAGAAGAAGAAGCCATTAACGTTTTTGCCAGTAACTTAAAAGACTTACTGTTATCAGCTCCCGCCGGCCCCAAAGCTACCATTGGTCTCGACCCCGGCTTACGCACGGGTGTTAAAGTAGCTGTGGTTGATGGTAATGGCAAAGTACTAGATCACGGCGCCATCTTTCCAACCCCGCCACAAAATAAAATCGCCGAAGCTAGCGCTAAGATTATCAAGTTAGCCAAGCAATATAATGTTGAACTCATCGCTATCGGCAATGGTACTGCCAGTCGCGAAACCGACCGTTTTATCGGCGATATTATTAGCGCGCACCCAGAGCTAAAACTTAAAAAAGTGATGGTTAATGAATCTGGCGCTTCAATTTATTCGGCCTCAGAGTATGCCGCTAAAGAATACCCCGATTTGGACGTCACCATAAGAGGCGCTATTTCTATCGCTCATCGCCTCCAAGACCCGTTGGCAGAATTAGTAAAAATTGAACCCAAATCTATCGGTGTTGGCCAATACCAACACGATGTTTCACAAACACAATTAGCGCGCTCATTGGATGCAGTAGTAGAAGATTGTGTGAACAGCGTAGGTGTTGACGTCAACACTGCATCCAGTGCTTTACTGTGCAGGGTGTCTGGCTTAAATAGCAGCATCGCCAACAACATTGTCGAACTGCGCGATCAGCAAGGTTCATTCAAAAACCGCGATGCGTTAAAAGCGGTTAAGCGCTTTGGCGATAAAACCTTTGAACAAGCGGCAGGATTTTTACGCGTTAGCGGCGGCGATAACCCATTAGATGCATCGGCCGTGCACCCTGAAAGTTATAGCGTCGTTAACAAGATTAGTGCCGCCGGCAATATAGATCCGGGAGAAATTATTGGCGATCGAGAATTTTTGAAAACACTTAATCCGGCTGATTTTGTCGACGAAAAATTCGGCTTACCTACAGTCACTGATATTATTATTGAGCTGGATAAACCTGGTCGCGATCCTAGACCTGAATTTAAAACGGCCGAATTTAAAGATGGCATAGAAAAATTATCTGACTTAATACCGGATATGATTTTAGAAGGTACCGTTACCAACGTCACCAACTTTGGCGCCTTTGTCGACATCGGCGTGCACCAAGATGGCTTAGTACATATCTCGGCGCTGTCCAATAGCTTCGTCAAAGATCCACGCACCGTGGCTAAAGCCGGTGACATTGTTAAAGTCAAAGTATTAGAAATTGATGCTCAGCGCAAACGCATTGCCTTGACTATGCGACTTACAGATAAAGCAGAACCACAGTCGGCAGATCAGACCGCGAGCCCAGGTCAAAGACGCAATCAGAAGCGCAAATATCAAAGCCAACAGTCAACACAACAGGGTGCGCAGCAAAAATCATCACCCCCTCAGAAAGAACAAAAGGGCAGCTTCGCACAATTATTTGCCGATGCAGGCTCTATTAAATCGAAAAAGAAATCACCTACTTAATCAACTAAGTAGGCTTGTGCAGAATAATGACATCGCTGCCAATAAACTCTAGCTTCGCGCTCAACGCCTGCGCTAACCATTCAAAACTATGGCGCGAAAAAAATACGACATGAGTTAAGTCATTTTTATAATGCCATTGAGCAAAGGCCTGCCGGTCAATCAGCAGCTTAGTCATTAGGCCAAGCATACCTCCGGGGCTAATTTTCTGCCACAACTGAGTCAACATAGCGCCGGGCTGAAACAAATGCTCCGCCACTTCAGTCGCGCTGATAAAATCGTACTGCTGTTGTAGCACAGTTTTATCGTTATAATAAAACTTATCGTATAAAACCACAGTCATACCCGCCTGCTCAAACATTGTCGACAAGGTCGGCCCTGGACCACAACCAAAATCTAAGCCACAACTATTAGCAGGTAACTGCGCCAACATAGGTTGCGCCAAACGTGCCAAAAAAATTCGATAATCATCATCATTCGGTGAATTACAATGCAAATCGTATTCCGCCTTCTCCTGCTCAGCATTAAGCCGCTGTTCAGGATGTACAAACACTAACTGGCAAACGGCGCATTGAAAATAGTCCCGCCGCTGATCTTTAAAATAATCGGTAAGTGAATGACTTGCGCAAAGCGGGCATGAGAATGGCACAGAAACACCTATAAAATGTAATGATTAAAACCCGGTGGACTATAGCAGCATTGACCTTTATAGGCTGTGCTTTAAAGCGCTTTCTGTTAACATCGCCGGTGGTCTAAATTTATTTAATAGAAAAATGGAGCACAACATGAGCGTACAAACTGGTGACAAACTTCCCGCCGGCGGATTAACAGTAATGGGCGCAGAAGGCCCTCAAGAACACAGCATTAGCGATCTATTTGATGGCAAAAAAGTCGTCATGTTTGCAGTGCCCGGCGCCTTCACTCCCGGCTGCTCCATCACCCACTTACCTGGCTTTGTGGTTAATGCCGACAAAATCAAAGCCAACGGCGTCGACAGCATTATTTGTGTTTCGGTTAATGATGTCTTTGTTATGGACGCATGGGGCAAGGCACAAAATGGCGAAGAGCTAATCATGGCTGCCGACGGTAACGGCGACTATGTGAAAGCGCTAGGACTTGAGTTAGATGCGTCTGGGTTTGGTATGGGTACTCGCAGCAAGCGCTACGCAATGATTGTTGACGATGGTGTTATTAGCTATTTAGGGGTGGACTCAAAAGGCATCGAAGCAAGTGCAGCCGACGCGGTATTAGCTCAGCTGTAAACGACAATGTTTGAAGCCTGCTTCATGAGATGAGGCAGGCTTCAAATTTATCCGCAAATATCTATTCAGTCCTTCGCTAAACTTTAATGCTGATACCCTGAGTCGCAATAGCAGGCACTGCAGCTGCGTCAATTAATTGCACCGCGGCTTGACCATCGGCCTTTTGCTGATCCAAAGCGATTTTTGTGACCTGAATGCCACCGCCCTGATTGTCGACTTTACTTGCTTGTGGTGAAACGCTGGCACCGACTTCCATAAAAACAACCCTGATGAATAAATAGCCATTACGGTGGCTTAAATATATTAGCGGCTGATACAGCCCAAACTAAAGCCTAGTTATTAAACAAATACTGCATAGCCAAGCCTATAAATGCGACATAGCGATATTAAGACGACAAAACTTAAATCAGCAAAAAACACATTGCCGCAATAATCACCGCTGCCACTATATTTAATATCAGCCCTTCTCTTGCCATACGCTGGGTGGTTACCACGCCACTGCCATAAACGATGCTGTTGGGCGCAGTGGCCACCGGCAACATAAACGCACAACTGGCGCTCATCGCCGCCGGCACCATTAGCAAGCGCGGATCAATATTGGCCGCCAACGCTGCTGCAGCCAATATCGGCATCAACAGCACGGTACTGGCGGTATTACTGGTGGCTTCAGTCAGAAAGGTGACCACAAAGCACAGTGCCAGCATCATCACTAATACTGGCCAGCTAGCCAGCACGGTCAACATGCTACCCACCTCGTCACTCAGGCCTGAGGCGGTAAAGGCTTTGGCCAAACAAATACCGCCACCAAATAACAGCAATATACCCCAGGGAATAGTCGAGGCCGTTTCCCAATCCAGTAGTTTTTCGCCTTTGCCATTGGGCACAATAAACATCAGTACTACTGCCGTTAACGCCACCGATGCATCGTTAGCCGGTAAGCCTGTTAATGCGGTCCAGCCGCCAAAGGGCTCTTGTCGTGTTACCCAAGCCAATGCGGTTAGCGCAAAGATTATCAACACCCGCCGCTCTTCAATCCGCCAAGCACCGACCTCCGGCAACTCTACGCCGCCTTTATAGCTTAATGACCGCGTTAACCACCAAGCGGCCACCGGCACCAGCACAATCACTACAGGTAATGCCCAGCTCATCCACTGAGTAAAACCTATGGTTTGCCCAAACTGCTCTTCATAGACCTGCATAAACACCAAATTTGGTGGCGTACCAATCGGCGTGCCCATGCCACCAATGCTGGCCGCATAGGCTATCCCCAACATCAGTGGTACCGCCAGTTTACGATCGGGGGAACTCGCCATCACTGCCATCGCCACCGGTAATAACATCAAAGTGGTAGCTGTATTAGAGACCCACATACTCAGCATGGCGGCCGTCACCATAAAACCGAACACCAACTGACGGGAGCTATTACCGCCACAAAGAGTGATCATCCCTACGGCAATGCGTTTATGGGCACCGCTGCGCTCCATCGCGCGCGAGATAATAAAACCACCTAATAACAGCAGGATTAACGGGCTACCATAAGCTTGGGCAATTTGGTTTTTATCCAGCACGCCGGTAATTTGCAGCAGCGCCAAGGGCAACAATGAGGTGACCGGAATCGGCAGCGGCTCAAACACCCACCAAATAATACACAGCAGCGTAACAGCAGCGGTAATTGCAGCATCTACTCGCAAGCCCGCTTGCGCCAAAAGCAGATAAACCAGCAGCGCCAATATTGGCCCGCCCACTAATAGGCCATCGCGAAACCTTTGCACACTGTTATCCTGCTGCCATTTTTATTTGCCTCGGAGCATACTAAAAATACTAACAAAACCCTAACAATACTCGGGTGCGAAGCGTGTACAATAACAAAATGAGTAGTCACCCTGATAACACAACAATTAAGCCACGGTTAGTTGACCGATTTAATCGAGAAGTTAATTATGTGCGGCTATCCGTCACCGACCGCTGTGATTTTCGCTGCGTTTACTGTATGGCAGAAGAGATGACCTTTTTGCCGCGAGCAGATATTCTCAGCTTGGAAGAATTAGAGCTAGTCGCCCAAGCCTTTGTGGGGTTAGGGGTGAAAAAAATTCGCCTTACCGGCGGCGAACCCTTGGTACGACACAATATTTTGTCGCTAGTGCGCAACATCGGCAAGCTAGAAGGCCTGGACGAACTTACTCTTACCAGCAACGGTTCTCAACTCACCAAACAAGCAGAGCAACTGAGAGCGGCCGGCATAAAACGCATCAATATCAGCCTCGACAGCCTCAACCCGCTACGCTTTAAAAATATCACCCGCACTGGCGACTTAGAAAAAGTGTTAGCGGGTATCGACAGCGCGATTGACGCAGGCTTTGATAACATTAAATTAAATGCGGTTATTCTTAAAGGCCGCAATGAGGACGAAATTCTCGACCTGGTAAATTTTGCCCGCGACAAACACATCGATATTTCTTTTATTGAAGAAATGCCGTTGGGGTTAATCGACGACCACAACCGTGCATTGAGTTTTTGCGGCAGTGACGAGATTCAGCAACTGATTAGCCAACAATATCCGCTCACCGAAGTGGGCTATGGCACTGGCGGTCCAGCCAATTACTATTCGATGGCCGACAGCAATAGTAAAATCGGGTTTATCTCTCCCCACAGTCATAATTTCTGCCATCTCTGTAACCGCGTCAGAGTGACGGTGGAAGGTCAGTTGTTATTGTGTCTAGGTAACGAACACTCGGCCGACCTGAAAGCAGTGCTACGGCAACACCCTGGCGAAATCGAACCACTGCAGCAGGCGATTATTGCCGCCATGGATTTGAAACCAGAGAAACATCATTTCAATCTCGATGAAGAACCGGATATTGTACGCTTTATGAATATGACTGGCGGTTAGAGTCTGTCAGCAGATGAACAAACAACAACTAATCGCATCCTTACAACTTGAACCCCATATGGAGGGCGGCTATTTCCGTCGCAGCTATGTTGCCGAGCGCAGCGTCAGCCACTCCAATGGCCAACATCGGCCGCTGCTTTCTTCCATTTACTACATGCTCACCGATGACAGCCCAGTCGGCTATTTTCACAGCAACCAATCAGACATCATGCATTACTGGCACAGCGGCAGTTCGTTACGCTATTTTCTTATTAATCCGCACGGTGAATACAGTAGCGTTTGCCTAGGACCCGACCTCGAGCATGGTCAACAGTTACAACTGCTAGTACCCGGCGGCTACTGGAAAGCCACACGTTTAGAGCAAGGAGAATATGGTCTACTGTCTGAAGCAGTCAGTCCTGGCTTTGATTATGCCGATATGACACTCGCCACGACCGAACAACTGCAAGCTACCTTCCCTGCGCTGTGGCTAGATCCCATAGTTGACTTGGCCCCACTCTGCCAATCTTGACAAAGTTAGCACACAAAGCCCTTAAGTCACCTACATATCTCCAGCAACCCACTGAAATAACTAATAAAATTCTTGCCAATATGCCATAGTCACTTCTATTATTAAGGCACTAACTGAATATAAATCACTCAATTAGCAAGGACACCATCGGTATGACAACGTGGAACTACCGGGTCATTAAAAAAAGCGGCGATAAAACTCGGGATGTCACCTACCAAGTCCATGAGGTTTACTACCTCAAAGACGACAGTATTGACTGCTGGAATCACACCCCAGTGGAGCCTCTGGGCGTCAGTGAACCGGGCCTGCGCAATGACATTCACTCGTTCTTATCAGCCTTTCGGCAACCGGTATTAACCGAACGCTATGTCAACGGCAAAGCCATGCTCGTTGCCGAGCGCCCCACCCGCCCCGCTCGAGATTTAACGACGGATTATGCCGGCAAGGCCAATCGCGCCAGCGACTATATCAATCAAATTCTAGGTAACCACCTGCTACTGAAACAAGACCCTAGCCTGCGTAAGGCCTACGAGAAAGTCGAACAAGCACTAACCGACTTACAAGACATGGTTGGCGGCCAACAATATCCGATGGCAGAAAGCGCCTAAGCTGACGTCTACTCTTATTAACTTTTAACTCTCAAACCAACTATTGGGCACCCGCACTGCAATCACAACACCGGTTGTGCACACCTCGCCGCCAGAGCGCAGCTCGCAATTCACCACCGTCTTATTCTTAGCGTAGCTCTCAATGACCGCGATCAGCTCTACCTGCTGGTCAATAGCCACCGGCTTTAGGTAGCTGACCTCCATATGTCTGGTGGCATACCACAGAGTTTCACCCTCACCCACTTCGCGCCCGACGCGATGATAGGCATCCGCTAAGGCAGCGCAAATGCCGTGACAATCAATCAAGGTCGCTTGAATACCGCCATTGAGAAAATGCAGCGGACCAGCATTGTGAAAAGACTGGGGAGTAAAACTGCCAGTAGTCGTACCGTCATCTTGCCAATAGCTTTTTAACTGCAAGCCATGGGCGTTCTCTGGGCCACAACCATAACAATGATTAGTAGACATAAGATCCTGTATCGCCTTCATAATCCGCTCATCCCTTCGTTATTGATAACCATATATTTAACGCAAAGCTCGTTTTATTCACAATGTATTGTAAGCTATTAAAAAACTGAGATAACTATTATGCAACGGCTGAAAAACTTCATTCGCAAATCAATCATTGGTGGCCTACTGGTTATTTTACCTACAGTGATTATTTTCTATGCTTTTCGCTGGGTTTTTTATACCGTCGCCGAATTAATCCATCCACTCACTACTCCGATCAGCCAACACAGCAATGCACCAGAATTTGTCATCGACTTGATGGTAGTCGCAATGATTTTACTGGCCTGCTTTCTGGTCGGTAACGTCGCCGCCACTAGTACCGGCAAATGGTTACATACACGCTTTGACAGTACCTTAGCGAAATTGGCACCAGGCTACAATTTAGTGCGCGACATAATCCATCAGATATTAAGCAACAATGCGGATTCCCCCTTTAGTAAAGGAGAAGTCGCACGCGCGAGGCTATTTGGCCAAGACGTTGCCACCCAAGTTACCGGCATCATCACCAGCACCCATAGCAATGGCTGGTATACCCTATTTGTGCCCACCGGACCCAACCCCACCTCTGGTATGATTTACCATCTACCGCCCGAACAAGTGGAACTTTTACCCCATGTCAAAGTCGATGCAGCATTGCGTACTATTATTGCCTGCGGCGCAGGCAGCGGTGAACTATTCAACCACAGCAGCAACTAATACTTTATGAAAAAACCTCTCCAAAATCGCCTTCGCCAATGGTCACCATTGATCGCCTGTGTACTGATACTGTTTGTTATTCAAAATTGGTGGCGGCTAGAACTGATCATAGACCCTGTCGATGCAGCTAACCTGGTAGAACAAGATGTGGTCATGTACTCGACCAGCTGGTGCCCCTATTGTCGAAAAACACGCGATTATTTAGAACAAGCAGGCATTCCCTTCACCGAATACGACATCGAAAAATCAGCCCGCGCTTACCAAGAGTATGAGAGTATCAGTGGCCGAGGCGTCCCGGTGTTACGCATTGGCGACAGCATCATTCAAGGTTACAACCCCGACGCGATAAGACTTGCGCTAAATCTGCTCAACAAGCCCATCGCCAAGTAATGCGTTAGCTAGTCTGCGTCTATATCACTCTAGCTTGGGTGTTTGTCGGTTTCGCTCATGTTAGCTCCTGTATCGCACTATGGATCATACTAATTCTAGCCATTATTAATTTTCCACCCTAGAATTACTAAACAATAGCTACCACCAGTTGCCATCATCGGCCCGAATGATTATGGTTATCATTATTTAATATGGTCATTATAAAAACACCATGACATATCAATGCAATGATTGTAGCCTGCGCCGCAAAGGGCATTTCCCGAACGGGAAATGCCCTGCCTGCGGATCATTTAATATCAGCAGTGACCAACAAAAAACTACTACTGTGCAAGATCCAAAGACAAGAAAATTGCGTTTGATGATATTAGTCGCGGTATGGTCATCCTTGCTTGTACTGCTCTATCAAAAACTTAATGCTTGATTGTCGCGTCTAAAACCTCTATGAAAACAGAAAAACTAAGTTTTAATCTTGATGCGCTGCTGGCAGGTGATTGGCTGCAATGCCAAGCATTGCTGAATGCCTGCTATAACACTGACAATACTGATAATTCAGCAGCCTGCACTAATAACCAACAACTAACGGCATTGCTTTGCGAAACCATATGCCGAAATGAAGTGCTACCCCATGTCAATGAACAATTAGCGGGGCACAGCAAGCTCGATCAAAATAATTTTTCCTTGCTGCGTTTTAGCGATCAATTCTTTGACAACTATTTAAAAAACTGCAAACTGCATCCGCAACTTGCTAGACAGCTCAACCCTCTGCGCAGCCTAATTGCCCAAGCATTATTGCAACAACAATTACCATGGCTTGAGCGACCCGCATTGATTAAAACGCTAAACCTTATCCAGCAACACTGTTTGGGCTGGACGCCTGAACTGGGGCGAGCGTCTGACAAATTTCTCGCCCAATTATCTTCACTGGTTACAGCTCGAGCTACAGCAACCACCAATATAGATGCAGCGTTAGAACCGCTCAGTCAGTTCTTTGTCACACAACAGCAAAGAGTCAAAAAACTAGAGCAACGCTTAATAGATGCCGAACTGGGTTCTTTGCATGCAAAATATGCGCAACAACTCAGTGCAAAAACACTTAACCAGCACATGGCTGGCAAAAAACTACCCGCAGAAATCACCAGTTTTTTACAAGGTCCATGGCGCGAATCAATGCGCCTAATAATTATTAGCGATGGTAAAAATAGTGCGCGCTGGCAACAAGTCTTGAGCCTAACCGATACATTATGCTGGTCTTTGCAACCCATAGATTGCAAAGACCCCGAACGCCGACAACAAGCTTTTAATTCAGTTGCTGATATAAATGATCAACTTCGTGAACTCAGTATCGGCTTACATCACGACAGCGCTATCGACGAAGAACTTGCCGCTATAGAACAGCAACACCTAAAAGTTTTAAAAGGCGAAGCGCTTGACTATCAACCGTTTTCATTAATTAATAACTCCGACCCTTTACTGAGCCCACAGGTTATCCTCAGTAATAGCCTGATCAAACAAGTAGAGAGCTTTAATGAGGGCCAGTGGTTTATCCAGCAGCAAGAACAAGGTGCTATTCGGATTAAACTGACGACAAAAAATGACCAAGCCCAGCAATTATTGTTCACAAATTTTATAGGTATGAAGGTCGCACAATATAGCTTTGAAGAATTTGCCTGTCTGCTATCCTCAAAAATCATTAGCGCTATAAAAGCGGGCAACCCCCTTAAAGCTACTGGCGAGAAAATGCTAGCATCGCTACTGCAATATCACCAACAACAACAGCAACAAGCAGACATTGCCGCTGCCACTCAATTAGTCGCACAAAAACAACAATATTTAACACGCAAAGCCGCGAGAGAAAAAGCACTAACCGAGGCTAAAGCCCATGCTGAAGCGCAACGTTTTGCTCGCCATAAATCTATAGAACAAGAGCGCAATAAAAACCATCAAATACACCAACAACAGAAAAGGGCCGACATAACAAGGCAACTAAAAACACTTAGAGTCGGTGCTATTATTATTTTCTATGGCGATGATAATGAAATAAACGCAAGCGATCAAAAACGTGCCGATCACTGCAAGCTCGCCGCTATACTGCAAACATCGGCAGAGTATATTTTTGTCGATCGCGTCGGTATAAAAAAACACTCCCTAGACATCAATAAATTAACTGATCGACTATTGAATAAAACAGCAAAAATTATCGACATCGGCAGTAGTTTCGACAATACATTGGAACAAGTGGTTAACAACTTACGAGCAAGGAAAAAGTCATGAGTGACGAACGCAGAAGCGAAGTGCGTATTGATGAAAAAGTGATGGTCTTTATAGAAGTTTGCTCAGCCGATTTTGATAACAACTCTCCCGCAAATATCATTATTTGTAACAGCATTGACATGTCTGCCAATGGCGTTCAAGTGGAAATAGATCAAAAAGTACCGGTAGGAACTATCTTAAGAATATGCGCTGATTTTGGCGGTGACGAGCAAGCGGCATTGTATTTGGTGGGCGAAACAAAATGGGTCAAGCCGCAACAAGATAGCTTCTGTATCGGCTTTGAAATTTACGACGCCGAAAACAGCGATGTTATCGGCTGGAAAAAAGTGATCGCGGCTATGTTAGACAATTAAGCGATGGTCCCATCGCCAACCAGCATAATACTAAGCGCTTGCCGCAACGTGTTTTTCAGGGCATTGTAGAAACTGCGGATATCGTCACCTAACTGACGATAATTTGTTCGCGTAAACACCGGGCCCTAGACTTACCATGAAAACTGAATTTTCTGATTTTTCTGATTTTTATGCATTCTATCTGAGCGAGCATTCGCAAGCTGCTTGCCGCTATTGCCACTACTTGGGGCTGAGCTTAGTGTTGCTGGGTATAGCACTCATTATTGGTAGCGATTTAACGCTGACGTGGCTACTAATACTTCCCATCATTGGTTATAGCTGTGCTTGGGCAGGTCATTTTGTATTTGAAAAAAACCGTCCCGCCAGCTTTGACCATCCGTTCTATAGCTTTATCAGTGACTGGGTAATGTATCGTGATTGGCTACTAACGCCTTTGCGTCGAAAATAAGCCATTACTCAAAGCAAACGCTAACAGCTATTGACCGAATCGATCCGCGCCTGCGGTCAAATAAGCTATTTATTCAGTGGTTGAAGCTCGCACCAACACCTCGTTGCGATAAGGATAACGACCAGATTTGAGCCTTAATTAATATAAACATCTATAGCGACGCTTGTACCCTATAGATGACAGCATTAAACTGCTCGCTCTGACCGCTTATAGCGGCTAATTTTTAGATGGAGCATGATTTTGCCGGATCCACTAACCGAACGGCTAGAACTTCTTGATGGCGATACCGCTGGCACTTCCGACTCTTGTGCCGACAGCAGCACCTCAACGCCTAAGCTAGCACAACTCATTGGCATTCAACGCGGCATTGAAAAAGAAAGCCTGCGCATCAGCCCCAGCGGTAAACTTGCTCAAACGCCTCACCCAGCAAACTTGGGCTCGGCACTAACGCATCCCTATATCACCACTGATTTCTCCGAGTCATTACTGGAGTTTATAACGCCAGTATCGAAAGACATTGAAAACAGCCTAGAAACTCTCGACAAGGTCCATCGCTTTACCTATTCACAGCTGGGCGAAGAACAGCTTTGGACGGCCAGCATGCCTTGCTTCATTGCAGGCGACGATCAAATTCCGGTCGCTCAATATGGTAGTTCTAATGTCGCCACCATGAAAACCGCCTACCGCAATGGTCTGGGCAACCGCTACGGCCGCGTAATGCAAACCATCGCTGGTATCCATTACAACTTTTCGTTACCACAAGACTTATGGGAGTCATTACAACAGCAGGATTATGACAAGCGTCCATTACAGGATTATATTACTGACTCCTACTTCAAACTGATCAGAAACTTTCGGCGCTTCTCATGGCTGTTAGTTTATCTCTATGGCGCGTCACCCGCAGTCTGTAACAGTTTTCTTAAAGGCCGCGACCATCAGCTACAAAATTTTGATCACGGCAGTGTTTATCTACCTTATGCCACTGCCCTGCGGATGGGTGACTTGGGCTACCAAAGCAGTGCCCAAGAGAATTTAAAAATTTGCTATAACAGTATCGATAACTATATCGAAACTCTACGCCAGGCAATTACCAATACTCACCCCGCTTATAAAAAACTGGAGGTTGAAGTAAATGGCAACTATCAACAACTTTCTAACGCCTTACTGCAAATAGAAAATGAGTTTTACAGTACTATTCGCCCGAAACGGGTAACAGACAGTGGCGAAACGCCCTTAGGCGCCTTACGCGAACGCGGCGTGGAATATATTGAGGTACGCTGCATTGATGTAAACCCTTATTTACCACTGGGCATAGACGCTGACCAAATGCGTTTTATTGACTGTTTCTTACTCTATTGTTTGTTTGAACGCAGTCCTCTTTGTGATGACGAAGACCGCGATCGCATCAATAATAATTTAAAAGCCGTCGTCAATAACGGCCGAGATCCCGAACTGCAGCTGCAAACCCGCGACGGCGATCTCGGCTTAGTTGATTGGTCCAACACGCTTCTAGACGATATCGATAAAATCGCCGCTAGACTGGATGCTGCCCATGGCGGCAACGACTATCAACGGGTTTGCCAGCAACAACGGCAAAAGGTCGCTGACTCTTCGCTGACTCCGTCGGCGAAAATTCTTGCCGACATGAAGCAACAACAACAATCATTTTTCCAATTTGCGATGGCGCAATCGCAGCAACATGGCAGTGATTTTCGGCAACGACCATTAACCGGTGACGAGCAACAATATTTTGCCGATAAAGCGCAGCAATCTATCCAGCAGCAAGAGGCCATTGAAGCAGTAGATGAAATCAGTTTTGAACAATACTTGAGCCGTTATTATCAGCAATACAGTGAACTTGATAGTGGACCTGGGTAAACCCGCGCAGTGAATTATCTCGCCCATTTTCATCTAAGCCACGGCGATGACCAATTACTAGTGGGCGCCTTATTGGGCGATTTTGTCAAAGGACCGTTAACCGGAAAGCGCTCCCGGGGTTTGGAACAAGGCATTTTATTGCACCGCAAGATTGATGCTTATACCGACAGCCATCAACAGCTAGCGCAACTGCAGCAACGCTTCGCCCCTGAGTTTCGTCGTTATGCCGGTATCATGACAGACGTAGTGTTTGATCATTTTTTGAACCGGCATTGGCAACGCTTCCACCATCAGCCGCTGGTCCACTTTAGTCAGCAAATCTACCGCTTAATTAGCGACAACCAACACATCTCCGCCGCCGCAAAATTGCAAGCCGATAATTTGGTTCGTTATGATGTATTTGGCCACTATGGCCACTGGGAAACAGTGGCCGGCGCCCTGCAACACATTAGCCAAAGGCTCAAACGAGAAAACCCGCTAGCAATAGCTGCTGCCGAAATGGAACAACATTACGATGAATTAGAGCAGGGCTTTCTTGTGTTCTACCCACAACTACAACAACATGCTGAAGCGGTGCGCGCGCAATTTCAATGATAGGCGGAGTAGAAAGTAACGGCGCTATCGCTGCACGACAAAAGAATTAAATAACAAGTCGTCGACAAATTGCTCGCCATCTTCACGTATTAACATATCGCGCACTTCCTGCAGCACATCTTGGCGCAGCAACTCCCGACCTTCCATCGACGATAGTTCTTCATCCTGGGTGCGACTTAAGCGCATCACAATCGCGTGCCTAATATAGGGCATATGGTGGCGCACTTGGCTCTGGCCAGAAGGACCTCCTTCCAAACGCAAAGCGATATCACAACGCACATAGCGCAGCTTGCCAGTACCGCCGTAATTAATAATAAATGATGGTTTTATGTCGATATAACTCACCTGAACGTCGGGCTTTTTCTCCCCCTCATCCTGAGCAAAAGCTGGCGCCACCAGCAAACTCGCCAACAACATGATTAAACCAATCCCACGCATTAGATCACTCCACAATAAAAACATTGTTAATATTAGCCTGTTCCAGAAGGTTTGCAGCTTGAGTCGCCGACAACTTTCGCCTACTGTAACGCCAACTCACTACAGAACCTAAAATACAGAGCAGAAACAGTCATGACACTACCCTCCATCCGACAAACTTTCTTTGTTATGTTACTCAGTGTTATCGGCATGATGGGGTATGCACTTTACACCCAATATTATCAATTTCTTGAGCCCTGCCCACTTTGCATGACGCAGCGTTTCTTTTATTGCCTGCTAGGCCTGTTTGTCTTGTTGGGCTGTATCCATCTCAATAAAGCCAAGCTATATGCTATTTTGGCGGCTCTAAGTGCCCTTGGCGGAGCCGGTTTTGCCGGTCGCCAAGTGTGGCTACAACACTTGCCGCCAGACCAAGTTCCCGCCTGCGGTCCCAGCCTACAATATATGCTAGAAACCTTTCCCTTGGGCGAAACCCTAATGACCATGGTCCGCGGCGATGGCAACTGTGCTGAAGTGGTATGGACCTTTATCGGTTTGAGCATGGGCGAATGGTCGCTGATTTGTTTTATCGGTTTCTTCATTGCCAGCTGCTGGCAATGGCTACGCAGCCGCTAAGCCTTTGCCATGCCGTTACTGAGTGGACTGTTAGTATTACTGCTTTGCCAATGTGCTGGCGAGGCCATTAAAGCCTATTTTCAATTGAGCTTGCCCGGCCCAGTGCTCGGTATGTTGATCTTGTTTTGTGGCCTGTGCCTTTATCAAAAAACCCCCGATTCAGTTGCTAAGTGCAGCCAAACTTTAATCCCCATGTTGGGCCTGTTATTTTTACCCGCCGCCACTGGCTTATTTTTTCTCGGCGCCGGCTATGCCGACCAGTGGCCCGCTATTCTAGCAGCCGTTATTTTGGGCTCCCTGTTATCACTTATTTTTAATGGTCTGCTGCTGAGCTGGCTGGTAAAAAGATCGCAGCGTCATGAGCAACAGAGCGAATAGCCACGACTATGGACAAACTTAAGCTTAACGCCCAAGCCTTTAACCCAAGCACTTGGCTCGATCAGGGGGTTGTGCACAGCCCGCTAGTGGCTCTAACGCTCACTATCCTGGCCTTCTGTATTGGCAACTTGCTGTACCGGCGGCTAAATAACTTCCCACTGCTGCACCCTACTGTGGTCGGTGCCGCTATTGTAGCTTGGCTGTTACTGCAACTCGAGATTGACTACAAAACCTACTTACAGGGCAACCAGCTGTTAATGTTTCTGCTAGGCCCCGCCACAGTGGCTTTGGCCGTACCGCTCTACCAACAACTCCATTTAATGCGCAAAATGGCGCTACCCATCATGCTGACTTTTAGCGGCGGTGCGGTATTTGCTGCCGGGTCCGCCGTTGCTATTGCTTACTATATGGGCGCCAACCGCGACACCATGCTGTCACTGGCACCCAAATCGGTGACCACCCCCATCGCAATTGATATTGCCAAAGAAATTGGCGGCCTCGCCACCCTCGCTGCTGGCAGCGTTGCGCTCACTGCAGTCGCTGCAATTACTCTGGCGCCATGGGTATTCAAGCTACTCAAAATCACCGATCCTAAGATTTGGGGTTTCTGCCTAGGCATTACCGCCCACGGTATGGGTACCGCACGCGCCTTTGAAATGAACCCAACCGCCGGCGCCTTCTCGAGCCTCGCTATGTGTTTAACTGGCGCCTTCAGTGCTGCCGTCATTCCGCTCGCTGTTGGCTGGATCTAACAAAGGGCAACAACAGTACCTAAAGCAACCTCATAACAACGACAACCGCTGCAACCGCAAGCTAAAAAATAATTTTTCTTTTAAATTCATGAATTTAAAACTTGTTCTTAAAGTAAAGCTCACTTATATTTGATAACAAGGTTATTAAAACCTCACAACATTTAGTCAATTTGATCACAAATCAAACAATGATAAGCGCACTATCAAATAGATAACAGAGGGCAGAGACAATGCTGGACAATTGCACTGTAAAAGAACGCTGGAGTGGGGTTAATCAATTGATTGATCGTTGGTTGCAGGAACGACAAGAAATCGTTGTTCAGTTTTGTGCGCTTAGTGGCGTCCACGAACTGTCCAGAGATGACGCAACGGCAGATACGCGACTCGAGCGATTTTGTCAGTTGTTGGTCGACTATGTATCAGCGGGGCATTTTGAGATCTACTATGAGTTGATTCGCGAAGCCGAAGCCTTTAAAGACGGCAGCGCCGATATCGCCAACGCGTTAATGCCGCAAATTACAGTAACCACCGAAGTGGCTATGAACTTCAATGACAAATACGCTAATGCCGCCGGTCCATTGGCTAAACTGCCAAAACACCTGTCTAAACTGGGTGAAGTATTGGCGTCCCGAATGGAGCTTGAAGACCAGTTAATCGATGCTCTGCATGAATCTCATCGCGCACAAGTGGCCTAACCGTATCCGCTAGCCTTTGATCTACCATAAAGTTTCCTGTGATTTAACCGATACCTTTACAGGAAGCTTTGGTTATTTATCCTCTTCGTCTATAACAAGTAGAAGCCTTTCACTGCAGTGGGTAACCGCCATCTATGGTATATAATATTTCTTGGCCGCAACAACTCGCTACATTGCTCATTTGCATGCTCTTTCTCAGCGGCTGTGACAATAGTTCAGCACCTACTAAAAGCTGGGAGACCGCGGTAAAAGGCAGCTACAGCGCCTCCCTTTCGGCCGATGGTGAACTCAGCCTAATTGGCTCCATCACCCACGGCGGCAGTCTCTGGCAAACTCAGCGCGGTGAGCGCTTGTTCAACTGGAACCATAAGCAAGGCGAGGTCAGCAATATCATCGCCAGCGGTTTTTCTCCCGCCGGCCTTTACGCCTTAACCGCAGACCATCAAACACTGGTGCTATGGGATACCAGCAGCGGCCAAGCTCTTACCTTTTGGACCGCCCCCAATGAAGTGATGTCGATTGACCTCACGCCCAATGGCAATTATGCCCTGCTGGGCTTAGCCGATTACAGCGCGGTATTATTCGACGTCAAAAAAGGCGGTATTAAGCGCAGTTTTTATCATCAGGACCGAGTTCGCAGCGTGGCTCTTAGCGACGATGGCAAGCTGGCACTGACCGGCTCCGAGGATCAAACCGCCAAGCTGTGGAATCTTAACAGCGGCGAAGAGTTATTTAGCTGGCAACACGAAGATGAAGTGGTCACCGTGGCCCTCTCCCCCGACGGCAGCAAGGCGTTCACAGTGGCCAAGTATGACAAAGCGGTAATCTGGGACACAACCAGCGGTATAGCGATTGGTGAACTGCCATTGGGCGCCAGTGCTATCAAGCGAGGGCAGTCATTTACGAGTGCCCGCTTCTCCGCGAGTGGTCAGCTATTACTAACGGGAAACTCTGACCGGTTGGTGCAACTATGGGACAGCAAAAAACTCTCCTTAGAGGCCAGCTGGATGGTACCGAAACGCGACCATTGGAAACCCACCAGCGCCAGTATTCTTGCGGTTAGTTTTAGCAGCAAAAGTAAACAATACTACGCCATTACCTCCAATGGTTTTAGCCATCAACTGAGCCGCTAGTGAGCCACACCCATAACTGCAATTCGTACTGACAATAAAAAGCCTCAATGATGAGGCTTCGCGAGTTACTCTAGATCAACCTTATGGTTGTTATTCGCCAACCGCTGTTTCAGCACCCTTAATCGCGATTAACTCAACATCAAACACCAGCGCCGCATTTGGACCAATGGGGCCGCCACCTGTACCACCGGGGCCGTAAGCCAAATCAGAAGGTATAAACAACTTCCATTTAGAGCCAACCGTCATCAATTGTAAGGCTTCTGTCCAACCGGCAATAACACCATTAACCGGAAAACTGACGCTGCTGCCGCGCTTATAAGAGCTGTCAAATTCAGTACCGTCAATCAAGGTACCGGCATAATTAACTTCAACCGTATCAGTAGCGGCAGGAATAGCACCTTCACCAGCAACCATCACCTGATATTGCAAACCACTTTCGGTAGTCATTACACCTTCTTTAGTGGCGTTTTCTGCAAGGAAAGCGTCACCGGCAGCCTTGTTATCCTCAGCAACGCGGTTCGTTTCTTCTTGCTGCTTAGCCACTTGTTGCTCTTGAAAAGCCTTCATTTGTTGCATAATTTCTTCTTCGGTCATCATTGGCTCAGCGCCATTAACCGCATCCTTCACCCCTTGGGTAAAAGCATCGGTATCGATAATGAAGGTTTCTTGCTTAATACGCTCGCCAAGACCAATACCCATGCCATAGCTGACGCGTTGCTGGTCCGTATCCAAAGTGATGGGAGCGGGCTGTTCTGCTTGCTGGTTACAACCAGTGACGGCCAGGGCAACTGCCGTAGCTAAAAGTAGTTTGCTTCTCATTATGTTTCCTGTTTTAACGATTTTAAAGATTACTGGCCAACCAGGAATCCGGGAAGACTAATACTACTACTGTTATCGCCCTCATTAACAGGGGCTTCCATCACGTTTTCTAGCTCAGGCAGCTGTTCCAGCTGTGCATTCACATCCAATACCGGCTTTTCGCTGGAAAAATGCCAGCGCCCCTGCTGGTCTTGCCACTTATATATCTGCCCCGAGTTAGCGCTTAACTTTATAGCATCAGCCTGCGTAGCCGTGCGCGAGGCAGGCTCGTCAGAGCCAAGCTGAACCACCTCCGTCAAGCTCAAGGGCAAGTTTGCGAGCAAAGTATAAGAATCCGGCAGCCAATCCTCAAGCGCCATAATCGGCTGACCATTGGGACCTTTAATCATCATGGGAAGCAATACCGCAAAGATCAGCACCAACATCAGTAACAGCTTCATAAATAAAGTCATAGTCCATATAGCCTAAATAGAGCATTGCTTGTCGCCCGCATAACTATCTAAACGCCACAGGAACTATCATCCTTTACCATCAAATACCCGCTTATCCAGAACACCAATCAGTCACACGACTTTGCTCAAAGAGTCTATACTGACCCTTAAACATACGATGTGTCTATCAAAGCAAGTTATATGATCTACATTGTTTAATGAGTAAGGAAAACAAAGGGTTATTGAAACATGGCCACCAAAAATAAAAAAGTACCCGCAAAAAAGAAAGTTGCGACCAAAAAAGCGCCGGTGAAGAAAACAGTAGTCAAAAAGGCCATAGCTAAGAAAACAGCGAGCAAAAGCGCCGTTAAAAAGACAACGCCCAAAATCGTGGTAACCAAGAAAGCCACGAAGGCTAACAAACCCGCCGTCAAAAAAGCGCCCGCGAAGAAAGCCGCCTTAAAAAAGCCCGCAATACCGCTTCAGCCCGTCAAAAAGCCCAAGCCTAAATCCTCTGCAAGCAATGCAAAAGCGGCCACCAAAAAAGTCGTTTACCGAGTAGAACAAAGCTTGGCTGAAGACCCGATGGAAAAACTGGAAGAAGAAGTGCGCAAAGAAACTGCCCGCAAGAAAGACAGTGGGGCCATTCTCAGTCTGTTTGATTTTTAATAACGGGACGAACTATCGGTTTAAGCTTGCACCGAGTTAAGTAGCTCGACCATATCATCCATCACTTGCGCCGTTTCCACCCCCGGCAGAGATTGAATATAACTCAGCAAATTTTGCTGTGCGGCGTCATCAGCTGTCGATGCTTGCGGCTCCAGCTCGTCTAAGGCTTCTAACATTAATTGGTGCTGCCATTGCTCGGCATCAACCTCTAGCTGGTTCACCCGCTCACGAAACTCCTCCAAGCCAGCCTGACCTTTTAAGAAACGTCGCAAAGCCCGCAAGGGAATAATGCCCTCGGCCCGCCATTTCGCGCTAGCCTGAACCAAAGTACGCCAGCCATCAGCATTCAATAACTGGCCCTGCCCGCCAAGCCAGCAAGCGCAGAGTAACAAGTTAACGTCGGCACCATATTCATCTTGCAAGCGAATCAAAATCGGCGAGACACCGTCTTTACCGTATACCGATAAGGTGTAATCCCAGATTGGGTTTTTTTTCATAGATAAATTTCCATTATTCAGTCTTCAAAATATCACAACAAACCGCTGTCGACGGCCGAGTTAGCGTATAATCCGCCGCCATGATTAAACTCCACGACATTAGTATCCAACGCGGCAGCAAAATTTTGCTGGAACAGGCCAACGCCGTATTCCATCCTGGGCAAAAAATTGCCCTCATTGGCGCTAACGGTAGCGGGAAGTCGAGCCTGTTTCAACTGTTACTAGGCCAGCTCAGTAACGATCAGGGCACACTCAGTATCCCTAGCCAATGGCGTATCGCTCATATGGCGCAAGAAGTGGCCATCAGCGACCGCAACGCCTTGGATTATATTATTGATGGCGATCAGCAACTGCGCGATATCGAGGCCGCGATGCTGCGGGCCGAGCAACAAGAGCAACATGAACGCCTCTCCAGCTTACATGAGCAACTAGACACAATCGACGGCTATAATGCCAAAGTGCGCGCCGAGCAATTGATGCTGGGGCTGGGCTTTAGCCTAAGTGATTGCAGCAAAGCGGCCAATAATTTTTCCGGCGGATGGCGCATACGCCTGAACTTGGCGCAGGCACTGATGAGCCCCTCAGATTTGCTATTGCTAGATGAACCCACCAATCACTTGGATTTGGATGCCGAGCTCTGGTTGGAGCAATGGCTGCAACGCTATCAAGGTAGCCTACTGCTAATTTCCCATGACCGGGATTTTATCGACAGCGTTTGTGAAGGCATCGTCCATATCGAGCATCAGCGACTGCGAAACTATAGCGGCAATTACTCGGCTTTTGAACGGCAACGGGCCGAGCGCTTAGCGCAACAACAGGCTAGCTTTGAAAAACAACAGCGCCGCAAACAAGAAATCAATGACTTTGTAAGCCGCTTTCGCGCCAAAGCCACCAAGGCCAAACAAGCTCAAAGCCGTTTAAAAGAATTGGCGCGGATGGAAGAGATCGCCCCAGCCCATGTTGACTCCCCGTTCTCATTTGGTTTTCCCGAACCGGATAAATTCTCCGACCCGCTACTCAATATCAGCCACGGCCAGCTCGGCTACCCACCAGCCGCCAACTCACAAACAGAGCTGCAACCGGTGGTCAGCAACGTCAAACTGAGCATTCATCCCGGCAGCCGTATTGGTCTATTGGGAACTAACGGTGCAGGTAAATCGACTCTCATAAAGTCACTGTCAGGTGAAATCGAGTTACTAGGAGGTGAGCGAGTACAGGGCGAAAACCTGCAACTGGGCTATTTTAGCCAACACCAAATGGAAGCGCTGGACTTAGATGCCAGCCCGATTCTCCATCTGCAGCGACTCAGCCCTAAAAGCCGAGAGCAAGAAATTCGCAACTTTCTCGGCGGCTTTAATTTCCACGGTGATATGGCCTTAGGCACTATCCGGAATTTTTCTGGTGGCGAGAAAGCGCGCTTGGCACTGGCCATTGTAGTCTGGCAAAAGCCCAATCTATTATTACTCGACGAACCTACCAACCATCTTGATTTAGAAATGTGTCACGCCCTCACCATTGCACTGCAAGCCTTCGAAGGTGCCGTCATCGTGGTATCCCATGATCGTCACCTATTGCGCAATACCGTCGACGAGTTTCTGTTGATCGCCAATGGCAAAGCCGAGCTATTTGATGGCGACATGGACGACTACAGCCGCTGGCTGATGGCGCAACCCAAAGACAGTCACGCGGCAGGAGATGACAAAGATAAAGCCGGCTCCCGCAAAGAGCAACGCCAACAAGCGGCTGAATTGCGCAAACAGCTCAACCCCATCAATAACGCTATTCGTAAAGTCGAACAACAGATGGCGAAAACCGAAACCGCCCTCAATGACGCAGAGCATAAACTAGCGGACAGCGACTTGTATCTGGAAAAAAACAAAAATGAACTGCAAAAGCTGCTACAACAACAATCCCTGCTAAAGCAAAACCACCAACAACAAGAAGAACAATGGTTTGCCCTAAATGACCAGCTCGAAACCTTACAGAAAAGTTTGCAGGTCGACAGCTAATAAAAAGTGATTTCGATGAAACGGGCTGCCTGTCTAACTAATTATTGCCTATACCGCTAGCACCTCATTTGAGCAATTTTTATCCCTAAACCCATAACCTATCTCGACCAGCAACAACCCTTTCTGGAAAAAACCATATAAAGAAGGTCGTCTAGCGCAAGATTCTGACCCTGAACTTACGGCCTTTTATTTTACCGTCCTGTAATTGCTGCAGCGCCATTTGCGCGGAGGCAGGCTCCACAGCCACATAGGCAACGAAATCTAGAATATTAATCTTCCCCACCGCATCGCCAGCAATGCCTCCCTTGCCTGTCAACGCACCCAACACATCACCGGGCCTAACTTTATCTTTACGACCGCCTGAAATGCACAAGGTGAGCATGCTGGGCTTAACCGGCCTAGTACTTACTTGCGAAATACGGCCTATCGCCTCAAACGCTAACTTGCTGTCTTGATAGTCTTCAATGGCTTGCAGTTTATATTTTTCGCTATCGCTGAACAAACTCAACGCTAACCCTTCTTTACCCGCCCGGCCGGTACGACCAATACGGTGCACATATATCTCAGGGTCACGCGGCAGCTCATAATTTATCACCGCCTGTAGATCATCAATATCAAGACCACGGGCCGCGACATCGGTGGCCACCAATAAACAACAGCTACGATTACTGAATTGCACCAGCACCTGATCTCGGTCGCGCTGCTCTAAATCACCATGCAAAGCACGAACGCTGAAGCCATCGGCCTGCAGCGACTCACAGACTTCTTTGACTTGTTTAATGGTGTTACAAAAAACAACCGCCGATGAAATATCAAAGTGACTAATTAACTGCTGTAAAGATTGCAGCTTATTTTCTCTGCCGCAGATAAATAATTTCTGATCAATATGCTGATTGCTATGGTGCGACTCGACGCTCACCTCTACCGGCGAACGCTGAAAACTGGCACTCAAGGTTTTAATTTTCGGTGGATAGGTGGCAGAGAATAATAAGGTTTGACGCTCATCCGGTGTGTGTTTCACTATCTCTTCGATATCTTCGTAAAAACCCATATCCAACATTCTATCGGCTTCATCCAATACCACCGTATTGACGCGAGCAAGCGACAAAGTCTGTTTGCGCAGATGATCTTTAATGCGTCCCGGCGTGCCGACAATAATATGACCACCGTGTTCTAAGGAGCCAATTTGTGGACCAATCGATTGACCACCACACAGCACAACCACTTTAATATTTTGCTGATAGCGTGCCAGTTTACGCACCTCATTGGCCACCTGGCTGCTTAACTCCCGAGTTGGGCAAAGCACCAAACATTGAGCAGCAAAATCCCGCGGATTAATTTTACTGAGCATAGCAATCGCAAAGGCCGCGGTTTTACCGCTGCCAGTTTTGGCTTTAGCAATCAGATCTTTGCCCGCTAAGGCCACTGGTAGACTTTGCTGCTGTACCGGTGTCATTTCTAAATAACCGATTTGTTGCAGGTTGGCCAATTGGGCTGGCGGTAAGGATAAAGATGAAAATTGCAGGGAAGTATCAGTCACGGGCTCAACTATGTAATTAGGTGCTAGGTAAAGATATTGGTGGCGCAGTATATCAGCTGGCTTGCTGCCCGCGACGTTTTTTCAACCGCCGGCGGCTGTTGTGATTAGCAACAGGCCTCAGAGCTACCGGTACCCGACTGACGGCCTCCTTTTGTATCCGCAGCTGATCTCAATGTTGCTGCCGGTTTTGAAAAACAACCATAGTTGGCATCTGCTGCTGGGCTGATACAAATAAAATCATTAGTATAGGGTCCGTCTTTGATAAGTTCAAAGGTGCGGCGAGAAACCGCTATGCGCAAACCTCGTGGATAGATATTACCCAAATCATCTGCTACTTCTTTATAAGGACCTTTATACAGTACCGCTTGGCCGGCATCATAGAGGTTATCAGTGGACGGTTTGGTCGCCAGCAATGTTACTGAACGGAACTCGATATCTTCGACCACCTGCCAAGGCTGGTCATCCCACTTGTCATAACCAACAGCAACAAAACCAGCATCTAAAAAAGCCTGTAAAAACTCCTGCTCCTCAAAAGCACCGGAAATACAGCCGCTCCATAAGGTGGCATCCTCTTGTAAACTTTGCGGCACATCCTCATCACAAATAATATCTGAAATTGCTACACGGCCACCGGGCTTTAACACCCGAAATATTTCAGCGATCATTTGCTGGCGATCATTTTTATCGACTAGGTTTAACACGCAATTAGAAATCACTAAACTGGCGCTATTGTCGGCAATCATTGGCGTTTGTTGCCGCTGCTGTTGCTTCCAGACATCGAGTTGATTCAATTGCTCGGGAGATTGTACAGGCGAACTGTGTAAGCGCTGCTCAAGTGCCGCAACATCTAATGCGAGATCTTGAATATAGCCCTTTATAAATTCGACCCTATCACCGCCTAACTTTTCAGCCATCGCAGGCTGATGGCGACGCGCTAACGCCAACATATCATCGGTCATATCGACGCCGATCACGCGACCCTTATCACCGACTAATTGTGCCGCCATATAACAAATTTTGCCGCCGCCAGAACCCAAGTCCACCACTACATCTCCCGGCTGCACATAACGGGAAGGGTCACCACAACCATAATCCTTTTCAATAATTTCCTGCGGTAAAATTGCCAGCAATGAGCTGTCATAATCAACCGGACAACAAAGTGCCTCCTGCCGCTCATTGGCACCTTCGGCATAACGCTCAATGACATTTTGCTCAACAGACATAGCTGCTTCGGACACTGTTGATTCAGACACTTCTGAGCCGGACATAGTACAACCTCGTAATTGTTAAATTTTTTGCTAACGCATAAAGCGATGGAATTTTTCTACCCAGCGTAACAATGCTTCAGGTTTATGGTTGCGTTTCCACTCTCCTGCAACATATTTATTAGCTTCACTTAGGGTCGGGTAAATATGAATAGTTCCTAAAATCTTATTCAGACCTAAGCCATGTTTCATCGCCAAGATATATTCAGCGATCAACTCACTGGCATGATAGCCAACAATGGTGACGCCCAATATTTTATCTCGCCCGGGTACAGTTAACACTTTAATAAACCCGTGCGCTTCACTGTCCGCAATAGCGCGGTCAAGGTCATCAATGCCATAACGGGTGATCTCATAGGCGATGCCTTGAGCTTGGGCCTCTTTTTCACTTAAGCCCACTCTAGCCACTTCAGGGTCACAGAATGTTACCCAAGGAATAACTGAATAATCGACTTTGAACTTCTTAAAGCGACCAAACAATGCGTTAACAGCAGCATACCAAGCCTGATGCGCTGCTACATGGGTAAACTGATAAGGGCCTGCAACATCGCCACAAGCATATACTGTAGGACATTCTGTGCGCATATATTGATCGACATTGACTGTACCGTTTGGATTTTTGTTAATCCCCAATGCCTCCAGCCCTAAATTGTCAGTATTGGCAGTACGTCCTATAGCCATCAGTAACTGATCGCCGCTAACGATGATTTCATCGCTACCGTTCAAGCCGACCCGCAAACGCTTCTCGCCATCGGCGCTTTGCATCACCTCAATTAAATGGCTATCTGTCAGCACTCGTATACCGTCGTTGGCAAACTTTTCAGCAATAGCAGCGGCAACATCATCATCTTCTTTTGGCAGTAATTGACTACGCACTAACATAGTCACCTGACTGCCAAGACGAACAAAAGCCTGTGCCAATTCACAACCTATCGGCCCTCCACCAACAATCAATAAGTGCTTGGGCTGAGTGTGTAATTGCCAGAGGGTATCGGACGTTAATATATCCACTGAATCAAGCCCGGGCAGCGTCGGCAATGCAGGCTTGCCGCCAGTGGCAATAATAATATGACGGGCTGTATGCACCTTGCCATCAACCTCAACCGCCCAAGGCGATATTAGCCGAGCCTCGCCCGACAGACAATTTACTCCCAGCTCGGTATAACGCGCCACCGAATCATGGGGTTCAATGGCGCTGACGATGTTTTGTACTCGTTGCATCACTGCCGGAAAATCTATCTCCGCGCTAACATTGCTAATCCCGTAATCACCTCCGCGCTGAAGATAATGATAAATACGACTGGAACGAATCAGCGCCTTGCTCGGCACGCAGCCAGTATTTAAACAATCGCCGCCCATTTTATGTTTTTCAATAAGGCTAACCTTAGCTTTTACCGTAGCTGCAATATAAGAGGCAACTAAACCGGCAGAGCCGGCACCAACTACCAATAGATTATTATCAAACTGGCGCGGCTTTTTAAAACCTGCGGCTTTATAGCTCGCCCATAATCGGCGACGCTTAATCAACGCCAATAAGCCGCGGCCCAACCAGGGAAATAGCCCCAGTAATACAAAGGATAAAATAATCGATGGTGACAGAATGTCACTGGCCTGGCTAAGCTGGCCCAACTGGGTACCTGCATTTACAAATACGGCGGTACCCGCCAACATCCCCAACTGGCTCACCCAATAGAACGGCCAGACTCTAATGGGCGTCAACGCCATTACCAAGTTAATCACAAAGAAAGGAAACAACGGCACCAAACGCAACGTAAACAAATAAAAGCTACCGTCTTTTTCTACCCCAGCATTAATCGCCGACAAATGATCACCGAATTTTTTCTGCACCCAGTCTTTAAGTAAACCACGGCCAATTAAAAACGCTAAAGTGGCACCAATCGATGAGGCGAAAGAAACAATTAACAAGCCCCAACCCAAGCCAAACAGGGCACCTCCGACCAAGGTCATCACCGCCGCACCCGGCAGCGAAAACGCTGTAATCAATAAATAAGCAAGAAAATAAGCGGCGATCACCAGTATCGGCTGTTGTTGCTGATACTCTCGGATCGACTGCTGTTGCGCGGTGAAAAAATCCAGACTCAGGTACTGGCCGGCATCAAAACCAATATAGAGTGCCACCGCCGCTATCAGTGACAGCAAAGCGCCGACCTTAAGAATCATTTTTTTCTGCATGTTGCATCCTATTAAAAAAAACTAACAATATAGTGCTGTCTTACAAACAGCGCCGTCAAGAGGCATAAGCTAAGGGCCAACTCATCTAAGCAATAGACTTGAAATGGCACCACTTTATCCCTACTTATATAAAAGTCATGGCAAACGACCAATAAGAAACCCATTTTATTACAGCGGCAGCCAGTGTTATGATGTGCTCCCTTTGCAATAGGGTTTGGAGTCCAAGCCAAAATCCGCTTGGTTATCCACATCATTGTCATTGATTTAGCAGTTGCGCCATTGTATGTAAGTGTAACGATTTTAACTGGCTTTAGGGCCAAATATTTTTGGAGAAGAAACCATGAGCGAAGGCATCGTTCACGTAACAGACGCAAGTTTTGAAGCCGAGGTATTAAGTGCTGATGTACCCGTTTTGGTCGATTTTTGGGCCGAATGGTGCGGCCCATGCAAAATGATCGCACCGGTCATTGCTGAAATCGCCACTGAATATGAAGGCAAACTAAAAGTCTGCAAAATGGATGTCGACGCCAACACCGAAACTGCACCTAAATTCGGTATTCGCGGTATTCCAACTTTAATGATCTTTAAAAACGGCAGCTCTGAGGCCACCAAGGTCGGCGCACTGTCTAAAACCCAATTAAGCGAGTTTATCGACGCCGCACTATAGGCTGTCTTTATCGCTGCAGTCTTACCACCCTGACTTTATGCAGCTACATCAGCCCTGATTGATAAAAAGTTTCAGTCAGGGCTGGACGTCCCTCATATTCGGTGTTACATTTAAGCAATCTGCGAGTCCGCAGGCCTACTACCAGAATGCTTTACAAAAAAACCATCGAAGCGTCTTATTCCTTAATCCATGACACTTATTAAAGTCATTTAACCAAAAGTCCTTAAACAAAGCCCATATACTCTTTAAAAAACACGTGAATACCAGCGACCTTGCTTATTCATTCAATATTAGCTTTCGTTTAACACTTCCAATTCTAATAATCCTATGAATCTTACTGAACTAAAAACCAAACCCACACAAGAATTACTCGATATTGCCAAAGAAATTGGCCTCGACAACATCGCTCGCCAGCGCAAACAGGATATTATCTTTTCAATCCTCAAACGCCATGCTAAAAGCGGGGAAGATATTTCTGGCGATGGCGTACTCGAAATACTGCAAGACGGCTTTGGCTTTTTACGCAGTGCCGATTGCTCTTATTTAGCCGGCCCAGACGACATCTATGTTTCTCCCAGCCAAATTAGACGCTTTAATCTGCGTACTGGCGATACTATTTCTGGCAAAATCCGCCCGCCTAAAGATGGCGAACGCTATTTTGCCCTGCTGAAAGTCAGCGAAGTTAACTACACTCAGCCTGAGCAGTCGAAAAACAAAGTTCTGTTCGAAAACCTTACACCGCTATTCCCAGAAAAGCGCTGCTTGCTAGAAACCGGTAACGGCTCTACCGAAGATTTAACCGGTCGTATTATTGATCTAACGGCACCCATAGGCAAAGGCGTGCGTGGTCTTATTGTGGCACCGCCAAAAGCCGGTAAAACATTGATGCTGCAAAACATTGCACAGAGCATGGTTCGCAATAACCCTGAATGCTATGTCATCGTATTACTGATTGATGAGCGACCTGAAGAAGTTACCGACATGCAACGTTCTGTTCTTCAAGCAGAAGTTGTTGCGTCAACCTTTGATGAGCCGCCCACGCGGCATGTTCAAGTTGCCGAGATGGTGATCGAAAAAGCCAAGCGATTGGTAGAACACAACAAAGATGTGGTGATCCTCCTCGACTCGATTACGCGACTTGCCCGTGCTTATAACACCATCGTACCTTCCTCCGGTAAAGTACTGACCGGTGGTGTTGATGCGCATGCCCTAGAGCGTCCTAAGCGCTTCTTTGGTGCCGCTCGTAATGTTGAAGAAGGTGGCAGCCTTTCAATTATCGCCACCGCCTTGATTGACACTGGCTCAAAAATGGATGAAGTTATCTATGAAGAGTTTAAAGGCACCGGTAATATGGAATTACACTTGGATCGCAAAATTGCCGAAAAGCGTGTTTACCCTGCAATTAACATTCGCCGCTCCGGTACCCGCCGTGAAGAGCTGTTGACTAGCGAGGAAGAACTGCAACGTATGTGGATCTTACGTAAACTATTACACGGTATGGAAGACACCCAAGCAGTAGAATTTCTACTCGACAGACTTAAAGACACCAAGACCAACGAAGAATTCTTTATGTCGATGAAAAGGAAATAATACACTTCGTCTATTGACGAGTAAAAAAACCTATGTCAAAAATCCCTGCCAACGCGTCACTGAAGTATAGAGATCTTCGCGACTTTATTGCTTCTTTAGAACAGCGCGGGGAGCTGCTTCGAATCAGCCAACCGGTCGACCCAAAGCTGGAAATGACCGAAATCTGTGACCGGGTCCTGCGCCAGGGTGGCCCCGCTATTCTGTTTGAAAATCCGATTGGCTTTGACACCCCGGTACTGACCAACTTGTTCGGCACCGAGCAACGTGTTGCCTTAGGGATGGGCCAAGCTAATATTGCTAAGTTGCGTGAAGTCGGCGAACTGCTCGCTTTTTTACGTCAACCAGAACCGCCGAAAAGTCTCAAGGATGCTTGGCAGAAAGCGCCGATTTTTAAACAAGTGCTAAATATGGCACCAAAGAAAATTAAAAACGCACCCTGCCAAAAAAACATTATCAGTGGCGATGATGTTGACCTTTATAAGCTGCCCATTCAAACCTGCTGGCCAAACGATGCCGGGCCATTGATCACTTGGCCACTGGTTATTACCCGCGGTCCCCATAAAGAGCGGCAGAACCTCGGTATTTATCGCATGCAATTAATCGGAAAAAACCGCTTAATCATGCGCTGGTTATCGCACCGCGGCGGCGCGCTGGACTTTCAAGAATTTCAGCAGCAAAACCCTGGCAAACCTTACCCGGTATCTGTCGCTTTGGGCGCAGATCCCGCCACTATTTTAGGTGCCGTTACGCCAGTACCCGATACGCTAAGTGAGTTCGCTTTCGCCGGTTTGTTACGTGGTAGTAGAACCGAACTTACCCAGTCCCTAAGCAACGATTTACAAGTCCCTGCGTCTGCTGAATATATATTAGAAGGCTATCTAGCCGCTGATGATCTGGCTGATGAAGGTCCGTTTGGAGACCACACGGGTTACTACAATGAAGTAGATAAATTTCCGGTGATGACCGTCACTCATATCAGCCACCGCGACGATCCTATTTATCACAGCACCTATACCGGCAGACCGCCTGATGAGCCGGCAATATTAGGGCTCGCGTTAAACGAAGTGTTTGTGCCTATTTTGCAGAAACAATTTCCAGAAATAAGTGATTTTTATTTGCCGCCAGAAGGCTGCTCTTATCGCATCGCTGTGATCACCATGAAAAAACAATATGCCGGTCATGCAAAAAGAGTCATGATGGGGGTATGGTCTTTTTTACGCCAATTCATGTACACCAAATTTATTATTGTCACCGATGACGATATCAATGCTCGCGATTGGAAAGATGTTATATGGGCAATGACTACACGCATGGACCCACGTCGTGATTGCGTATTTATCGACAACTCACCGATTGATTATTTAGATTTTGCATCACCAGTTTCTGGTCTTGGCTCAAAAGTAGGCTTTGATGCTACTAACAAGGTAGGTGGCGAAACAAATCGAGAATGGGGCGAGCCCATTTCCATGGATGAACATACCAAACAACGTGTAGACGAACTCTGGGATTCCTTAGGACTATAAACTAATGAGCGTCTCTGCACTGCCGCAACTTACCGAATTGCCTCCGCTCAGCCTGTATATTCACATTCCTTGGTGTGTTCGAAAATGCCCATACTGTGATTTTAACTCTCACACAAGTGATAACATACCCGAACAAGAATATGTCGATGCGTTACTGGCTGATCTGGACAATGAACTCGCGTTTGTTAATAGCCGGCCATTAACTTCGATTTTTTTCGGCGGTGGAACTCCAAGTCTCTTCAACGGCGGCAGCATTGCACGTATTCTGCGTGGTGTTGAGCAGCGTATTACATTTAGCCCCGATATTGAAATCACTTTGGAAGCCAACCCCGGTACAGTAGAGCAAGATAAATTTTCTGCCTATTTTCAGTCTGGTGTAAACCGCCTTTCCATCGGCGTACAAAGTTTTAGCCAGCAACAATTAACAGCATTAGGGCGCATACATAATAGTGATGAGTCGATAAAAGCGGCTCATACAGCCAAGAAAGCCGGCTTTACCAATTTCAATATCGACCTGATGCATGGTCTTCCTAATCAAAATGTTGCAGCAGCGACGGCAGACCTTGAGCAAGCACTGGCTCTCGGCGCCACGCACCTGTCTTGGTATCAACTGACGATTGAACCTAATACCGCCTTTTATAGTGCGCCGCCGTTATTGCCTGAAGAAAATCTATTAGCTGATATTCAACAAGCTGGCGAATTAATTCTCAAGCAGAATGGCCTCATTCAATATGAAGTGTCTGCTTATAGCTTGACGGGGAAAGCTGCCCGCCATAATCTCAATTATTGGCAGTTTGGAGATTATCTTGGCATTGGTGCCGGTGCTCATGGCAAAGTGAGTTCTCTCACCGAGCAATCAATATCTCGTCGTTGGAAGACCCGAGCACCAAAGGATTATTTAGACCGTGACAAAAAATTTCTTGCCGGTAACAAAACTATTACCGCTCAAGAGTTACCGCTTGATTTTTTTATGAATGCCTTAAGATTAAATGAAGGTGTTGCGCAATCCTTGTTTCAGCGACGTACCGGCCTAGCCCTCGACGCTGTCGCACCCTTACTTGCTGAACTGGTGGACCAACAATTACTCACCAAGACCGGCGCCAATATCCACACCACAGAACTGGGTCGGCGTTTCCTCAACTCAGTATTAGAAAAATTTTAGCTTTACCCTTATTGAGTAAAGCCCGTATCACACTAGAAGAAAGCTCTGCACGTTATAAGTACCCGCGTCTATTCACCCAGCTAGACTGAAAGCATTCTGAACAACTAAATTGCAGACAAAAAAACGGCGCTATTAAGCGCCGTTTTTTTCTACTAATCAATGTTATAGAACTAGGCTTCTAGGCTGCGCTGACGCTCAAGCTCTTTATTCATAAATTTGATCCACTGCTCAGCATACTTCTTGCTGCGTTTATCTTTTGCAGCCTTATCAAAAGATTTACGTGCTGATTTGTATTGCTTCAGGTTGAAGTGTGCCATACCCATAACTAGGTTGGTTGTATCTGGGCGTTTAACACCCCCTTTCTTTAACCCCTTGCCGCATGAATCAATGGCTTTTTTAAACTCGTCATTATCTAGATAAATACTACATAACCGCGCCCACAACTCACCCTTATCAGATTTAGAAGCCGCTTTCGCCATTTCAGGAATCGCTTTCTTAACTTCTTGCGCCTGACGCCATGAATTACCAAGAAGCTCTAAATGCTTAGACGTTGGCTCAATAACTTTCTTTTTGATGCCAGTATCTAGTACTTTCGCTGCTTTATAGGGCACATCGTTAGCTAAGAATAGGTAGGCCATATTGACCAACTCTTTTTCTTTTTCTAGCATGCCTTGTACATAGGCAGTCTCCATCGCATTGAGCTGATTCTTCTCGTCCTTCAACTCAGAGTACATACCGGAAAGCTGCATCCAATATTGCTTTTTAGGATAGTAAACCAGTAGCTCATTAAGAATATCTACCACTCTACGGTAGTTTTCTTTTTCGTAATAAAGATAACGCTGCAAACCATACCAATTTTCTTTTGGCGTTTTACCTTTCTCTTTATACATACCGATGGCTTTCTCAACGTTATTTAACGATGAGTCGTACTCTTTCATCTGGTAGTAACCTTGAGCCAACAGCATATAAGCGCTTGCTGTTGGTGATTCGGTAACCTTAAACCACTCCAATAATGAAGCTACACCTTCAGCGTATTGCTCGGTAACAAAGTATAACTGAGCAACACTATAACGCGCTGCTACGAGCTGACCTTCGGGTGCTTCCGGCAATTTGATGATATCGCTGTAGGCTTTCAGTGCATTGCTATAATCTTCTCTCGTGTAATAAATGAAGGCATACATATTTAGTACGTTTGCCATCTCCGCATCATTCAGCGGCTTTTTACCCGACTTAAGTTTATCCAGAATCTCCAAAGCGCCAGGTACATCTTTCGCTTCTACCGCTTCTTGAGCCGCTTGAAGTTTTTCATAGACTTTGTTGTTCATTGCCTGGGTGCGTTTGGTTTTCTGTTCTTTTTTCTTCTCTTGTTGTTCCTGCGCCTGCGCAACACCCATTAAGGATTGCTCGCTATAAGGCTGCATTAAAGCGGGAACAACAGCTTGCACTGCTAACACTGGGATGGACAGCACTAAGGCGCGCCCCCAACGTTGTAGTCTTATTAAAAATAAAGCATTCATAAGCATTCGATAATCCGAAGTTTTAAAGCCAGTCTGTTACGGCCTGCTATTGATCGAGTTACGCTATTTTTCAAGCTCAAAAGTAAAGCGGTTTTGAACACCAAGTACGTCAATTGCTTCGCCATCAATAACTCGGGGCTTATATTTGAACTTCATTGCCGCCTTAACAGACGCACGCTCAAAATAGCCTTTTGGCACACAATCGACGGCCACTGCGTCTCTAATTGAACCGGTCTTAGTTACTGTGTATTCAATCGTACAATAACCTTCAACACCACGACTGTTAGCTCGACGCGGATACATAGGCGCCACTTTCACAATCGGTAGGTATTCACCGTCAGCACCACCTATACCACCACCTAAGCCAATGTTTATATCGGCATTAAGTGTCGGTGACATATTTACAGCATCTGGATTGACGTCTACATCATCGATCTCAGGCTGATCAAGATCTGGCGGAGGCTCTTCCGGATCTTCCGGCTTGTCAGGTTTAACGTCTTTGAGGTTGGTGTCAATCTCACGGTCCGGCATGGTGATATCAGCGATCTTAGCCGCTGGATTTTCATCCAGTGACTTATCGGCCATTTCAATCAACAGCGGCATGAGATAGAACAGCCCAGTGGTGACAACTGCTGCCAAGGCCGCGCCAATTAATATACGTAAGTAATTCATAATGGCTTAATCGTTTTCCGTGGCCAATGATACGTCGAAGACACCCGCTGCACGGGCTGCATCGATCACACCCACAACGGCTTGAGTACTGGACTCATTGTCTGCTTGGACAACGACTGCACCCTTAGGGTTCTCTGCATGCATACGTCCTATTACTGAACGTACGGCGCGCTTATCTATCCGGCGCTTATCTATCCAAATTTCGTCAGTTGCACTCACTGCCACAAGAATATTGACATTCTTTTTCTTGGTGGCGGTTGAGGCCTCTGGACGATTAACTTCAATGCCGGCTTCTTTAATGAATGAAGCGGTAACAATGAAGAAGATCAACATGATAAAGACCACGTCCAACATGGGCGTCAGGTCGATCTCTGATCCGTCGTCTGCTGCTCTATTTCTAGCATTTCTGCGCATGATAATTCTCTTAATGATCTGTTGTCAGATGGTCTTCTAGCAAAACAGCTTCACGTTCTGCAATCCGCGTCACATAGGTATTGGCAAATACGCCAGACAATGCAGCCACCATACCCGCCATGGTCGGGATAGTCGCTTTAGATACACCGCCTGCCATTGACTTAGCATCGCCGCCACCTGTTACTGCCATGATATTAAATACTTCTATCATACCGGTAACAGTACCCAGTAGACCAAAGAGCGGCGCTAAAGCAACCAACGTTCCGATCATGGGTAAGCCAGCATTTATCTTCAATCTTGCTTCGGAGATAAGCTGACGACGAACTTGCTTTGCGTTCCAGGATTTGCGTTCGCGGCGAGATTCCCACCGACTGATTGCTTTATCCAAATCCTGACGCATGCCAGTGTTGAAATACCAAAAACGTTCGAAGACCAGTGTCCACATCGCGAAGGTCAGGGCGGCGATAAACCATAAAACGGTTCCACCCTGCTCCATGAAGCGAAATATAAAGTCTATTACGTCATTGAGATACATTTATTTTCCCAGTTGGGCCTCAGTGTGCTCAGCGATAATGCCGGTAGATTGCTCGTCCAACACATGAATAACTTTCTTCGCTTGACCGCTAGTAACGGTGTGTAACAGAACTGTTGGAATAGCGACTAACAGACCCAGTACAGTTGTTACCAATGCGCCTGAGATACCACCAGCCATTGCTTTAGGATCACCTGCACCAAAGATTGTAATTGCTTGGAAGGTGATGATCATACCGGTCACTGTACCCAGCAGCCCCATCAACGGCGCCACTGCCGCGATAATCTTCAAGAGGTTAAGACCAAACTCGATCTTCGGCACTTCTCGCATAATCGCTTCTGACATCTTCAACTCAAGGGTCTCAGTATCCATTGAAGGATTCTCTTCATGTACCATCAGTACACGGCCCAGTGGGTTGTTACTATTGGCCTTATCACTCTTAAGCTGAGCTTTCACTTTAGCATTGACGGCTGTTAGTACCAGTAGGCGCCAGATGGCTAACGCAAACGCAAACGCACCGACGGCAGCAATTGCTTTACCGATTGTGCCACCTTGCTCAAAACGCTCACCCAAGGTTGGCGTGTTAATTAACGCCGCTAAGAATGAACCACCGCTTGGACCAGTAGGATCCGCACCAAAGGGTGTAAAACCACTAGTAGAGCCGGCTACGTCACCAGCCCAAGCACCGTAAGGAGCGCCAGGTTGACGAGCCAGCTCTGCCAAAGTGTTAGTCTCTGGGATATATTGCAAGTAAAGACCTTCATCACTAATAACATTGAAAGTACCGATACGAACCACTGTGCGACTCACTCTCTCGCCACCGGGTCTTGCAACATCAGCAGTAAAGCTAACAACTTTGCCAGACTCCGTCATTTCACGCTGCACCTCATACCACAGGCGCTCAATTTCTTCGATGCTAGGCAATTGCTCAGCGCCACTCATTTTGGCGATCAAGCTATCAAGAAACGCCTCACGACCTGGGAACTGGGCGCTAATTAAAGAGGTAGAAAAGTTAGACCGAAGATCACCAGCAGTAGAGGTGAGGTGACCAAACAATTCAGTCAACGTACCTAGACGATCCTTTAGCTGACCCTGTTTCTCAGCCACTTTAAGTTCATTTTGCTCAAAGCTGCTCTCTAAGCGAGTTGAACGATCTTCTTCTTTTTTGCGAGCCACTTTCGCGTCTGCAAGCATTTTAGCTTGGCTGTTTTTAGCGCTCCTAAAGCGTGCTTCGCGGGCTTTATTCTCTTTTGCTTCAGTTGCCTGACCTTGTTTAACAAAGTTAAGTAACTGTTCTAAAGAGCGTGCTTCTTGAGCAACAACGACGCTTGAGGATATCGTCAGCGCCGCAGCAATAATTGCTGATTTCATCAATTTCATATTCATTACTGGGCAGCCTCCGGAGCAGAAATCGGCAGTTTAAGTATTTCGATAGAAGCCTCTTTACGGGCAACTCGCAAACCTTTCAGGATAGCGTTGCGGTATTCACCTTTATCCAATTCGACAAAGTCACCTACCGTCTTATCCCAAGCACCTGACTTTTCGGTGTCGGTTGTTTGATAAAGCAGCGCGATGCGACCGACCTGGAAGAAGTTAACATCGCGGTCAACGCCACCGATGTTTAGTGAGCCTTTATAGGCGGTCACTTTACGACCAAACTCGTTTTCAATTTTGTAGGCTTCAAGTACTTGACGGAATTTTTCAGCTACTGACAAATCCGAGCGATCAATGTTTGTACGCAAGAACTCAATCCGCTTAGTACGCTCCTCCATCAAAAAAGGAACATCCAATTTGACGAATTGCTCAAGGCTATCAATCATGCGGATAACCAACGGCGTTACTTGACGCTGAATAACAGTTACCTGACCAATTGAAGTCTCGATGTCTCCTATACGCGTCAGTTGGTTAGCAATTTGCTTTTCCAAACGTGCGTTATAAACCCGTAAACCGTCAACTTGCTTCATGACTGTTTTATAGTCATCCAGCAGGTCTCCCGTTTCACTGGCGAGGCCATCTACTTTCTTTTGGGATTTTTGAGCAGCCGTGGTTTTTGCCTGGCCAACTTTCAATACAGAATCAACTGCATTGGCTTGAGCTTGAAAGCTCATTAGTGCGCCGAATGACACTGTCATAGCTAACGCGATCGTTTTGAATCGATGCATATTCATGGGGATTGCATTTCCTTCAGGATGTTTGAAAAAGCAGGTTTTTTTGAAAAATTGAACCTAATTTTGCTGTTACGTCAGTCACCTGACATCGTTAAACAGAGGCGCATTTTAGTCTTAATAAATCTATAGAATCAACGCTGTTAGGAAATATATTTTCATAAACGTTATTATATTTGCGGTGCGTAGCGTAGCGACACAGTTTTGGGTAACTAGGTATCACATTCAATCTAATCAGTAACAATTTTTGCAATATGACCCGCTATGTAATATTACCCTAGATCACAATTTAATAAGATTATTTCATGGGCTGACCACCAAACAGGCAAGATGATCAATTAATAATCTACACCTCAAGTCGATCCAAAATAACAAAGCTATAATCGAAGGGGTTTTCACCCTCGGCAGCAAAATCCTCTCGCGCAGTCTGCTGCCATTGATCAGCCTTCAGTTCGGGGAAAAAAGCATCGCCTTCAACCTGAGCATGCACTTCGGTCAGATATAGACGCTCGGTTTGTCCCAGCGCCTCGGCATATAACTGCGAGCCACCAATAACCATTACCTCAGTGGCACCATCAGTCTGTGCAATGCTATGCCCCAGTGCTATAGCCGCCGCCAAATCGTGAACCACCTGTGCGCCTGCTGCCTGATAATCATGATTTTTAGTTACCACGATATTGGCACGGCCAGGCAATGGCCGGCCGATAGAATCAAAGGTTTTTCGACCCATAATCACCGGCTTTGCCATTGTCGTCGCTTTGAAGTACTTCAGATCATTTGGCAAATGCCAAGGCATTTGATTGTCGCGACCGATGACTCGATTTTCAGCCATCGCAACGATCATGGCGATTTTTATTACTGTCATGGTCATTTCAGGTGTTCTCTAGGCTCAAAAAAGACGGTCAATTATTAGCTCAACAATGCTTTTATATCGCTATTGGCGCTCTTATCAATGGGTGTGGGTCATAACCCTCAAACTGAAAGTCTTGGTAGTCATAATCGAAAATCGAGTCTGGTTTGCGTGCGATCTTCAATGTCGGTAATGAACGCGGCTCACGTTTGAGCTGGTTATAGGCGATCTCATCAGTAAGGTGATTGCTGTACAAATGACAATCGCCAAAGGTATGCACAAACTCACCGACATCGAGACTACATTGCTGGGCAATCATATGGGTCAGCAATGCATAACTGGCGATATTAAAGGGCACACCCAGAAACAAATCGGCACTGCGCTGATAGAGTTGACAGGATAATTTGCCATTGGCGACATAAAACTGAAACAGGGTATGGCAGGGCGGAAGTGCGGCGCGGCCTTGCTCGACATTCTGTTGCGGGGCAACCGACTCATCCGGTAAATCCGCTGGATTCCAACCGCTGACAATTAAACGCCGAGAATCGGGCTTGCTTTTGATCATCCGCATTAACGCTTCAATCTGGTCAATGGTAGAGCCATCAGGGCAATCCCAGCTGCGCCACTGCTTGCCATAAATCGGCCCCAGATCACCATCGGCCAAGGCCCAGTCATTCCAAATGGAGACACCGCGCTCTTTTAACCAATTGTTATCGGTGGAGCCATTCAAAAACCAAATCAGTTCATAGATGATACTTTTAAGGTGAATTTTTTTGGTCGTTACCAACGGAAAACCCTGCGCTAGGTCAAAGCGTATTTGTCGGCCAAAAACGGATCGAGTACCGACACCGGTGCGATCACTTTTATCAACACCGTTATCGATAATATCCTGCATCAAATCGAGATACTGCTTCATTTTTTAACCTTCTTCTTAGCGCGTTTTTTGGCAGTCTTTTTAATCGAAGTACTGCTGGCCGATACGGGTTGTGCTGCAACTTCAGATGCTACATCCGCTACTACTGCAGCCAATAAAGCTTCGCGCCGATAGGCATAAATCATTAACGCTAAGCCGCCAATAATCATCGGGGCCGACAACAGCTGACCTCGTGTTATCCAACCCAGGGCATCAAAACCAAGATGGCTATCCGGCTGCCGGAAAAACTCTACCAGAAAACGAAACACGCCATAGCCCAGCATAAACAAGCCAGCTACCGACCACTCCGGCCGCTGTCGACGAGAAAAAGCATAGACAATAATAAACAATAACAAGCCCTCCAAGCCGGCCTGATAAAGCTGTGAGGGGTGACGGGGTAAACCTGAACCGTCCGCTGGGAAAATCATCGCCCAGGGCACTACTGCTGGGTCCGCATGCCGACCCCATAACTCTTGGCCAATAAAATTACCGACACGACCGAAAAATAAACCCAAGGGCACGATAGGCACCACAAAATCTAAAATTTGCCCAGGCCGAAGTTGCAGCCGGCGCCCGTAAACTATCATTGCCACCATCACACCGAGAAAACCTCCGTGAAATGACATACCGCCCTGCCACACTTTAAACAACCATAGCGGCTCAACTAAAAAGCGATCAAAATTATAGAACATGACATAACCAAAGCGACCGCCAAGCACCACACCCAGCGCCCCATAAAAAATCAAATCATCAATTTGCTTGCGCGAGATCGGCGTGTAATCAAAACCCGCTCGGCGCTGCGCCAAGGCCCACGCGGCGCCAAACGCCAACAAGTACATAAGGCCATACCAGTGCACAGAAATTGGTCCCAGTGAGACGGCTATCGGGTCGATATCAGGATGAGTTAGCATTAGCGGTTGGTTGTTATATTATGATCTATCGGAGAGGGCATTATGCCGCAACAAACACCCTAACAACAGTGCTAACAGAGCGCTGCCCTGTTTAACACTACAAAGAAAACAGTCGCTTATGTGCTTAATTTTACTGGCTTGGCAGCAACACCCCGATTACCCGCTTATTGTCGCCGCCAATCGGGATGAGTTTTATCAACGTCCCACTCAAGCCGCGGCTTACTGGCCAGAACAGCCACAGGTCTTTGCCGGCAAAGACCTGCAAGCCGGAGGCACTTGGATGGGTACGACCACTACTGGACGTTTCGCCGCCGTCACTAATTTTCGCCATGGCTTAGCGGCGGCAACAACCGATACTAAATCCCGGGGCGCACTGTGTACCGACTTCCTCAATTCAACTCATAGCCCCGAACAGTATTTGCAAAAACTACAAAGCACTCAAACACATTATGCGGGCTTTAATTTATTAGTCGGCGACGGCCAAACACTGTTTTACTTTTCCAACCAGCAAGGGCTTATCATCGAGCTAACCGCAGGCATCCATGGTCTCAGTAATGGTTTATTAAATGAGGATTGGCCAAAAGTAACCAGCGGCAAAAAAAACTTACAAGAGGTCATTAGCAACGGTGTAGACAACGAACAGATGTTGACAATACTGGCGGATCAACAGCCCGCCGGCATTGAAGCGCTACCGAATACGGGTATCGATGCGACAACAGAATTAATGTTGTCGAGCCGCTTTATCCAATTGCCGGAATACGGCACCCGCTGCTCGACGGTACTGAAAATGAACCAGCTAGGCCACACCGCTTGGCTTGAACAAAGCTTTGATCACCGCGGCCCAATGTCACGGGTCAGCGCTCTGGTTTACTGAGGGCTAATGCCAAGCACTAGTGCTCATCGAGATTGGGGCGATATAAACCACTGGCAGCCGTCTCATTGAGCGCCGCCTCGATAAAGTCGCTGACTTCATCACCGCTTTCCATAGTCATCGCCTCAGCCAATAATTGCTTGGCATGCTCTAGACTAATACTGCGGATCACCGACTTCACTTTCGGCAAGGTTGTGGCATTCATCGATAACACGTCATAGCCCATAGCGACCAGCAAAATAGCCGCGCCAGGGTCACCTGCCAACTCACCACAAATACCAACTTTGCGGCCTTCGGCATGACAATCGATGGCAACTTTTTGCAGCGCTTGTAATACCGCTGGGTGAAAGGCCTTATAAATACCGGCCACGCGAGCATTATTGCGATCCACCGCCAACAGATATTGGGTTAAATCATTAGAGCCAACCGACAGAAAATCAACCCGACGGGCAAAAGCCCTAGCTTGATAAACCGCCGCTGGCACCTCGACCATCACCCCGATCTTGGGCATTTCCAGATCGACCTGCAACTCTTCTACCAACTCTAGATGCGCCCGATTAATAAGTTCCAGCGCCTCCTCTAGCTCCGGCACACTACTGATCATCGGCAACATAATGCGTAAATTACCCAGTCCAGCGTTGGCTTTTAGCATTGCTCGTACTTGCACCAAAAAAATTTCCGGGTGATCGAGGGTAACCCGGATGCCACGCCAACCAAGAAACGGGTTGTCTTCTTCAATGGGAAAATAGGGTAAGGCCTTATCACCGCCAACATCCAAGGTGCGCATGGTCACCGGCATGCCAGCAAAAGCCTCGAGATGCTCGCGATAAATCTTACGCTGCTCGCCCTCACTGGGAAAACGCTCACGCAATAAAAAAGGCACTTCGGTACGAAATAAGCCAACACCCTCTGCACCACGGTCTAAGGATCTAGCGATATCTGCTTGCAAACCGGTATTAACCCACAGCGGTATACGGTGACCATCGGTGGTAATACAAGGCTCGTCTTTAAGCTTCTCTAGGCCTTTGGCAAGCTGCAGCTCTTCTTCGTAAATAGCCTGATAACGGCTACGTAACTCGGCACTGGGGTTGTAATAAACATGGCCACGGTAGCCATCGAGAATAATTTCGCTACCCTCCATTTGGGTAAAAGGTAAATCAACAGCCCCCATTACCGTGGGAATGCCCATCGATCGCGCCAGAATGGCTACATGGGAGTTACCGGAACCACGCACTGAAATTAAACCGACTAAATTTTCCGTCGGTACCTCACCCAACATAGACGCCGTGAGCTCCTCGCCGATTAAGATCGTGCGCTCAGGGTAATCCATAATCTTGGTCGTATCAGCTTGCAGATAAGCCAATATCCGCCGCCCCAAATCTTTAACATCGGTAGCCCGATCCTTAAAGTAGGCATCTTCCATCCGCTCAAAGCTGCGCACATGTTTGACGATGACTTTACTGACCGCGCCCTGCGCCCAACGGCCCTGCTTGATGTAGCTATCTACTTCCCCAGCCAGCGCATTGTCATCCAACATCCGCAGATAAACATCAAACAATTCACGCTCTTCCGGTGCCAAGCTCGCCGCCAACTTACGACCCACCGCCTTTATATCTTCTCGAACCGCCTCCAGACATTCGTGAAAGAACTCCAACTCCTCGGTAACATCATCGCAACGACGCATCGGCACCGCGTATAAATCCGCCGGCGGCGACACCACTACTGCATGACCGATAGCAACACCGGAAGAGCCAGCAACACCTTTAAATCGAGCGCCCTTACGCTTCTTTTCATCAGGGTCGAGAAAATTAATTACACCAGTAGCCTGGGCATGGGCAATAACACCCGCTAGCTGGGCAGAGACTGTGACTAAAAAGGCTTCTTCATCTTCATCATAACGACGCCGTTTCTGCTGCTGAACAACCAGCACCCCCAGCACTTGACGTTGATGGATAATCGGAACGCCAAGAAAAGAGCTAAAACGCTCCTCACCAATACCGGGCATAAACAGAAAATTAGGATGTGCTTCGGCGTTTTCGAGGTTGAGCGGCTCCTCTCTGGCGGCCACCTGACCCACCAAACCCTCATTTGGCGCCATTGAAATCTTGCCGACAAAATCGGTATTCAAACCCTCAGTGGCACTGAACACATAACGGCCCAGTGTTGGCTCATGCAAATATACGGAGCACACTTCGGTACCCATGGTTTGCCGCACGCGCATGACAGCAATATCCAGAACCGACTGCAACTGCTCGGCAATATTGACTTCCTGGACAATGCTGCGGAGGGCTTCGAGCATATTCTTTTGCATTTATTCTCCCATAATCGAGCCCGTATCCGAGCGGGCTACAATCTGAATTTGCTAACGAACTGCTATATTTATTGTGTCGCCGACGCTGTCAATTGGTCACTAACTAGACGGCTATGGCGAGGTGCCAACTCTTTGAGAGCGCGGCGATAGACTTCACGTTTGAACGGAATCACTTGACGCAATGGATACCAATAACTAACCCAACGCCAACCATCAAACTCAGGCTTTTGCTCGCTATCGAAACTGACCTCACTGTCGTCAGCCAACATTCTTAACAAAAACCACTTTTGCTTTTGACCGATACACAGCGGCTTGCTGTCTCGTCGCAATAAACGCTGCGGCAAGCGATAGCGAAGCCATCCGCGTGTGCAAGCAATCACTTCAACGTCTTTTTCGGTTAAACCAACCTCTTCCTGCAGTTCTCTAAACAGCGCCTGCTGGGCGGTCTCACCTTCATTAATACCACCTTGGGGGAACTGCCAGGCATCTTGGCCGATGCGCCTAGCCCACAGTAATTCACCTTTGGCATTGGCCAGCATAATGCCGACATTGGCGCGAAAACCCTCTGAATCAATCAACCGAAACTCCCTAAATCTCTTGCAGCAACTGTCCGGGCGAATGTGTTTCTGGACCGCCCGACAAGCCACAAAGCTAACGTAATAAGAGCGCCATTGTTCCATAGATCGACACTTTTGCGAAGTCGCTGTTAGCAACATCGATATAAAACCGCCAACGAGCCGTCAATCAAAGATGCAAAATTGGCTTTCGATCAGTATGCTTAAGGGCAGTTACAAAACTATGAATATGAAGACAACAGGAATAACAAACACTGTGAGCCTAGCTATTTTTGATCTTGATAATACCCTAATCGCCGGCGACAGCGACCATGCCTGGGGCCAATTTCTAGTGGACCAAGGTATCGTCGATAGCGAGGCCTACCAGCAAGCCAATGATTATTTTTTACAGCAGTATCAGAACGGCGGTCTCAATATCGAAGAATTCCTCAGTTTTGCTTTGCAACCGCTGGCTGACAACAGCAAAGCCCAACTGGAGCAATGGCATCAACAATTTATGGACCAGGTCATCGCCCCCATGCAGCTCACCAAGGCCGCCGAGTTATTGGCCAAGCACCGCCAGCAGGGGGATTATTTATTGATCATTACCGCCACTAATCTGTTTGTCACCGGGCCGATAGCGGCAAGTCTTGGGGTTGATCATATACTGGCTACAGAAGCTCAAATGATTGATGGCGAGTACACCGGTAAGGTGGCGGGTACACCGTGTTTTCAAGAGGGTAAAGTTACTCGCTTGCGAGAATGGTTAGGCGAAACTGAGCACTCACTTGAGGGCAGTTACTTCTACAGCGACTCGCGTAATGATTTACCGCTGCTGGAGTTGGTCAACCATCCCGTAGCTGTCGACCCAGACCCAACACTGGCGCAGCACGCCAAGGAGATGAGCTGGCCGATTATCAGCCTGCGCTAGTGTGGCTATTTATGTAATGACTAGATAGCCCGCTAACTAGCTGGTAGTACCCGCGCAAACACGGCTTTTAAATACTCGGTCTCAGGAATAGCGGGGTGCACCGGATGATCAAAACACTGACCACCCTGTTCTAGGATTTGCAGGTCGCGATCAAGGTGGCGAGCGGCGCTTCGCAAAATATCTGCCAAGCGATCACGGCCAAGGTGCATCGAGCAAGAAGCCGACACCAACACGCCACCTTTATTGAGCAAGCGAATCGCTAACTCATTGGCCCGTCGATAAGCCTGTTCACCACTTTTGATATCTTTACGCTTGGGGATAAATGCCGGCGGATCGATGATTACCACATCAAAGCGCTCGCCTTCATCAATCAACATTTTCATGGCCTCAAAAGCCTTGCCTTGAATAGTCGCGACTTTTTCATTGAGACCATTTAAAGCGGCATTGGCCTCCACCTCATCAAGAGCAAACTCAGAGCTATCAATACAGGTAACGGACTCAGCTCCAAAAGCGGCCGCTTGAATACCCCAGCCACCAATGTAGCTAAATACATCCAGTACCCGCTTACCTTTAACATAGTCCACCAACCGCTGCCGATTTGCTCGGTGATCATAAAACCAACCGGTCTTTTGGCCGGCAAAAACCGGCGCTTCAAACTGCACACCGTTTTCGCGCATCAACACTTTCTCTGGCACTTCGCCATAGGCCACTTCAACATATTCTGGCAGCTTTTCGGCGAGACGCATGCGTGAGTCGTTTTTGAATAAAATACCACTGGGCTTTAATACCTGTACCAATGCAGCCACAATATCGTCTTTCACAAATTCCATACCGGCGGTGCCGATTTGCACCACTAACACATCGCCATAGCGGTCAACCACTAAGCCGGGCAAGAAATCACTGTCGCCGTACACCAACCGATAATAGGGTTGATCGGTCATCATTTCGCGCAAACTCAACGCGATATTTAAACGATGCACTAGCAGCGATTTATCCAGTACATATTTCACATCGCGACTAAAGATACGGCCACAAATCAAACTGTGCGGATTCACCATCGCCAAACCCATCGCTTTACCGGCGGCGTTTTCAACTACCACTTGCTGGCCAGACTGAAAATCTTTTAGCGGCGTTACCGCCACATTAATCTCGTTGCTGTAAATCCACAGATGGCCAGCGCGCAATCGTTTATCGGCATTGGCGTTCAGTTTTATAGAAGAAAGAGTCATCGATGGAGCCCCAAAGGCTGCTGCCATAAAGCAGCTAGATCAGGCCCCGCAATAAACGGAGCGCTGACAAAAAAGAAACAACAAGAAAGAAAAGAGGTGTTTTAACCGCGGCCGATTAGTCTTCTTCGCACTGCAGGGCATAATCTTCAGCGTTCATCATGCCTTCTAGTTCGGTAACATCGCTAGGCTGTAATTTAAAAAACCAACCATCGTTGTAAGGGTCAGAGTTAACCGTTTCGGGCTCTTCCTCCAGCACTTCATTGACGGCAATCACTTCACCACTGATAGGAGCGTAAATATCAGAAGCTGCTTTTACCGATTCAACAACACCGGCTTCATCACCGGCCGACAGATTTGCACCCACATCAGGACATTCAACAAACACCACATCACCCAGTGCTTCTTGGGCGTGATCACTGATGCCGATAGTGATAGTGCCGTCTTCTTCTAGTCGAACCCATTCATGACTGCTGGCATATTTTAGTTCGCTGGGGGTGTTACTCATGGGTGGCTCCGCTGGCTATTTTGTTAATAGGTCTAATGCGGGGCATTTTACCGTCGAGGGCTGGAAATACAAGAGTTAGCAGAACATCGACTATCGACTTTGCGCGGATTGCCGAACCGCCAACACTACGGGTATTAAACCCACCGCTACCAAACTCACAGCCGGTAGTGCCGCGCGCTGCCATTCGCCTTCTGAGGTCATTTCATAAATGCGCACGGCCAAGGTATCCCAGCCGAAGGGACGCAATAATAGAGTCGCTGGCATTTCTTTCATTACATCCACTAACACCAGCACGCCGGCGGTTAACAACCCCGGCGCTAACATCGGTAAATACACACGCCATAACAGCGGCAAGCCAGTGACTCCTAAAGTTGCTGCCACCTCAGGTATCGACTGATTAATACGCTGCAAGCTAGAGTCTATCGGTCCATTAGCTACCGCCAAAAAACGCACCCAATAGGCGACTAACAAAGCAAACACAGAGCCCACCAACAGCTGCCGCGGCTCGGCGCCTAACAGGGTTAATAAGGGCACCATAAATTGTCGATCAATATAGGCAAAGGACAACATAATACCGACCGCCAATACCGACCCAGGCAAGGCATAACCCAGCGTTGCCAGATCGTAGAAATGGCGGCCAACGCCACGGCTATTGCGGCGACTAAAGGCCAGCACTAAGGCCAAGGCCACCGTAATTGACGCCGCTGATAAACCCAATGAAACCGTATGCCAAAGCAAATCCCAAAAGCGACGATCGATCGCCGCCAAACCATCGGCCAACACCCATTGCAATAATTGAACAACCGGCAATATAAACGCCACCAGCAACACTGCGCCACAATAGCAGAGCGCCAGTAATGACTGCAGTTTTGATAAACGATGTCGGACTTGATTGCCCGCCGACTGGGTATAACTGCGCTGGCCGCGACTCTGCTTCTCGGCCATTAAGGCCAACGCCACAAACAACAATAACAACGACGCAAGTTGCGCTGCCGCCGCTAAATTAAAAAGACCAAACCAAGCTTTATAGATAGCCGTGGTAAAAGTGTCGTAATTAAAGACGGCCACTGTGCCAAAATCCGCCAAGGTCTCCATCAGTGCCAACGACACGCCTGCAACAATCGCCGGCCGCGCCATCGGCAAGGCAATACGAAAAAAAGCCTGCCAGCGGCTGGCGCCTAGTACCCGCGCCGCCTCCAACTGATCGCTGCCCTGGGCTAAAAAAGCACTGCGCGCCAGCATGTAGACATAGGGATAAAAGACTAACACCAGAACCGCAATCACCACCAGTTCATGGCGAACATCGACATAGCTGTAACTTTCACCCAACCAGCCATGCAAGCCTTGCTGTAATGGACCAGTGAAATCAAACGCCCCCAGCACCACAAAAGCCAACACATAGGCCGGCATCGCCAGCGGCAACATAAGCGCCCAGTCCAACCAGCGGCGGCCAGGAAATTCACACATCACCGTCAACCATGCCAGACTGACGCCCAATATTGATACGCCAATCGCAACACCTACCACCAACACGAGAGTATTGCGCAGTAAGCGCGTGAGCTGGGTGTCAATTAAGTGCTGCCAGACGGCGCCCTGATCAGACGCCCACGACCATAAAATCACCAGCAACGGCGCCAATACCATTAACACGGTTAACAGCGCGATGATCTTTAACAGTAGATTAAGTAACTGCTTGCGCTGAAAAAGAGAAGCCTGCTCAACCACGGCCAGCTACCGTTGAGCAATAAAGTTTTAATGGGGTGAAATGCACTTAGCGATAACCCGCCCGATCCATCAGCTTAACAGCCTTCGCTTGTAAGCGACCCGCTTCACTGACGCTGATCATGTCGCCTTTAAATTCCCCCCAAGCTGCCAGCTCTTCATTTAGCACAACTGTCGGGTTAACCGGGTACTCTTGGTTAAGTCCCATTAATATCTGCTGTGCCTGCGCACCGGACAACCATTCAAGCAACTGCTGCGCTTGCGCTTTATGTTTACTGGCTTTGGTTACACCGGCACCGGATACATTAATATGCACACCGCGACCAGCGCCGCCCTCACCTTCTTGGTTAGGCCAGAACAACGCCAAGGCTAGCTCTGGATTAGTCTTCATTAGGCGGCCGTAGTAATAGCTATTCACAATACCGACATCGCATTGACCGACGCTAATCGCCTCCATCACTTTGGTATCATTAGAAAAAGGGTCAAGTGCGAGGTTTGCGACCCAGCCCGAGATGACTTGTTCAGTTTGCGCCTCGCCTAAGCTCGCCATCATTGACGCCACCAACGATTGGTTATAGACCTTTTTTGATGTCCGTAAACAGAGTTTGCCACGCCAGGCTTTATCGGCCAGTTGTTCGTAGCTACTCATCGCATCTGGTGACAGTCGGTCACTGGCATAGACCATAGTCCTTGCCCGAATCGTCAGCGCAAACCACTGATTGTCAGCATCCTGTAAATGGCTCGGTACATTGGCCTCCAGTAACGCTGATTGCAGAGGCTGCAACACACCCAATTGACTAGCCTGCCACAAATTACCGGCGTCGACTGTTATCAACATATCAGCTGGCGAATTATCACCCTCTGCTTCTAAGCGAGCCAATAAAGGCCCTTCTTTGTCGGTGATATAATTAACTATAATGCCAGTCTGCTCGGTGAAAAGGTCAAATAAGGGTTTAATCAAATGCTCTTTGCGCGCCGAGTAAACCATTAACTCAGCCTTGGTAGCGAGCTGCTCAGTTGTTGCCTCCGGCGCTTGTTGGCCACAGGAAATTAAAAACGCTAATAGTGGCAACAGGCCGAAGCGAGGCATGTTTTTCATAAATCTATCCTTAAGGTAGAAGCAAGGCTGGGAAGTCTTATAGAAACCAAGATGATAATCATTATCATTTATAATTGCAATCTTGCTGCACCTACCGTAAGTGTGGTGCGCTAAACCTAAGCCTAGTAGGGAGGTTCTAAGACTCTAATTTCCAGTTTGAAAGACTACTGAATAATAACCGCTAGTTAGTATTATTAATCATTTCTTGGCAATAGCCGGTATCATTAACTAACATTCAAGCATGGAAGATTTTTTATCATAATCTGGCTGCCATAAATTCTCTTGATACGCTTTTATATTCGCACTATCAATTAGCTCACTGACAGCTATCACGCCAAGAGCTGCACACCTGTAAAAGGTCATTAACATGTTGAAAAAAGCCTTACCCCTAAAGCTCAAAATTCTTACTGGCATCGTAGTCGCTTCAACACTCTCGGTGCTACTCGCCAGCGGCATTTTTGTTTATATGGAATCTGAGCGCTTACAAGGCGCGATGGCTAGAGAACTAGCAACATTAACCTCGGTAGCCGCCAGCAATGCCTTGGGGGCATTAGCCTTTGCAGATAGCGATACAGCATCAGAAGTACTCAGCAGCTTAAAAGCTAACAACCATATTATGGGCGCCGTCATTTATAACGCCGGCGGCAAACCATTCGCGCACTACAATCGCGCCAGCAACAGCCAATCACTGCCCGCCGGTTTTCCAAATACCGCGCCCAACATTGGCGAAGAATACCACGCCGACTATATGGCATTGAGCGACCAATTAGTTAGTGAAGGCGAAACTGTCGGCACTATTTATATCCGAGCTGACCTACTTGAACTACAACAAGTCACCAAGCAATTTTTGGGTATTGCTGTTATCGCTGTTATCTTGGCGATACCGTTTTCTTTCGTCCTATCATTATTGATTGTTAAGTCGGTGGTTAAACCGATAAAGGATATCGTATCCGCCTTACGCAACATTGCCGAAGGTGATGGTGACCTCACCCAACGTATTAATGCGCCGGGCAATGATGAGCTAGCCGAACTCGCCTCCAGCTTTAATTCATTTGTCGAGCAAATCCACGACATCGTTTTAAAATTCAGAGACACCTCAGTGCAATTCTCAACGGCCGCCATCACTCTTTCTGAGGGCACCACTTTAACTAGCCAAGGCGCTGAAAAACAACGCTCTGAAACCGACATGGTGGTATCCGCCGTTACCGAAATGACTGGTAGCGTACAGGAAGTTGCTCATAACGTTAGCAATGCCGCGCACGATGCCGAAAAAGCAGACCAACAAGCACAACACGGAAAAGTCATTGTTGAAAAAACCATGGCATCAATAGAGAGCTTAGCAATTGATATTGAGCAGGCATCAGATGTTATTACACAGCTGCGCCAAGAAAGCCAAAATATTGGGGCGGTCTTAGAAGTTATCGGTGGCATTGCAGAACAAACTAACTTACTGGCCTTAAACGCGGCCATTGAGGCAGCCAGAGCCGGCGAGCAAGGCCGAGGCTTTGCGGTAGTCGCGGACGAAGTGCGTACTCTTGCAAGCCGCACCCAAACATCAACCCAAGAAATTCAGGAGATGATTGATCGCCTCCAAGCCGGCGCTAACAAAGCCGTTGACGCTATGGAAAAAGGGAAATTACAAGCGGCTGAAAGCGTTAGCAGCGCAACCTCAGCCCACGAGTCTTTGCAAGAAATCACCGAGTCCGTTAATGTCATTAAAGACATGACGCAACAGATTGCCTGCGCTTCTGAAGAACAAAACGCAGTCACTGAAGAGATTAATAGAAATATCGTCGGTATTTCAGTGATCGCCACAGAGACCTCAGAGCGCTCACAAGGCATTGCACTCAGCAGTAGTGAACTGGCGCAACAAGCTGAAGCGCTGAATGGTTTAATCAACCGCTTCAAACTATAAGCAAACCCTAAGTAATACCGATAATATTCATCGGTAGCCCTAGCCAGTGAATATCTAAACTGCAATAAACCCCCAGACATACCCTCTCTAAGCTTTTTCACTCGCCTGCAATGTGAGCCAGTTCAAAGTTTTTTATATCTTTTTGTCTTTAACATTCAAAAATAATCCATTCTTGATTTAAGTAGGCACTTATACACACTCATTGAGAACTGAAAGACTTTACACTTAAATGCTGTAACCCATTGTTTTAAAAGTAATTTAAATCTCATGAAAAAGCCATGAAAGAAACCATAAATAAGTGATGGACAAGTAGTTGTCAGTTTTTTAATTCCAAAAAAAAAATAGCAACAAACGTCAATATTCCACGGTGGCAAAGAAAAACCCAACCGCTATTATTGTTGATAACTTAACCAGCAAACATATTGAGGGCATCATGAACAACAAACTGATCACCGCTTTGATTATCGGCTCACTGTCATCAGCAAGCATGGCTTGCAGCAAACCAGAAAAACCTGCACTGCCTGTTGCAGAAGATGCGGTGTTGGCACAAATGGTGAAAGCCCAGAAAGATGTAAAAAAATACATCAAGCAGTCTAACCAATTTTTGGAATGTGTTAAAAGCAATAACAAGCACGATAGAATGGTGAGCGAAATGAAGGCTGTTGGTAAGAGTTTTAATAAAATTGTTAAAGTTTATAAGGCCCGCTCAGTGGCCTCAAGCTAACTCAACGTTCTTTAACAATAAGCCCAAGCCTGGACTTAGTTTTGCTCTATAAATCAGGCGCCCTTACCAACAAGTCTACAGACCCATCGCTTGGCGCATTATGCGCTGTTTAATCGGTGATAACTTATTCAGCCACCTCATACCTGAATTTCTGGCCCAGCGCAGCGGTAATGCATCCGCCGCAAACAAACGTTTAAACCCTTCCATTGCCGCCATCATGCTTAAATTCGCCGCTTTGCGCCGACGCTGATAACGCTGCAACACCACTAAACTACCGATATTTAATTGCCGCTGATGCGCCCGCAAAATTTCTTCGCTCAACACCAATGCATCCATCAATCCGAGGTTAACACCCTGACCCGCAAGAGGATGAATGGTATGGGCAGCATCGCCCACCAACACCAAGCCCTGCTGTATGTAATCGACCGAATGACGTTGTCGCAACGGAAAGCTATAACGTTGGCTGCAATTTTTTATAGCACCTAATTTATGCTCGAAGGCATCGGCTAAGGCCTGCTTAAAATCATCATCATCCATTGCCATCAATTGCTCCGCATAAGCGGGCACTGCTGACCAAACAATAGAGCAAAAGCGATTGTCTTGCTGATTTTCAGAGCTGCCATCGACACCTGTTTGCAACGGTAAAAAAGCTAACGGACCCTCGGGCAAAAAACGCTGCCACGCTGTTTGTTGATGACTACGCTCAGTTTCAATTGTTGCCACGATAGCCTGGTGGTCATAACCCCATTCACGCGTCTCAAAACCGGCCAGTTTACGAACAGTAGAATTAGCACCATCGGCAGCCACCACTAAAGCAGCCTGCAACTGACGACCATCGGCCAACAGCAATTCATAGCCTGCGGCAGTTGCTGCAACTGTCAAAAGGTTTTGACCCTCAATCACATCGATATTGCTATGTGTCTGCAAACGTTGCAGCAAAGCCGTCGCCGTTAAGCGGTTTTCGACAATATGTCCCAACGCCGGTTGATTAATTTCCGTTGCATCAAAATCAATATGGGCAGTGCCTTCTGCATCCCACACGTGCATTTTCTGATACGCACTGCAGCGATGCTGCTGCATTAATTGCCAAGCCCCGACTTGTTGTAAGAACTGCTGAGAGGCGGCGGTTAAGGCGCTGACTCGCGGGTCAAAACCTGTCACGCCAGCAACGGACTCAGGCCAATCGGCCACTAAAAGCTGCGCTTCGACTACTGCAACATTTAATGCACTTGCGCCCAAAGCGGCGGCTAGGGAGCTGCCAACAATACCGGCACCGACAATAATAACATCATATTTTTTTGCGGCAGAAGCCATCATTGCCATTACCCCGTTGACGCGCCGGGGTGCAAACCCGCTGCATGTAAAATAAATTCATTTTTAGCGACGGGTGTTACATCCAATAGACTCAAGCCGATATTACGAAAAATGCTCAGGGGCCATTGTCGATGGCTAAATAGGTCCGGCAGCCGATTAGAAAAACCGATAGTTTTTTGCTGGTCAAATTGCTGCTGCTGCTGATAACGCTGCAACAAACTGACTTCATGCAGCGGTTGCTGTACTGCAAAAGCCGCCGCCAACAACTGACTCAAGCGCACACAATCGCGCAGTGCTAAATTAAAACCTTGGCCTGCTACTGGGTGTAATGAATGAGCGGCATTGCCCATCACTACAATGCCCGAGCGTACTTGTTCTTGCGCCTCAACCAAACTGAGATCATAGTTACTCCGCTCACCAACGCGGATAAACTCCCCTTGGCGATGACCAAAGCTGTGTTGCAAGGCCTGCAAAAATTCAGCCGCGTCACAATCGCACAAATGTTGCGCGCGTTCTTTTGGCAAGCTCCACACTAATGCTGCCCGCGTTTCGCCTTGCTCACTATCGGTTAACGGTAATAACGCCAATGGACCCTGCTCGGTAAATCGCTCATAAGCAATGCCGTTGTGCGCTTTGCTAAAACTGACATTGGTGATCAGCGCGCGCTGGCGATAATCTCTGACCTGAGTATCAATCCCCAATTTTTTACGCAACTCAGAATTAGCACCGTCTGCAACCACCGCTAATTGTGACTGCAAAGTTCGTTGCTCGCCTTGCTGCTCAATAGTAACGGCGACACCGATTTGTAATGGTTTGATAGCTAACACCGATGCTGGAGCCGCAAAATCAACATTCGATTGCTGACGTAATTTCGTTAACAATACATTTCCCAACCAAGTATTTTCCACCACATACCCAAGCGCGGGCCACGCCACATCATTGCAATTCATCGTAGTTGAGCCGAAGCGGCCGCGTTCAGAAACATGGATGTCAGAAATTTCGGCTAGGTGTTGCGCCAGCATTGGCCAAAAACCCAAAGACTCTAAAATAGTGCGACTGCCAAAGGATAAAGCAGTAGACCGAGCATCAAAACTGGGGCTGTATTGTGGGCTTGTTACGCTAACGTCTAACGCCTTCTGCGTTGCAACAATCGGAAAACTTTCAACCACTAACATTTTTAATTGTTGCTGCGAATAATGGCTCAATAATAACGCTAAACTGGCACCGACCATGCCTCCGCCGGCAATAACAATGTCATAATCATTGCCCTGACACTGCTTCTGACTATGTTTATTGCTAACAACTTCTGCATTCAAGCGGCACGACCTCTTGCCATCAATGCCTCAATTTCTTTTACGGTTTTCGGCACGTCGTTGGTGAGTACTTCACAACCATCTTTGGTCACCACCACATCATCTTCAATACGGATTCCAATACCGCGCCATTTTTTTGCAACTTTTTTATTTCCTGGCGATACATAAATACCAGGCTCAACAGTCATCGCCATGCCCTCTTCTAGCACCCGCCATTGATTACCCACTTTATAATCACCAACATCATGTACATCCATACCTAGCCAATGACCGGCGCGATGCATATAAAACTCTTTATATGCTCCTTTTTCAATCAGCTTACTGACCGTACCTTTTAACAAGCCCAGCTCGACTAAACCTTTAGTAATCACTTTCACAGTCGCATCATGGGCTTGATTCCAATGGTTACCTGGCTTGATAGTTTTTATAGCCGCCAGTTGCGATTTTAATACCAACTCATAAAGCGCTTTTTGCTCTTCAGAGAAAACGCCATTGGCGGGAAAAGTACGGGTGATGTCGGCCGCATAATGCTCCAACTCACAACCGGCGTCGATCAATACCAAGTCACCATCTTTAATAACGTCTTGGTTTTCGGTGTAATGCAAAATACAGCCATTATTACCGCTACCAACAATCGATGAGTACGCGGGAAACCTGGCGCCTTTTAATCCAAACTGATGTTGAATCTCAGCTTCTAATTGAAATTCTTTCACGCCTGGTTTACAAAACTGCATAGCTCGCACATGGGCTCCAGCCGAAATTTGCCCAGCTTTTTTCATGACTCGAATTTCGGCGGCACTTTTATATAAGCGCAAATCATGCAGCATGTGATCAAGATCGAGAAACTCACCAGGAGGTTGCGCACCGGTACGGACTTGCGCGCGAATAATATTCACCCATTTCATAACTTTATGATCAAACTCCTGATGCCGCCCCATAGCGTAATACACCCGCTCACGACCCTCTAACAAACCGGGTAAAATGTCGTCAATATCTGATACCGGAAAAGCATCATCCGCACCATAATCGGCACAGGCACCTTCGGGGCCAGCGCGATAGCCATTCCACAATTCCATTTTGGGATCGCGATCGCGGCAAAACAAAATATATTGGCCATGCTTTCGTCCGGGTAATAACACCAATACCGCTTCAGGTTCGGCAAAGCCGGTCAAATAATAAAAATCACTATCCTGCCGAAAAGGATAATCAACATCGCGGTTGCGGGTAGTCTCGCGGGCGGCCGGCACGATAGCAATGCTATTGGGCTCCATTTCCGCCATCAGGTTTTTTCGACGACGGGCAAATTCTTGTTTACTGATTTTCATAATTTTTACTAACACGATTGATTGCTAAGGGATTAATCATTTCATTTTGGAGTGCAGGCTTTTTCAATGCAACTTGTTAATGCAACTTGTTGCCACTTTTACTAAATAAGTTAGCGGGAGACGCTACCGTCTCCTCATCTTTTACCGACGACAACACTACTGGCGCCGGCTCACCCTCTGGCTTATGGCATTCGAGGTAAACTGTGATCGCTGCCAAGCGCAGATACTCAGCAATTTCAAACAAACTCTGCTCACTCTGCTCCATATCGGCTTCTTCATCTTCCAGACTGATCTGACTAATGGCTGCGATATCACTGAGCGCTTCGGCCACATCTGTCGAATACTGTTGCTGCCCCTCTTGCTGTTTTAGGGCTTTGCCCGCTTGCGCAAAGCCGGCCATAAAACCTTGACACCACTGCCCGAGGCAATCGGCACGCTGCCCGATCTCAGCACCATCTTCCGGCAACAGTAACTGCAGGTCTAGATTACCCTGGGTCATCGCGCCAAAGGTGGCACCGTAAACGCTGAGCAATAAACGACCATCTTCCGCAGTCAACTCTTCTACCGGGTCGATCAGCTTGGTCGCCAGCGCCAGCCATTGCGCGGGTTCTATCCCATCGCCTACCGCCAGCAGCCCCACCAAGTAACCGTGTAAATGCGATGGCGCTTGCATTACCCCTAGCCGCCAAAATAGATCGGCCAGTTGGTCAAATTCAGGCATAGAAACTTCGGTAGACATAACACTCTCTCGGCGCCGTGGATGGCGATAGCAGTTGCAATAAGCAGCGCATCTTAGCGGCTTGATCCGCCAAAATCGACTGCCACCAGCGGTGGTCTATACGTGCGCTGACTCCCATCTTCACAAAGATTCTGCAAATATTATCCATGCTATTGAAATACTTACATTTTATTAAATTGACCGGTCGCACTCTCACAACTATATTTAATGCATTATTTGATCCAGGGCAAGCAGCCCTGCGCGACAGACTATATACGGCAGATTATTAATGGCAGATCCACAATTTAAAGCGTTAGCCACCAAAATCAAAGATCTCATCCAGCTGTGCGAGCTACTGGACCTGGAAAACCGTGCTCTTAAGTCCGAAGCTGTCAATTGGATTGATGAACGCGAGCTATTGGTTGAGAAAACCGAGGTCGCCCGAGACAAAGTAGAATCTATGATCTCTCGATTGAAATCCCTTGAGCAAGAGTCTTAAGGGCAAACGCGAGATAGACGCACAATGAGGCAAACACCGTGAGTAATGAAACCGTCATCGTCAAACTGCTGGATAAGGAGTACCAAGTCGCGTGCCCCCCTGGCCAACAAGAAGCGCTGGCCCAGTCAGCCAACTATCTCGATAAACAAATGCGAAACATCCGTGCCAATGGCAAAGTGATTGGGTTAGAGCGTATTGCAGTAATGGCTGCGCTCAATATCAGCAACGAATTATTACAGCAGACGCCAGCCAGTGCTGACGACGCCAGTAACAAACCTGCACCTGCCAGCAGCAAGCAGTTGAAAAGCCTGAACGACACTTTAGATGAAGCACTGCATCGCTTTCGCCAGCTAGAAATTGGCTAATCAACGCGGCAAAATCCCCCCGCCGATCAAAATCGCGCTATAATGACTTCGCTCCCTGTGGTATTTGCCAGATAGCTTAGGCCCCTGAGCCGATGCGTATTACCCCGGGGGATCCTCGTATTATTGGCGTGCATGTCTGCTCTGCGGGAAGCCCGATATAGTACAGGAACCACCACCTTGAACCGTTGGGTTCAAAGGGCCGTGTTGTCAGCGGTATCCTGGGGAGCAACTTTTACAGCCAACCTACTGCTAGAGCCAGTATGCCTTGACTCATTCCCGCACATCGATACGTCAACAATTACGTCGCCGCCGCCAAGCATTATCCGCTAAACAGCAGCAGCATGCGGCTCGTCAGTTGGACCGCCAAATAAGCTCCGCAGGACTGTTTAAGCGCAGCCAACATATTGCCTTTTATCTCGCTAATGACGGTGAAATCGACCCCCAGTTGCTACTGGCACGAGCCCACCGGCAGGGCCGATGCTGTTACTTACCTGTGCTGGCACCGGGAAACCGCATTTACTTTGTCCGTTATCGGCCTGGTGACCGCCTAAAAATTAATCGCTTTGGCATTGCCGAACCCACCAATAAACGCCCGCATAAAAGCTGGGCGTTAAATTTGGCATTGCTACCATTGGTGGGCTTTGATCTTCAGGGAGGACGTCTAGGCATGGGGGGTGGCTTTTATGACCGCAGTTTCGCCTGGCAGCTACGCCACCCACAGATCACGCAAGTACGACTAGTAGGATTAGCGCACAGTTGTCAGCAGGTAGATGAGATCAAGCAGGAAAGCTGGGATATTCCGTTAGCGGCGGTGGCTACCGATGAGGGCGTGTTCTGCATCCAAAGAGATGACCGCTAAAACGAGCGACTGACGCTTAGATCATTATCATCTGCAAAGCACCGGTAATAACGGTGCCTAAACTAAAGACAAAAACGGTTACGGTGAGGGCGTCAAACTTAGTACTCATGCTGTTCTCCAAACTCTTCTTGTTACTGTTTCAATACATTAAATAATTAAGCGGGCAACTGCAAAGCCAATCAACGGAGTTGTGAAGCAGCCGCGACCGCTATTGCCAAGCCGGTCACACTAGCCCTCTGGCCACGTAAATTCACTGCCTCGATTGGCAGCGGCTATAAAAACATACAAGATCGATGCCAATAGTGCACAGCACGCCAAAATTAATGGGTAACAGAGCGGCACAGGGATTCGGACATGTTGTGGCGGTATTTGAAATACTTATCGCACTGACTGAGCCCAGCCCCGCTAGCATTGCACTAAAACGGGGCTCACAATAAACCTTAGGAGGTCACACTCGACTTAACTATCCCGCAGTGTCGCCGCTGAGAAACAGTTTATAGGCCGGGTTATCCGTTTCCTCAGTGAAGGGGTACTGCAAGTTATCGAGAAAAGCGGCCAAGGCTTTCCGGTCTTTCTTGGCCGCCTGTAAACCTACCAATACGCGCCCTTCGGCAGAGCCATGATTGCGATAATGAAACATCGAGATATTCCATTGCTGGCCCAACTTAGTCAAAAAGTTAAGCAAAGCGCCCGGCCGCTCAGGGAACTCAAAACGGTATATCACTTCTTCGATAACATGTGCTGGCGCATGACCACCGACCATATGCCGAATATGTAATTTTGCCATCTCGTTATCGGTAAAATCCATTGCCGGATAGCCGTTATCCTCAAGTTTCTGTAACAACTCCTGGCGGTCTTGGCCATCGGGAGATATCTGCACGCCAACAAAAATTTGCGCCTCGCGACTGTCGCCATAGCGATAATTAAACTCGGTGATACTGCGCTTGCCCAATAAACTACAGAACTTTTTAAAACTGCCGGGCCGCTCGGGGATGGTAACGCTGATAATCGCTTCGCGTTTCTCGCCGATTTCGGTGCGCTCAGAGATATAGCGCAGTCGATCAAAATTGGTATTAGCGCCACTGTCGATAGCAAGTAGAGTGGCGCCTTCAATACCCGTCTCCTCCACATACTTCTTCAATCCTGCTAATGCTAAAGCACCGGCAGGCTCAGCAATAGAGCGGGTATCATCGAATATATCCTTAATCGCGGCGCACATCTCATCGTTAGTGGCAGTAATTACTCCGTCGATGGTCTTGCGGATAACCCGAAAGGTTTCCTTGCCAATCTGCGCCACCGCCACGCCTTCAGCAAAAATACCTACATGGGGCAAGGTCACGCGCCGACCTTTTTCCATCGCCGCCTTAAGGCAAGCTGCATCTTCAGGCTCGACCCCGATCACCTTCACCTCAGGGCGCACATATTTTATATAGGCGGCAATACCAGCCAACAAACCACCGCCACCGACCGGTACAAATACCGCATGTAAGGGCCCAGTATGTTGGCGCAATATTTCCATGCCGATAGTACCCTGACCGGCAATCACTTCCGGGTCGTCATAGGGGTGGACATAAACCAAACCCTGTTCTTCGACCAGCTTCTGAGCCTGTGCTGACGCCTCCTCAAAAGAGTCACCGTGCAGCACCACTTTGGCACCACGACGGCGCACTGCATCCACTTTAATTTGTGGCGTAGTCTTGGGCATCACGATCGTCGCCTTAACGCCCAGTTTCAATGCCGCTAGCGCCAAGCCTTGGGCATGATTGCCGGCCGACGCCGTTACCACACCTTGCGCCAGTTGCTGCTCGGTCAAATGCATCATTTTGTTATAGGCGCCCCGCAGCTTAAAGGAAAATACTGGCTGCAGATCTTCACGCTTTAGCAGGATACGATTATTAAAGCGTTTGCTCAGTAAAGGTGCATCATCGAGCGGCGACTCGATCGCAACATCGTAGACACGGGCTTCGAGAATTTTCTTGATATAGTTTTGCGGCATGGGATAACAAACATTGAGGGGTTAAAGAACACGTATACTAATACCTTAAGAAGAAAAATTCAGCCATCTTATGCAGCAGTCGCTAATCTATTGAGAAAAAGCCACTACCAGCCCTAGCGAGTCATAGCTTGCCGCCCTTATAATAGCCGCCTCATCAATTCCCCACGGCCATCCGATATGACCCAGCACAACATGACCCAAGACGAAATGAAACAAGCGGTCGCACGCGCAGCAATGGACTACATCAAACCCAAAATCGAAGAAGACAGCGTAATTGGTATCGGTACCGGCTCAACGGCTAATTACTTTATTGATTATCTGGCGGAAATTAAGGGCTTAATCAACGCCACCGTCGCCAGCTCCGAAGCCTCCGCCGAGCGCCTCAAAAGCCACGGCATTCCGGTATTTGATCTCAACAGTGTCAATGAAATTACCGTCTATGTTGATGGCGCCGATGAAGCCAACCCGCAATTGGGCCTCATTAAAGGTGGTGGTGCGGCGTTAACTCGAGAAAAAATTGTCGCCGCGGTGGCTAAAGAGTTTGTCTGTATTGCGGATAGTAGCAAGCTGGTTGATCAGCTCGGCAACTTCCCGCTGCCAGTAGAAGTGATCCCCATGGCCCGCAGCTATGTGGCCCGCGAATTAGTGAAGCTTGGCGGCAACCCCGTCTACCGGGAAGGTGTGATCACCGATAATGGCAACATCATCCTCGATGTCTATGACTTTATGATCCCCGATGCAGCCACCACCGAACAGCAAATCAACGATATTACCGGTGTCGTCACCAACGGGATCTTTGCCCGTCGCCCCGCTGATATCTTGTTATTGGCGACCGAGCAGGGAATTGAAGTAATTCGCTAGCGCTTATGGCTATAAGCCCATTAAAGAGAACGCTGTTATTGCCGACATAGTATTTTATAGATTTATCCTATACTTAAAGATTAGCTCTCATCTATCAGAACTATTCATTGAATTAAGGTCAATAGTTAAAAGGTATTTCCCATGAACAATCTCAAAGTCGGCCAACGCCTTTCCATAATCGTGGGCATCCCATTGGCGATCATTGTATTGTTGGTAGCTTCGTCACTATCTTCTTTTTCATTGATAAATAAAGGTGTTGGGCGGATTTATGACGATCGGGTTGTGCCTCTAACGCAGCTCAAAAGTATGATGGATGGCTATACCATCATCATCAACTCAATCAACAAAGCCGATAATGGTTTGGTTAATCCCAATGAGGCGCTGGTTGAGCTTGAGCAGGGCCAAGTCACCATTAAAGACAACTGGAGACGCTATACATCAGGCTTGCTGAACGAAGAAGAACGCAGCATCATCAAGGCCACCGAACAGTTATTCCCCGAAGCCAATACCATCATTGAAGAAGCGGCCAGTATACTTGCGGAGATGGGTGATTCTCTGCAATTTGATGAGGACGGTGAAACGCTGGTAACCGACTATAACGGCGATTTATTTGAGTATGTCGACCCTATTGCCGAGAAAATCGCTGCGCTGATCAATCTACAGCTCAAAATTGCCCAGCAAGAGCGCAGCGACGCCCAAGCTATTTATGATGATTCGTTCAACTTTTTGGTCGCTGTCGGTGTGATCGCAGCCATTATTATGGCCGCTGCCGGTATCTGGGTGTTACGCAGCATTACCAACCCGCTCAAACAACTACGTGAGCAGATCGAAACAGCCGATCAGGACCAAGATCTAACTGTTACGGTCTGCATTGACCAGAACGATGAGATCGGCCAAGTCGCCAGCGCCTTCCAACGGATGATCGACCGCTTTCGCGATATTATTGAAAATGTCGGCAGTACCAGCCAGCAATTACAGGACTATGCCACCACGCTGTCTAACACCGCCGAATTAACACGTGAAGGTGTCGCCGTGCAAACCCGCGAAACGGACCAAGTGGCTACCGCCTCAACTGAAATGACCCACGCTATTGAAGAAGTCAGCCGCAACGCTCAGCAGGCCGCACAAGCCGCTTCCGATGCCAACAACGAAACTTACGAAGGCACCCGGGTACTAGAAGTCGCTATTCAGTCTATCAATAGCTTGTCGGATCGAATCAACAAAGCGAGCGACGTAATCAACGATGTTGCCACCGACAGTTCCGCCATCGGTTCGGTGTTAGATGTTATTCGCGGTATTGCTGAACAAACCAACCTGCTGGCACTTAATGCAGCCATTGAAGCGGCTCGCGCCGGTGAGCAAGGACGTGGCTTTGCGGTGGTAGCCGATGAGGTACGCTCACTGGCAAAACGCACCCAAGAATCCACCCAAGAAATTCAGGAAATGATAGAACGCCTGCAAGCCGGCACTCAAAACGCCGTAAATACCATGGCTGAAGGCACTGAAGAGATGGTACGTACCGTCACTGAAGCCGAAAGAGCAGGCGCATCACTGACGGCAATATCTAGTGCAGTCGCCGTGATCAACGACATGAACACTCAGATAGCAACCGCCACCGAAGAGCAGATGTCTGTATCACAGGAGATTTCACGTAACGTGGTCAATATTTCTGATGTTGCGAAAAGCTCAGAGCACTCAATGCAAGAAGTGGATCAGGCCACTACCCAGCTAAAAGATACCGCTGGAGAGCTAGCCAGGATGGTGAAAGAATTTACCACCTAAATAGAAATACGGATAGATGCGGCTATTGCTGCTATCTGTGGCCAAACAGCAGACATAAAAAAGGGAGCCA
>JBNMPW010000001.1:0-84664 GCA_051277205.1 Oceanicoccus sp. | reverse complement strand
TGGCCATAAAGGAATGCATGATGTCTTTCATCGGGCCGTCTTCCGGGTTCATCTCGGTATCCACTGGGCCGGGTTGAATATTGTTGACGGTGATATTTTTATGCCCAAGATCACGGGCCAGGCCGCGCACAAATCCCTGCATCGCAGATTTGCTTAAGGCATAGGCTGCACCGCCAGCCATGGGCATGCTATCGGCATTAACCGAGCCAATGATAACGATTCTGCCACCTTCATTCATGTTCTTGGCCGCTTCGATACTCGCGTGATAAGGGCTGCGCACATTGACATCCAGCATGTGGTCAATGTCATCAGGGTTTAATTCCAGGGGATCACCCATGACGAGTACGCCGGCGGCGATCACCAGAATATCCAGTGCCCCCTGATCACCAATCACCGCAGCCAAGGCTTCTCGATTAGTGCTATCGACTTTTACCGCCTGGGCACCCGTGTTAGCTGCCACTTCCGCAGCTGCTTGATCGGCGTTGGCGTAGGTAAAGGTTGTGTTGGCGCCTTCTTGTTGTAATCGTGTCACCACGGCTGCGCCTATGCCTCTGCTGCCACCTAATACCAGTGCTTGTCTATTGATTAAGTTTGCCATGTTTATCTCTCTTTTTTGCTTCATGAATGGGGTTAGTGGGTATGTCGTCAAAACATGCAGCTACTATAACTATTGCTTTTAGTGTTAAAAACAGTGATTTAATCAATATACTTTTGCTATTTAGAGAAATATAATTCAGCCATGAATGAATTTAACCAAATCAAGACCTTTGTTGCGCTGGTTGAGAGCCGTTCCATCAGCAAGGCCGCCGAAAAAATGGATATTGCGGTCTCGGCAGTGAGCCGTCGTTTAAAAGAGCTGGAATCCAGCTTAGGGGTGCAGTTGGTACAGCGCACCACGCGAAAAATGCATATCACTGAGGCTGGAGAGAAATTTTATCGGCGCTGTGGCCGCCTGCTGGATGATTTTGAGGAGGCCAAGCAGGAGGCCAGCAATACCGCTACCGCCCTAAGCGGCACCTTAAAAATTGCCACCCCTTTAAGTTTTGGCGTGGCGCATCTCTCTCCGGCTATCGCCGCATTTATGCATTTACACCCACAGATCAAAATAGACCTAGATATGAGCGACCGGCGTATCGATTTGGTGGAAGAGGGCTTGGACCTAGCCATTCGCATTGGCACGCTGGAGGATTCTTCATTAATGGCGCGCAAGCTGGCCTCGGTGCGCCATGTGGTTTGTGCCTCCCCTGATTTTTTAAATCGTCATGGCATGCCCAAGACACCGCAGGATTTATCGGAGCTGCCAGCGCTGTGTTATGGCAACCTTAGTCAGCCAGGCACCTGGCATTACCGTGATAAAGATAATAACCCTAGCAATGTAAAGGTGCCCATGCGTATGCGCGCCACTAACGGCGATGCGCTGGTGGAGGCTGCCGTCGCCGGTTTGGGGATATTGTGTGAACCCAGCTTTATCGTCCATGGCGCAGTGGAGCGCGGCGTATTGATACCGTTGCTAACAGATTACCAATGGTATGCGATGAACATCTACGCGGTGTATCCACAAACTAAACATATGCCAGCGCGAGTTCGGGTTTTTATCGACTTTCTAGTTTCTAGCTTTGGGGATACACCTTATTGGGAGCATTTTTTAACTGAGGAGCATAACGATGAATAATTATATCTGCATGCACAACTTATCTAAATAATAATCTTCCGATGTTTGAATGAGGCCTGTATTTTAATTAAAAATTGTCCCAAAAAGGTACATCAGTTCCAAGGTGTTTAATTAGAAAATCTAGAAATACACGTACTTTAGTGGGTAAATACTGTCGCTCGGGGTAAACCGCATAAAGGCTTTTATGTGGCATTGTATAGTCTTGAAAAAGAGCGACCAATTCGCCTTTCTTAATAGAATCCCCGGTGACAAATGTGGGTAAACAAGCGACTCCCATGCCCGCAATTAATGCTTGTTTTAAAGATGCACTGTTATTAACGCGGTAATTTCCTTTTACTTTAATTTTATGGTTTTGACTGTCTTGATTAATCGTATCGAACTGCCAAGTATCTGCATTACTGGAATAGCTGTAAGTCAGACAATTGGCTTTTGCTAATTGAGATGGATGTTCCAGTGCTTGCTTATGCTGTTGATAAAACTCTTGCAGATAACAGGGAGAAGCGCAAACAACGCTGTGCAAAGGGGCTAATAAGCGGGCAATTAAATTTGAATCTTCCATGTCTCCTGCTCTCACCGCTAAATCATATCCTTGCTCTATCAAGTTGACATGGCGATCGAATATGAAGGGGGTCAAGTCTTGCCTTTTGCCTTTGAGTATGAAGGGGGTCAAGTCTTGCCTTTTGCCTTTGCAGATCAGCGAATATGAAGGGGGTCAAGTCTTGCCTTTTGCCTTTGCAGATCAGTATTAAGTGTGGTGTAGTGAATATGTAATTTGGATTAAAGATGACAAGGAGTGTTGTCAATGGCTAGACCACTTCGTATTGAATTTGAGGGTGCGTTGTATCATGTAACATCGAGGGGTAATAAAAAAGAAGATATTTACTTGGACGATGTGGATAGATTGATTTTCTTGGAGGTGTTATCAGGTGTATGCCAAAGATATAACTGGGTTTGCCATGCTTATTGTTTAATGACAAACCACTACCACTTATTGATTGAAACTCCTGATGCAAATTTGTCTGTAGGCATGCGCCACCTAAATGGCGTTTATACTCAAAAGTTTAATTTTCATCATGGTCGGGTAGGGCATGTTTACCAAGGGCGTTATAAAGGCATACTGGTTGAAAAAGAGGCGCATTTATTAGAGCTTGCACGATATGTTGTATTAAACCCGGTTAGAGCAAGAATGGTGAACGAGGCCAAAGATTGGCGGTGGAGTAGTTATCGTGCCACCAGTGGTATGGTTGAGCTGCCTGGTTTTTTATCGGTGGATTGGTTGTTGTCAGTATTCGGTGAGACAAAAAGAAAAGCTGTTAAAGCATATCGTCGATTTGTGAGTGAAGATAAGGGTTGTGCATCACCTTGGGGAGAATTACGACATCAAATGTATTTAGGGTCGAATCATTTTGTTGAAGAGATGCTAGGAAGAGTGGATGAAGAGCGATGCCTGTCAGAAGTACCATCCGCGCAACGCAGGCCAGTAGCAAAATCACTAGCTTATTACGAGGGAAAGGCCGTTGATCGTGATTCAGCTATCGATCTGGCCTATAAAAGTGGTGGATACAGCATGAAAGATATTGGGAGTTATTTTGGGCTTCATTATTCGAGGGTGAGTCGTATTATTAAGGCAAAAGGCAAGACTTGACCCCTTTATTGTTATTTTTATTGTTACAGGCTTGAAACATTGTGCTAGGTAAAACTATACCGGTCGTCATATGGTGTATGTATAATCAAAAATATGAAAAATAATTTTTGGTGGAATGAATGAGCGCAACGGACGAGAAAGCCAGAGGTTTTGTATATATTCTAGAAGTAAAAGATATAGATCTCCCTGTTTGTAAAATAGGAATGACTTCACGAAACCCCTATCAAAGATGCGATGAGATTAACAATAGCTCAACTGGTGACTTTATTTGGGCTGTAGCACATTACATGGCAGTCAGTGAATGTCAAAAGCTAGAGTCATTAGTCCACTCAAAGTTAGCTCCCTTACGTCAAAAGAGGCGTGAATTCTTTAACATTAATGCAGATGATGCCAATACTGCATTGGTTTCTATTTTCGACAATCAAACAGAAATCAAGAAGATTAATTCCGATGAACTAGTATCCGTACAAGAAAAATCCGCATCAAAAAGTAAGAGTACCAAGAAACAGGATAGCTTTAAGCATATAGACACAGAGTATGCAGAGCTACTTCAGCTGTTTTCTTCGGTGCTAAATGTGAAAGGCAAACCATTTGGCCAGTTAAGCAAGCCAAGCTTCGGTATGAGCGATGGGAATGAGGGTGTGCAATGGAATATTTCTGTCTCTACAGATACAGGGGCTATAAAGCTCGGGGTTAACTTGGAAGGTATGAAATATAAGGGTTGGCCAATTTCCACATTCATTCAGTCTGAGATGAATAATCCACAAATCGAAGCCGTGAGAAGTAAGCTAAATAATCCTGAGAGCGTAGTTATTCGTTTTGCTAGAGATGCGTGGCAGGTTACGTCAAGGCCAACTATTGTTGAGAATTCCCTCGGTGGTAAAGAGCGTAGTTTTACTGAGACTAGTGTAGACCAATGGGGCGAGGTGTTGACGGAAGCGCTAGGTTGCCTGAGCAGGGAAGCTAATTACCGTGGTAGAGCCAAACAGAGTGTAACTCTTGAGCGAAAACCCAAGAAAGGGACGCAAGTGCGCTTAATGAATGTTTCGCCTCATTTAAGGATTTGGTCGCCTTTGGGCTTGGAGGGGGATCTACAAGAGAATATTAAGAATAAAATCGAAGAGTTACAGCCTGTATATGACTGGGTTAAGAAGGCCAGTCATACGTAAAATAACAAGCTAAAGATTTTCCTGAGAAAGGACCCCCCGACTCCCTCACCCATAAAATCGGCAGAACCGACCCCAAGAGTCGGACGCTCTAAATCCATCAAACCAATGCAGAATCAATAGGATCAGAGCGTTGAAAATATTATAACTAGACCTACCGATACGCCAGCACATAGAATCGCAAACCCAAGCTAGCCCAATTAGCGCTGAGCTCAACATACGACTTTGCGTCAAACAGAAAAATTACTCATTAACAAATTGCTGCCAGGCAATGAGTGCTTGTTTAAAATCCGGTAAGCCGCAGCGGGCATAAGCTTCGTCATCATACAGTCGGGTATGTTCGGGCAGACCGCCTTCAACCTCGTTATCCATGGCCAGTGCTTTGGCTTCCACGTCATCCTGGGTCAGTAGCAAGTGTGAGTCTGCGCTAAATAATTGGCGGCGGCTGATGCGCTGTTGCTCCAACTGTTCGACAATCGATAGCAGTTCATCAATGGCGTCTTGATCTTTTAGCTGTTCTGAAAACCAGCGGCCAAGCGCTTCAAAGCCAGAGGAGAATTCGGCTATGGGTTGATCGTATTCATCTAGGGTAAAATCGTAATCCATGGTGCTCACAGGCTTAATAATGGGATGGCTATTTAGGGGGCTTGTTTGTGTCTGCTTCTGGAGAGATTGCTACTTGGGGTTTTCTTGAGGAGCGTCCGACTCAGAGGCTGATAGAATCGGCACATACGACCTCAATAGTCGGACGCTCCAACGGCTATAAGCCACTGAATCAAAACAAAAATGGTGGGCCTTCGCAGACTTGAACTGCGGACCTGCCGATTATGAGTCGGATGCTCTAACCAGCTGAGCTAAAGGCCCAAATTTATACAGCTTGGAACTGTTTTGTTCTTTAATACCTTTGACCTGCCGATTACAGCGTGGCCCGCGACCGCAGGGAGTGCTGTGGCCATGATTCGGATGCTCTAACCAGCTGAGCTAAAGGCCCAAATTCTAAAAACTTGGCTCTGCATCACTTTTGCAGAAGCCGCGCATTATACGGCGCTAGATAAGATACTTCCAGCGCCGTAGCGCGGTTTATTGTACCGTTTCACTGTCGCTGAACTGCCCTTCAAACAACGGCGTGGATAAATAACGCTCAGCGGAGTCTGGCAGTATCACAACAATGGTTTTATTTTCATTGCCAGGCTGTTTGGACACTCTATCAGCAGCGGCCATGGCTGCGCCGCTGGAGATGCCTGCTAATATCCCTTCCTGCTTCATTAGCTTGTGTGCCCATTCCATCGCGTCCTCGTTAGAGACTTGCTCTACTTGGTCAACTAAGTTCAGATCGAGGTTGGCGGGGACAAAGCCTGCGCCAATACCTTGGATTTTATGGGGGGCATGAGTGGGTTCTTCGCCGGCTTTGGCAGCGGTAATCATCGTGGTGGTGTTAGGTTCTACAGCCACTGAAGTAATCGCTTTGCCTTGGGTGTTTTTGATATAGCGGGAAATACCGCTAATAGTGCCGCCAGTCCCTACGCCGCTAATCAGAATGTCGATCTCACCATTAGTATCTTCCCAGATTTCCGGGCCGGTGGTTTTCTCATGGATAGCGGGATTAGCGGGGTTATCAAATTGGCTGGGCATCCAGCGTTGATCGGGGGCTTCGGCTACGCGTTGCTGGGCGGTTTCTATGCACAGCTTTATGCCTTTGGCTGGGTCGGTGATAATCAAGTTGGCACCCAGGGCTTTCATGATCTGGCGGCGTTCCAGGCTCATTGAGCTTGGCATGACCAGTGTGACAGGATAGCCTTTGGCGGCGGCAACAAAGCACAGCGCGATACCGGTGTTGCCACTGGTAGGTTCTACGATTTCCATGCCGGGCTTGAGTGAGCCGTCTTGTTCGGCGGCCCAGATCATATTGGCGCCAATGCGACATTTAATAGAGTTGGCCGGGTTGCGGCTTTCTATTTTGGCGAAAATATTGCCTTCGCTAATGCGGTTGAGTTTGACTAGTGGGGTTTGACCAATGGTTTGGCTATTGTCGTTATAGACTGTCATGGCAGGTCTCCGTCCTGATGAGGTGGCGATGGTGGATTGTAATCCACCCTACGGTTTTGTGGTAGGACTGTACAATATATCGTCACTCCCGCGAAGGCGGGAATTTAGGGTCACTGGGTTCCCGCCTTAGCGCGAATGACGGTTGTTTTGGGGGTGACGTTTGTTTCGGGAATGACGGTGTATAAAAAAGCCGGCGGTTAGGCCGGCTTTTTGGTGTTGCTGTTTAGGTTACTCGTCGAGAAAGCTGCGCAGATGATCGGAGCGAGAAGGATGACGCAGTTTGCGTAAGGCCTTGGCTTCGATCTGACGAATACGCTCACGGGTAACGTCAAACTGTTTGCCCACTTCTTCTAGCGTGTGGTCAGTGTTCATATCGATACCAAAACGCATCCGCAATACTTTGGCTTCTCTGGCAGTAAGGCCACCCAATACATCTTTGGTGGCTTCTTGCAGACCTTGGCCTGTGGCTGAATCAACCGGCTGAGCGATAGTGTTATCTTCAATGAAGTCACCCAAGTGCGAATCTTCGTCATCGCCGATTGGGGTTTCCATCGAGATTGGCTCTTTCGCTATTTTCAAGACTTTACGGACTTTGTCTTCTGGCATATCCATACGCTCACCCAGCTCTTCAGGGGTAGGCTCGCGGCCCATTTCCTGTAGCATTTGGCGAGAAATACGATTGAGTTTGTTGATGGTCTCAATCATGTGTACTGGAATGCGGATGGTGCGTGCTTGGTCAGCGATGGAGCGAGTAATGGCCTGACGGATCCACCATGTGGCGTAAGTCGAGAACTTATAACCGCGACGGTACTCAAATTTGTCGACGGCTTTCATCAAGCCGATGTTGCCTTCTTGAATCAAGTCGAGAAACTGTAGGCCGCGGTTGGTGTATTTTTTGGCGATAGAGATAACCAGACGCAGGTTAGCCTCTACCATTTCTTTCTTGGCGCGACGGGCGCGAGCTTCACCAATAGACATCCGACGGTTAACTTCTTTTATATCGAGGATGGTGAGTCCGGACTGTATTTCGACCTGGCCAATTTTGCGTTGGGCGCGTTGCATATCTTCGCGGTTAGCTTCAAGCACCGGGGCGAGGCTTTGGTTCGCCTTGATTTGCTCATCTATCCAATTAACATTGGTTTCGTTGGTCTGGAAGGCTTTAACAAAATCTCTACGGGTCATTTTGGCCTGCTTAACACAGATGCCCATGATCAGTTTTTCATTTTCGCGGATAACATTAAGTTTAGAGCGAACACGGGTCGACAACGGTTCAAAAACACGCGGGGTCAGTTTCAGAAACTTAAACAGCTCGCCAAGTTTTTGTAGCTCTTTGGCAGACTCTTTACTGTAGCGGCCGTGCTTCTCAATCGACTTATCGAGTTTGTTGTGTTGCTTGCGGATCGCGGTGAAACGTTTTTTCGCTTCTTCTGGATCTGGGCCGTTATTGGTTTCTTCTTCTTCGTCGTCGTCTTTATCTTTGTTTTTTTCTTTTTCAGCGAGGGCAGCTTGCTGCGCAGCTGGAGGCACGACGTCGGTGGGATCAAGGTAGCCAATCAAAACGTCCGCAAGGCGGCGCTCTTCAGTAGCAACTTTGTCGTATTCATTGAGGATGTCTTTAACGGCACCTGGATAGTAAGCCAGTGCGGCCATAACGTCGCGAATACCTTCTTCGATCCGTTTGGCAATGGCGATCTCACCTTCGCGTGTTAGCAGCTCGACGGTACCCATTTCGCGCATGTACATACGCACTGGGTCGGTGGTGCGGCCGGCTTCTGTTTCTACGGCGGCTAGTGCGGCGGCAGCTTCGGCGGCGGCAATATCGTCGGTAGAATCCTCTTCAGATAGCATGATGTCATCTGGATCGGGCGCCTTTTCAAACACTTGAATACCGAGATCGTTGATCATCTGGATGATGTCTTCAACTTGATCCGGATCTGAAATGTCCTGCGGCAGGTGATCGTTCACCTCGGCGTACGTTAGGTAGCCTTGCTCTTTACCCTTAGCAATAAGGGCCTTTAAACGAGACTGTTTTTGTTCTTTGTCGCTCATAGTTTATGTCACTGGGGCGTGCTTGAAAGTTAGCCCGATATTATAACTGATTACGCTGGTCAAATACTAGGCTCATAACTGAATAGTCTTGCTTTGACGGCAGTGTTGGAAGGGTTAGAGCTCGTGTTTTTGTTTAATTAGCTGGTTTAGTTGCTGCAGCTTCTCCTTGCTTAGTTGACCGTAGCCCTCGGCGGCCAGTTTGTCGACTTGCAGCGTAAGGTCCGCTTGTTTGAACTGCTTACTTAGATAGCTAACAGTCTCAGAAAGTTCAGTTTCGGGGTCGGTTTCGGCCACCATATTTGAATCAAACAGCGAGGCGGCGCTGAGACCTTGCTCGATCAGCCCTTTCCACGGGGCCTCTAGCCAATGGCCGAGGATCATATGGGTGCTGGAATCAGGACGTTTATAGACCAGCGCCAGTAGTTCGTTGAGCAATGTAAGTCTGTTTTCTTGCTCAGGGTTGGGTAGTTGACGGCCGTCAAGGCGGCTGCCCAGGTTGGGGAATAGGGTGAGGATGCCGATGGCATAGAGGGCTTTGTCGCTGTGGGGTTCGAGTACCGTTTCTAGCGCGGGCCGTTGCTTGGGGTTCTTTACTGGCCTTATGCTTGGGTTGTCGGGTGCAGCGCTGTCGTCTTGATAATACTCGGGTGGCGCATCCGGGTAGTTGTTGCTGTTTTTTTCTCTAGACTTGCGGTTATCGGGCTGCTGATCAGCGTGGTTGGCCTGATGTTGGCTCAAAATCTCGCTGAGCTTATTACGTGACAGGCCGGTGCGCTCTGCCAGAGATTCCCACATCAGCTCTTTGAACACGCCGTTTGGCAGCTTGTTGATCAGCGGTGCTGCCATGGTGGTGAGGCGGGCGCGGCCATCTAGCGAGTTGAGGTCTAGCCCTTCGGCCTGGGCATTGAACAGGTATTGCTCTAATGGCTCGGCTTTGTCGATCAGGCGGATAAAGTTGTTGGCACCAACATCTCGCACCATACTGTCGGGGTCTTCACCCTGGGGCAGAAACAGGAATTTCGCCTGCCGACCATCTTCCATCGCGGGTAAGGCAGACTCTAACGCCCGTACAGCTGCTTTGCGGCCTGCGTCGTCGCCATCAAAGCAGAATACAACCTCGGGACACTGCCGAAACACTCGCGTTAAGTGGTCAGTGCTGGTGGCGGTGCCCAGCGTTGCAGCGGCCCAGTTGATACCGTGTTGGGCGAGTGCGACCACATCCATATAGCCTTCGACAATCAGCAGCCGCTGTAGCTGGCGATTGCTTTTGCGGGACTGATAGAGGCCGTACAACTCTTTGCTTTTGTGGAACACCGGTGTTTCTGGCGAGTTCAGGTATTTGGGTTTGTCGTCGCCCAATACGCGGCCACCAAAGGCGATAATACGGCCGCGGTTATCACGAATCGGAAAGATAATGCGGTCGCGAAAGCGGTCGTAAAGTTTGTTCTCTTCTTCTTTTTCAATCAGCATGCCGCCGTCGATCAATAGCTGGCGGTCTTCTTCGTTTTGGCCTAGGTGTTTGAGCAAGTTGTCCCAGCCCGGTGGCGCATAACCGATATCAAAGTCGCGGGCAATTTCACCACTGAGGCCACGTTTTTTCAGGTAGTCGACGGCGACTTGTTTTTGGGGGTGCTGCTTTAGCTGATCACTGTAAAAGGCGGCGGCTTTTTCTAAAATGGTGTAGATGTTTTTCTTTGTCTGCGGTTGCTCTCTAAAGGCTAGCGCTTCCTTGGGTACTTCTAGGCCGGCGGCATCGGCTAGAGCTTCGACCGCGCGAGGAAATTCCATCCGCTCGTAATCCATCAAGAAACCGAGGGCATTACCACCCGCGCCGCAGCCAAAGCAGTAATAGAACTGCTTCTCTTGGTTAACGCTGAAGGACGGGGTTTTTTCGTCGTGAAAGGGGCAGCAGGCGGTGTAGTTTTTACCGCTTTTTTTCAGGCTGACGCGACGATCTATCACCTCGACTATGTCGAGGCGATCTAGCAGGTCGTCTATAAAACTTTGGGGTATCAGGCCAGCCATGGATTGTTAAGGGTCGTATGTTGCTAACAGGTCAGTCAGTTTAGCATTATTAAGGGGGGCAGATGTGGGGAGTCGTTATTAGACTGTTGCTAGCTTATTTTTTGCTTTATTAGCTTGCTGACTTCGCCCATATCGGCGCGGCCCTGCAGTTTGGGTTTTAGCAAAGCCATTACCTTGCCCATATCTTTCATCGACTCGGCAGCGCTGGCGGCTATAGCCTCGGTGACCATGCTGGTCAATTCTTCGGTGCTGAGTTGGGCGGGTAAAAACTCTTGGATGACTGTCATTTCGAAAGATTCAACATCAGCCAAATCCATACGGCCGGCATCAGTGTACTGTTGAATGGAATCGCGACGCTGCTTGCACATTTTATCGAGTACAACTAAAAGCCGCACATCATCGACTTCGATGCGCTCGTCAACTTCAATTCGTTTTATGTCGGCTTGTATCAGCCGGATAGTACCAAGGCGTGGTTTATCCTTGGCCCGCATAGCGGCTTTCATTTCTTCCTGCACGCGGGCTTTAAGCGCTGTGTTGGTCATGGCTTAAGGCTCCATAAGGAAAGTTTAATGAAAACCGTCGAAACGGTTAGTAGAGGCGTTGTTGCTTGCGAGTCTCACGAGACATTTTTTTCGCGTGACGCTTAACAGCGGCAGCGGCTTTACGCTTACGTACTGAAGTGGGCTTTTCGTAGAATTCACGACGACGGACTTCAGCCAGAACACCGGCTTTTTCACATGAGCGCTTGAAGCGACGCAGAGCGATATCAAAGGGCTCGTTATCTTTTAATTTTACTGAAGGCATTTAACAAAACCTGTCTATAAATAGGGTTTAAAGAATTAGTTCCAACGACAACGTGATGGCTAGGTATTAGCCCAATCCGACCAGATAGTAGTCGGCTATCGCAAGGGGCGGGCATTGTAAACGGTTGATTGCCAAATTGCAAAGCGGAAAAGACGAGATTTTAGGGGCCGATTTCCGTATCATTTGGCGTTTTCGGTAGCGCTGAAACGCGAGAGCATAAATGCTAGTTCTGGGTATAGAAACATCTTGCGATGAAACGGGTATCGCCCTGTACGATAGTGAACAGGGCTTGCTGGCAGAAGTGTTGTACAGCCAAGTCGCTATGCACCGCGAATATGGCGGCGTAGTGCCCGAATTGGCCTCCAGAGACCATATTCGCAAGACCTTGCCGTTGATCGAGCAGTTGCTTGCTGAGGCAGGTATGAGCAAGGCTGATTTGGGTGGTATCGCCTATACATCAGGCCCTGGCTTGGTTGGCGCGTTGATGGTGGGGGCGATGATTGGCCGTTCGTTTGCCTTTGGCTTGGGTATACCGGCCATTGGGGTACATCATATGGAAGGTCATTTACTGGCGCCGATGTTGGAGCCCCAACCTCCCAAATATCCTTTTATTGCGCTGCTAGTGTCCGGTGGCCACACTCAATTAGTGCGGGTCGATGCGATTGGCGAGTATCGATTGCTGGGTGAGTCATTAGATGACGCCGCCGGTGAGGCTTTTGATAAGGCGGCGAAAATGCTGGGTTTGTCCTACCCCGGTGGGCCATTGGTGGCCAAGCTGGCGGAACAGGGCGAAGCGGGACGGTTTGTGTTTCCGCGGCCGATGGTTAAACACCCCGGTTTGGATTTTAGCTTCAGCGGCTTAAAAACGTTTACCCTTAATACTGTGCAGGCTGAGAAAATAGACGGCAAGCTGGATGCGCAAACCGCTGCCGACATCGCTCATGCCTTTCAGCACGCAGTGGTAGAAACTTTGGTGATTAAATGTCGGCGCGCTTTGAAGCAAGAGTCGCTAAGTCAGCTGGTGATTGCCGGTGGCGTAAGTGCAAATTTTCAGCTGCGAGCCAGTCTAGAAAAGGCTTTGGCGAAGTTTGGCGGTAAGGTATTCTACGCGCGGCCAGAGTTTTGTACCGACAATGGCGCTATGATTGCCTATGCAGGTTGCCAGCGCTTGGTAGCAGGCCAGCACGATGATTTGGCGATTCGTGCCAAGCCTCGTTGGCCAATGGAGCAATTAGCGCCACTGGTTTAAAGTAACTGAACCATTGCATAACTTTCACACGTAACAAAACTACATTTAATAGACGTGGAATAGCTTTAATGGATATTGTTTATATTCGAGATTTAAAAATTGAAACAGTTATTGGTATTTATGACTGGGAGCGGGAAATTAAGCAAACCGTTAGTTTGGATTTGGAAATGGCCCACGATATTCGTCGCGCCGCCGAAACCGATAATATTGAAGATACCTTGAATTACAAAGCGGTCGCCAAACGCTTGATCAGTTTTATTGGCGACAGTGAGTTTTTGTTAGTTGAGACCATGGCCGAGCGCTGTGCAAATATTGTGCGCGATGAGTTTGGCGTGCCGTGGTTGAAATTGCGTTTAAGTAAGCCGGGCGCAGTAAGAGGCTCACAGGATGTGGGAGTAATCATTGAGCGCGGTGAAAAAGTTTAGTGGTGTATTTGCAGTTAAGTTAAGGGGTAATAAGTGGCGAAAGTTTACGTCAGTATTGGCAGTAACATTGAGCGCTATCAACATATCACAGCGTCTCTGGACGCTTTGCATCACCATTTTGGTGAGCTGCTAATATCCACTGTCTTTGAGAGTGTGGCGGTGGGTTTTGATGGTAGCAATTTTCTAAATCTGGTGGTGGGTTTTGATTGTAAGCAGTCGGTAGCCGACTTGTCACAGTTGCTGCGAGAGATCGAGCACGATAATGGTCGCCGCCGTGATGGGCCCAAGTTCAGCCCGCGGACGTTGGATATCGATATCCTCACTTATAACGACTACACCGGTGTGATTGACGGGATTGAATTACCGCGCGAAGAGATTACCGAAAATGCCTTTGTGCTATTGCCGTTGGCAGAAATTGCGCCAGCGGTTGTGCATCCTGGCAATGGCGAAAGCTATGCAACTTTATGGCAGCAATACGATCAAGCTCGGCAAAAACTGTGGCCAGTTGATTTTACTTGGCAAAATAAAAAAATATCTAACAGCGACTAATGGTTTTATTGTTCAATTTCTAATGCGGCTTTATAAGTTAAGACTGCGGCCGCCATCGACGGCAATGATTTGACCGGTAATATAGGGCGCATCATTAACCAAAAAAGCGACAGTTTTTGCAATATCGCTTGCCTCGCCGGTACGTTGCATCGGTACTTTCTCCAAAACCGATTCTTTTTGTTTGTTATTCATTTCCTGTTCCGGCCATAAAATAGCGCCAGGCGAAACGCCATTTACCCGCACCTCTGGCGCCAGTTCTTTTGCCAAGCTTTGTGTCATCATCGCCACCGCTGCTTTTGCCATGCAGTAAATACTGTGCTCTCGGAGTGGCTTTTCGCTGTGGATATCCACCAGATTAATTATGCAACCCTGCTGTTTTTTTAAACTATCACTTAAATATTGGCTGAGAAAAAACGGCCCTTTAACATTGCTATCGATTAGCGCTGACCAATCGTCTTCGCTGGCTTGTTGAAAAGCAGTGGGGTAAAAGCTGGAGGCGTTGTTGACTAATACGTCAATCTGACCGAAGCAAGCTAAGGCTTGTTTAGCTAGGCGTTTTACATCGTCCATGTTGCTTAAGTCAGCCTGAAGGCATTGCGCTGAGCCGTTACGTTGTTGATTTAATGCTGCTGCAAGTTTTTTTGCAGCATCGGCCGAGCCTCGGTAATGAATAATAACATTGCAGTCCTGCTGATGCAGGCGACGGGCAATTTCGGCGCCGATACGTTGAGCGGCGCCGGTAATTAATGCTGTGCTTGTCATGGCTATCCTATTTTGTGAAGCAGTTTTTCGATGGCTTGCAGGCGCTGTTGTTTTATCGCCGTTGCTATCGCTTTGCCAGTTAAACCCTGGCGAACAAACTCCGCTGCATTAATCTCAGCGCAGGCCTGATAACTGGCGTTTAATTGTTGTTGTGTACGGTTGGCCGGATAAACAAGTTCACTAGTGGTTAAAAATAATCGAAAGCGTGGCTCGCGCCTAAAAGGATCTAGCTGTTCTAGTAAAGTAAGTAGTGCCTGCGCATCGCTAAAAGTTTGTTGGCAACTTTGCAAAAAGCGACTACTTAACAGCGCCAATTCAGCAAATATTTTAGGGGCTTTTATATCTCTATTTAATGTTTCTGCTTGCGCAGGATCAATTATATGGCAGGCGAGCGCATAAATAATTGTGGTCGGCTGCTGTTGCTCTGCGGCGGTTTTTATCTGCGCTAGGCTGCCGGTATTGATCGGCAGTAATTGCGGCATTAACTCAGCTAGCGCTCCGCACTGTTGCAACAGGCTAAAAAAATTTTGCGGGCTTTTTTCACCTAATGCGCGCTCTAATTCCTTCCATACTCGCTCTTTAGGCAGCGCGGATAATTCTCCGCTGGCACTGATTTTTTGCATCAAATGCAGGGTTTCTTCGGCAACTGTAAAACCTAAGTGACCATAACGGGCGAAGAAACGTGCCACCCGTAACACGCGCAATGGGTCTTCACTAAAGGCGGGGGAGACATGGCGCAGGATTTTGGCGTTAATGTCTTGTTGACCGTTGTAAGGGTCGATGAGTTCGCCATTGCTGTCTTCGGCGATGGCGTTAATAGTGAGGTCGCGGCGTAATAAATCTTGTTCAAGGCTAACGTCAGGTCCGGCGTGGCAACTAAAGCCGGTATAACCGGGAGCAGTTTTGCGCTCAGTGCGTGCCAGTGCGTATTCTTCTTTTGTTTTTGGGTGTAAAAAAACCGGAAAGTCTTTGCCGACTTGTTGGTAGCCGTTTGATAATAATTGCTCAGGATGGGCGCCAACCACTACCCAGTCACGCTCATGAAAAGGGTAGTTGAGTAATTTGTCTCTTACAGCACCGCCAACCAGATAGGTTTTCATAATCTACACCGCAGTCCCTTGAGATGAGCATTCGCAGCTGAAAAGTTGCTGATCTTCTAAGCGCATCATCGTCATGTGGTTCCCCCAAACGCAGCCGGTGTCCAAGGCGAAAACATGCTCAACATCGACCTTGCCTTCTAATGCGGCCCAATGGCCAAAGATAATGTTATCACTTTTACATAAGCGTTGTGGGTGGCTAAACCAAGGAGCAAACTGTTGCGATAGGCTGTCGTGACTAACGTTGTCGTCATGATAGTGGTTCAGCTTATGAGCAAATTCTAGTTCGCCTCTGGCTGTGCAAAAACGCATGCGGGTTAAATAATTAGTGATTAATCGCAGTCGGTCCCAGCCGCTGATTTGCTCCTGCCATTGATTGGGTTGGTTGCCATACATATTGGTGAAGTAGTCGCTGGCTTGTTTGCTACGTAATACAGTTGCAACTTCGGCGGCATAAACCTGTGCTTGCGACAAATTCCAGTTAGGTGGAATGCCGGCGTGACACATATGATAATCGTTAGATGGGTCGCTGTAGAGTAGTGGCTGTTGCATCAACCATTGTAATAGCTCGTCACGGTCGGGGGCTGCGAGCACGTCATCAAAATTGTCATGCTTGCCAGCACTCAAAGCACCAAATGAAACGGCTAGCATATGCAGGTCATGATTGCCTAATACAACTTTGGCAGAATCGCCTAGTTGGCGCACAAAACGTAAACAGTCTAAGGATTGCGGGCCGCGATTAACCAGGTCACCAACCAGCCACAATTGATCGGCAGCAGGATCAAAAGCCACTTCTTCTAATAGGCACTGCAGTGGTTGCAGGCAGCCCTGCAAATCTCCCACCGCATAGCGGGCCATCAGTGCTCTGCCAGCGTGATAATGACGGATTCAGTTTGTTTGTCAGCTTTCATGGCAGATCACTAATGCAACGACTCCCGATGAATTAAAGAGAAGCGTGGAATCGGTGCATCAAATTCTTGGCCTGAGTCAGAAACCATTTTGTAGCTGCCTTCCATGGTGCCGACCGCGGTTTCGAGTAAAGCGCCAGAGGTATATTGAAAACTATGGCCGGGTTTGATGCGCGGTTGTTGGCCAACGACACCGTCACCATGTACTTCTTGCACACGGGCATTACCGTCGGTTATCTGCCAGTTGCGGCTAATTAATTGAATAGGTTCGACGCCGTGATTGCTAATGGTTATGGTGTAAGCGAACGCATAACGGTCTTGATCAGGCGCAGATTGCTGCTCGATATACTCGGTGTCTACATGAATACTGATTGGGTTATCGGTCAACATAATGATCTCACGTTTTAATGCTATTACTGATGCTGACAAATTGCTGCAGGCTCAGAGTTTCGGGTCGCGCGCTGGGATTGATATCCAATGCTTCTAGTTGTTCGCTACTGACTTCTCCCTTTAGGGAGTTACGCAGGGTTTTTCGTCGTTGATTGAAACTGGTGCGCAATACATGTTGCAAGGTTTGGATGTCATTGGCCGGAAAGGGCGGTTGCTCATAGGGCTGCAGCCGTACAATCGCCGACTGTACTTTTGGCTGTGGAGTAAACGCTTCCGGGGGTACTTCAAACAAAGAATCAACATGGCAATAGTACTGCGCCATCACAGTGAGGCGGCCATAGTTTTTATTACCAGGGCTGGCGGCGAGTCGTTTTACCACTTCTAATTGCAGCATAAAGTGCATGTCTTTGATTAGATGCTGCTGCTCTAATAAACGAAAAATTAACGGTGTTGAAATATTATAGGGCAGGTTGCCAACCACCCGTAGTTTTTCGCCGTCGTTGGCCAGTGAGCCAAAATCAAAGTTGAGAGCGTCGCCTTGCTGTAATCGAAAGTTGGGTAGATCGGCAAAGCGTTGTTGCAAAATGGGGATTAAATCACGGTCCAATTCGACCGCATCGAGTTGACAGCCGCTGGCAATAATATCGGCCGTAAGTGCGCCCTGGCCGGGGCCTATCTCGACCACATGGTCTTTATTGCTGGCATGAATGGCGCGAGCGATACGGTGGATAATACCGGCATCGTGCAAAAAATTTTGGCCAAAGCGTTTGCGCGCGCGATGGTTAGAATCCGGTTTGCTCATCGAGGCTGCTCGTTGGTAGTGTTGTTCATTTTGTTGGTTGCCATTTCAATCGCATAAGCCAAGGCGGTTTCTAAGCTGCCCATATCGGCAGTACCACTGCCAGCTAGGTCTAAGGCGGTGCCATGATCGACCGAGGTGCGAATAATAGGCAGGCCCAGCGTAATGTTTACCGCATTGCCAAAGCCTTTGTATTTCAATACCGGTAAACCTTGGTCGTGATACATGGCCAGTACTGCATCGCATTGCTGCAGGTATTTTTCTGTGAAGGCGGTGTCAGCGGGTAGAGGGCCGCTGAGCTGCATACCTTCGGCGCGCAGTTTTTCGATACAGGGGATAATATGGTCAATTTCTTCGCGCCCCATATGGCCGCTTTCACCGGCATGGGGGTTGAGGCCTAAGACGATTATTTTTGGTTCAGTGATACCAAAATGTTGTTGTAAGTCTCGATGCAGAATACGGGTGATAGTTTCGACATGCTCGCTGCTAATGGTGGCGGGTACTTCTAACAAGGGTATATGGGTGGTCACCAGTGCTACTCGGAGCCCTTCGGTGGCGAGCATCATCACCACTTGCTTGGTGTCAGTTTGCTGGGCTAAAAATTCAGTATGGCCGCTAAACCTGACACCGGCATCATTGATTACCGCTTTGTTGACTGGCGCGGTTACCATCGCCGCAAAATGCCCTTGGCTGCAGCCATCAATAGCCGCTTGTAAGGTGTTGAGTACATACTGGCCGTTAGCCGCGTTGAGCTCACCGGCAATACAGGGGGCGGCGAGTTGGCAGCTGAGAATGCTGAGTTCGCCTGCTTTGTTTGCGCGGGGGGCATGCGTTGAATTAAATGGGCGCAGCGTGAGCGGCAGTCGCAATTGCTCAGCGCGTTGTTGCATTAAGTCGGGGTCGGCAATAACAACCAGCTCAACCAATTGCTCAGTTTGAGCCAATTGGATTGCCAAATCTGGACCAATGCCCGCCGGTTCTCCGGGAGTCAATGCGATCCGCAAAAGAGTCATTGCTGCCGCCTTATTTAAAATCCACGTAGGCTTCGTCGCGGATTTTTTGTAGCCAAGTTTGTAGTTCGTCGTCGTACTTGCGCTGGTGAATATAGTTGCGCGCAATATTTTTGCGAATGTCTTCGGTAACATCTTTGTCGCGGCGTTCTAGCACTTGCAAAAAATGCCAGCCAAAGTTACTGCGAAATGCTTGGCTGATACCGTCAATCTCGGTGTTGTCCATGGCTTGTTGGAAGGCACCGACTAATTGACCTGGACTGGTCCAGCCTAGGTCGCCGCCTTCTTGGGCAGAACCAATGTCTTCAGAATTTTTGCGGGCAAGTTCAGCAAAGTCAGCACCGTCGACAATTTGTTGCCGCAGTTTGTTGATCTCTGCGCTGGTGGCGTCTTCATCGCGAATCGCTGATGCTTTTAATAAGATATGGCGGGCTTTGGTTTGGGGGATCATTTCACCTTGGCCGCGGCTACCTAACATTTTAACCAAGTGGAAACCGCTGGGGCTCTGTATCGGTGGCGCGGTTTGGCCTTTTTCGATGTCGGCAGTGACGCCGGATAATAAGCTCGGTAAATCAGCTATTTTGCGCCAGCCCAAATCGCTGGGGTTTATATTTGGCGCTTGCTCCATAACTTTTTCATAGCTGCTGCCTTGTTCGATTTGCTGAAATAATCTGTCAGCGAACAGGCGAGCTTGCTCGATAGTGGTTTCATCAGCACCACTGGGAATACTCACCAAGGTGTGCAGTAAACGAAACTCTGGAGCGGTGAGCGACTGGCCTTCTTCAGATGACAGCAGGTTTTTGATTTCTTGATCGGTGATTTGTACCGAGCGATTAACATTACCTTGCTGTACGCGCTGTAAGACCATTTCTTTGCGGATCTGTTCGCGGGTGGCGTTATAGGACATACCATCCAGCTCGAGCGCCTGTTTGAATTGATCTAGCGTCATGCGGTTTTGTTGCGCTATGCGCGTCAACGACTCCGTTAATTGTGCATCGCTAATCCGTACACCTGCCCGGTAGGCCATTTGTAATTGCAGGTTTTCGAGTACCAGTTGGTCCAGCAACTCCTGTCGCATTTCTGCTTCGGGTGGCTCCTCCTTACCATTTTTGGCAAAGGTGGCTTTAACTTGCTGCTCCCGCTCTCTTAGCTCGCTGGCCAAGACCACATCGTCATCAACAATAGCGATCACTTGGTCTAAGAGTTGTGCTTGTTCGGCATGGGCAGGGCTGACAACAGCCAGCAATAAACTGCAGGTGATGATGGTTTTAAACGCTGTAAACTTAATCAAGATCTTCATACCCCAAAATACTTTCTTCAAGCAGGCTTCTGGCTTTGTTGCCGAGGCTGCCTAAACCCTTTAATTGAAACTCTACGATAAATGCGTAGTGTTGGTCTGCTGTAATATCGTTGTTGTTGTCGACAAATTCGTCTTCAATACCTTGCTGATAAAGCACTCGTAGCACCCAGCAGCAGTCTTCATATTGCAGCCCCGCCATTTCTTCGAGGCCGCGGTGATTTTCGGTATCATACAGGTAGCGGCTAAATAAGCTCCAGCGCTCATTCAGCGGATAAACCACTGACGCATCGACCTGTGCTAGATCTGACTGCAATCCGGCAAAGGAAGTTCCGCCATTACGTCGGTAACGGTAGCCGAGATTGTATAGGCTATTGGCGCTGCTTTGGTAGTGAAAACTAATACCGCCTTCTTCTAACTTGTCGCGGCGAGAGTCCCACAGTAGATTGTTACTGATCCATAAATTGTCGCTGGGCTGGTATTGGATCTCGCTGGCGATATTGGAGTTGGACAGTTCATCGTCGGGGATGAGCCTATTGAGCTGTACTTTGCGGTCATCCAAATAAAAGGTTTGGCCGATGCTGAGGGTGAGGACTTCACGACCTTCTGCATTGTTGATAAAGCGGCTGGTAACACCTAGCGACACTTGATTAGCATCGTCTAGGCGGTCGTGACCGGAGAACCGAGTATCCCGAAATAGCTGGCTATAACTGAAATCGAGTTCTTTGCTATCAAAATCAGGGTTGCTGTCTTGTGCCTCAAAGTCGCTGTAAAAATAATACAGTCGAGGCTCCAGTGTTTGCAGGTATTTACTGTCGCTGAAATTAGCGTCGCGCTCAAAGATAAGGCCCATATCGAGTGTCGCCAAGGGTACGGTGGCGGAAGGATTGTCACTGTTGCCGGCTAAGCTTTCATCGAGCTCATAGCTGACGTTGCGGACTTTGGCGCTGGGGATAATAAAACCGGGTGCCCAGCGCATGGGGTAGCTGACGCCTGCTTCGGCAAAGTTGCGTTGGCCGGTTTCAAACAGGCCGCCGTTGTCGATCGATTGGTCATGCTGAAAATCAGTAATTTGCGCTTGCAGTTGCCAATCGGGCTGAAAGTTTGCGGCACTGCTGCTGTATTGCACTTCAAACTGAGGCATCAGCTGGTATTGCTGGGCGATCAGTTCATCAATGGTCTGGTGATCTTGCGCTGTCAGTGACATTGACCAGTTACTGTTGGCTCGGCTGATGGTGGCTTGCTGGTTGAGGTGGGTGGTGCGCTTTAGCTCTAGGCTATCGGTGGACAGGTCGCGAAAAAAATCATTATCGCTAACCTTGTTGAAATCAATACGTGTATTGAAACCCAATACTTGCCCCTGCTGCTTGATAGTGCCTAACCAGCGTTTTTCCCGCGGTGGTACGTCGTCGATAACGTCAGGCGCAGGGTTTTCTTGGTACATGTCGTCTTGCCCCAGAATAGCACCGCCAAACACCCATTGGCCATATTGACCCAGTTGCCGGGCCTCTGCTTCTAACAGGGTGCCGCGTTTTTCAATATAACGGGGTGCGAGCGTCAGGTCGTAGTTGGGCGCCAAATTAAAGTAGTAGGGGGCGCTCAGTTCAAAACCGCTGTCACTGCCGGAAGAAATAGTCGGCCAGAGGAAGCCGCTTAGACGCCGGTCATCAATCGGAAAGGTCAGCGATGGGCTGTAAAAGACCGGCACATCGTATATTTCAAGGCGGGCATGTTTTGCCTTGCCCCAACCTCCGTCATAATCGAGGTGGATACTGTCAGCATGAAGTTGCCACACTTCATCGTCTGGGGTGCATTGGGTGACGCTGCTTCTCTCTAAATCGAGTGTATTGAGGCTTTCGCGGGCTAAGTATTTAGCGTTGGCGCGAAACCCCGTGCTGTGATTTAACACCTGACTATTGTCGACTGAGCCTAACCGAGTTTCGGTGTTGATCTGCGCATTATCGCCGCGAATCAATAAATCGGGCTCACGGATTTCGACATTGCCACTAACCCGCAAATCATTGCTGCTGCGATCTAGCTCGACGCTGTCAGCGCGAATACTGCGATTGCCTTGCGTGAGTACCACATCACCCTCGAGTTTAACGGTTTGTCCGATCATCTCACTGCTATCGGCATCGGCGGTGAGTGCGGCGTTGGCGGGGTCACCTTGGCTGTCGTCCCAGTCAATGGTGGGTTCGACATAGGCGCCGTCGCAACCGGTTTTACAGATGCTAGGGTCGCTTAATTGAGCTTTGCTGACCCAGTCCCACTGGGCGCTAGCGGTTGCGGGCGTTGTTTGGGCTGAGCTTGCAATGGTGCTTGACTTTGCGCCACTACCAATGCTTTTTATGGCGGGCTGACTGCTGTTGCTTGGCTCAGATTGGCACTGCCATTCGCTGTTACTCGGTTGGCACACCCATTGCTGGTTATTACCGGTAAGCTCGGCCGCCGTTGCACTCATGACCATGGTGATGGGCAGTGAACAGCTGATGGCAATAGCGCTGACCAGGGCGCGGCAGCTAGGCGCTTTGCGTGCAATCTGTACTGCCATGGATGTGATTTTGTCCGTGGTATAAGCCATCAAGGGGGAGTCGGTTACATTATTATACTGACTGAGCTTTGCCCAGATTTAAGAAGGAGGATAATAAAGCATTCTGTGCCGGAATGCCCGCGTCTCGTCCAATGTTCAGCTATAGTTCGTTTTCTAGATATAATCTATACATTTTTAGCGTCGCCTTAGGAGGCCGCCCTTTTGTCAGTCAATCCAACAACGCCCGATAGTCGTCAACAACAATTAGAACAATGGCTGCGGTCAGAGCTAGGACAGCAGCTTGCCGATAGTGAATTGCCAATGGGGATAAGTGCCGGTAGTGACGCTGGGTTTAGGCGCTATTTTCGTTATGTCATTAACGGTGTCTCACTTATTGCGATGGATGCGCCGCCACCACAAGAAGACTGTCGGCCCTTTGTGAAAGTCGCTGCCATGCTGGCTGAGGCGGGAGTTAGCGTGCCTGAGATTATGGCACAGGATGTTGAGCGGGGCTTTTTGTTACTCTCGGATATGGGCCAACAGACTTATCTGGATGTGATGAACGGCGAGGGCTTTGAGCTACAACAAGCGGATGCATTGTTTAACAATGCCATTGAAGCCTTGCTTAAATTTCAGCTGAGTAGCCAGCCCGATAAGCTGCCGGAGTACAATGAGGCCTTTTTACTGCGAGAGCTGGGTTTGTTCCCACAGTGGTATTTGCAGCGCCATTTAGTGTGTGAGATTGATGCTGAGCTAGCGCTGATATTGAAAAATTTATTTGCCCGTTTGACCACGCAGATTTTAAGCCAGGCTCGGGTCTATGTGCACCGTGATTTTATGCCCCGCAATCTCATGTTCAGTGAGCGCGCTGACGATGTCGGGGTGTTGGATTTTCAAGATGCGGTCTACGGGCCAATTAGTTATGACATTAGTTGCTTGTTTAAAGATGCCTTTATTAGCTGGCCGGAGCCGCAAGTGCAGCAGTGGCTGCAGCACTATTGGACGCGGGCCGGCGAGCTAGGTTTAGCGGTGCCAGCAAAATTTAGCGACTTTCAGTTCGATTGTGATGTGATGGGCCTGCAGCGGCACTTAAAGGTGATCGGTATCTTCGCACGCATTTGTCACCGCGATGGCAAGTCACGTTATTTGCAGGATGTACCGCGGTTCTTTAATTATTTACAGACAGTAGCGATGCGTCGGCCGGAGTTACCTGAATTGGCGCAATTATTACAGCGTTTGGCAGAGATCAAAACGATATGAAAGCGATGATTTTAGCGGCTGGTTTAGGTAAGCGGATGCGGCCATTAACCGATAATACTCCCAAACCTTTGCTGCTCTGTGCCGGTAAGCCGTTGATTGTTTATCACATCGACGCGTTGGTGGCGGCGGGGGTGCAAGACATTGTGATTAACCATGCCTATCTCGGCGAACAAATTGAGTCGAGCCTGGGCGATGGCAGTCAATTTGGTGCGCGTATCCAATATTCTGCGGAGGGTGAGCCCTTGAATACCGGCGCTGGTATCGCCAATGCCTTGCCATTACTGGGTGATGAGCCTTTTATTCTCAGCAATGGTGATGTGTGGACAGATTTTGATTTTACCACCTTGCTGGATAGGCCGATTGAGTTGGCCCATTTGGTGATGGTCAGTAATCCGGAGCACAATCCACAGGGCGATTTTTCACTCACTGCAAATGGCCGCTTACTCGCCGATCGCGACAGTGACAACGGTGTTGGTTTGACCTACTCCGGACTCAGTATTTTGCATCCCAAGTTGTTTGCCTTTTGCCCAAGCGGTCCGTTCCCTCTGCGGCAACCTTTAATGGCTGCAATGAACGAGTCAAAGGTCAGCGGTCAGCATCATGCTGGTTTGTGGACCGATGTCGGTACACCGAAACGTCTGGCTGAATTAGAGCAAGAAATAGTCAGTGGGGATCATTAGAGGTGCTGGTCATTAACGGCCGTCGACCATAAAGCCGGCGGCATTTTTGTCCAGCCAACCGCGAATACGCTTGCTAGTGCGATCAGCTTGGACAGTTTGAAAGGCCGGCGGCGGCAATTTTAATTGTTGATAAAAACGGTTCATATAGCGCTTGGCGGCTTGCTTGCGATCCTTCGCTTGCTGCTGCTGTTGGTAGTCGCTAGAAGTATAAGCGTCTAGAATTGGCAGCTTAATTTTCTCCAGCATAGCAAGGCTTTTAGTGTCGCCGGCGCTGAGCTGGTTGTTGCCGTTTATCATCACCATGGCGCGAATTTGACTGACTTGTTGGTCGGCGGGTTCGGCCCGGGCGGCCATATAGTGCATGACTTGGGTGGCACCCAAACCCTCACCGAGTAAAGCGATATTAAAAACGCCTTGTTGGTTGAGGTAGTTAATAGCAGCGGTAATGACCTCCATCGCGGTGTCTTTGTCGACATAGGCCATATTCACCGCTAACGTATGCCAATGGTTGTCGGACAGATTATTGCGCAGGCTATTGATGCTAACGCTGGTGGCGGGGTGGTGGTTCATGTCGGGTATTAATACTAAGCCGCCGAAAGTGTTGCCGCTGGTTTCTGCCAGATAGAAGGCTAAATGTTGCTGTTGACCGACCGTTAACCAAGCTTGTTGATACTCCGGTACTTGCTTGTCTTGCATGCTGAGGGCTGGTTTGTTGGCGATAGCCGTGGGAGCGGCTGCGGGTTCTGCATCCGGTGCTTGTTCTTTCTCTTGCGCCAGCAAACTGCTGGGCAATAGAACGATTATACTGGTGAGCATCAGTTGTCGAAATTTTTTAGTTATTGCTTTCATATAAAACATCGCTGGCAGTTACTGATTTGGCGGCGCCTTTTCAGTAGAATAGCGGCACTTTTTTATGATACTACTTTGGCAGCATTTTTGTTTCTACATTAGTCAGTAGAATACAGCGCTTGTCCAACAGGCTTAATAACCAGGAACCACTTATGAGCGACTACATTATTGCACCCTCTATATTATCGGCAGACTTTGCCCGCCTTGGTGAAGAGGTGGATGCGGTATTGGCCGCCGGCGCTGACGTGGTGCATTTTGATGTCATGGATAATCACTATGTGCCCAACCTAACAATTGGCCCTATGGTCTGTAAAGCGCTACGTAACCACGGTGTTACCGCACCGATAGATGTGCATTTGATGGTCAGCCCAGTAGATGGGTTGATTGCTGATTTTGCCGCCGCCGGTGCCAGTTATATTACCTTTCATCCCGATGCCAGTACCCATGTTGATCGCTCTTTGTCGATGATTCGCGAAGCCGGCTGTAAAGCCGGTTTGGTATTAAATCCAGCGATGGGTGTTGAGCCCTTGAAATATGTAATGGATAAGTTGGATATGATTCTGCTGATGTCGGTTAATCCAGGCTTCGGCGGTCAGAAATTTATCCCTGCCACATTAGACAAGCTGCGCGAAGTGCGTCAGCTGATCGATGCCAGTGGTTATGATATTCGTCTCGAAGTTGATGGCGGTGTCACTGTAGACAACATTCGTGAAATCGCCGAAGCAGGTGCCGATACTTTTGTTGCAGGTTCCGCCATTTATAACAAACCTGATTACGGCGATGCTATTGCAGCAATGCGTGAACAGCTGGCATTGGTCAAAGGATAATTGGTCAAAGGCTAGCTGCCAACGCCGTTATAGATTATTCAATGCCTGCATTTTTAGATCTCTTTCCCGCCGACCAACCGCCCGCTGCGCTGTTGTTTGATCTCGACGGCACCTTGCTGGACAGCGTGCCGGATTTAGCGGCAGCCACCGATGCGATGTTAGCCCAGCGGCAGTTAGCAACCGTGGGTGAGGTGATGGTGAGGCAGTGGGTCGGTAATGGTTCCGCCATGCTGGTGCAGCGAGCGTTGGCTTTCAGCAAGTCAGTGGCTGAGGCCAGCTTGAGCGACGATGAACTTCAACAGGCGCTGACACAGTTCTTGGTTTGTTATCAGCGAGTCAACGGTCAGCAAACGCGTCTTTATGCCGGAGTTGAATCGGCCCTTCGCCAATGGCGGCAACAAGCGATGCCGATGGCGGTGGTCACCAACAAGCCGCTGGATTTTGTCCCTCCATTACTAAAGCAGATGGCGATTGCCGATTATTTTTCGGTATTGCTAGGGGGTGATTGTGTCGCCAATAAAAAACCGCACCCGCAAATGCTATTGCAATGCTGCCAGCAAATGGGGCTTCGTCCAGAGCAATGCTTAATGATCGGTGATTCTCGCCATGATGTGGCGGCGGCCCGTGCTGCAGCCATGCCTGTTGTTGCGGTAAATTACGGTTACAATCATGGTGAAGCGATTGAATTGGCGGCACCGGATGCGGTGATCGGCAGTTTTATGGAGTTGCTGTAAGTAATTCGACTGGCCGCAAACTTGAGTTATAAAAGGTGCCGGTGATGAATGGTGATATTAGAAATACATGCGACTAAGCACAAATATCAAACGCGTCGCCACCAAACCTATAGTGTCGGCCAAAACAGGAATTGACGTTAATGAAAATAGCAATAAGTGCAGCTTCAGGACGATTGGGACACGCCATACTCTCTGAACTTGTGGCCACAGCCGGCCCCGAGAATGTGGTCGCTATTGTGCGTGATCCTACAAAGCTGCGTATAGCAAATATAGAAACGCGATGTGCCGACTATCAATCGCCTGCGCAGCTTGCAGAAGCGCTTCAGGGCCTCGATACACTGATTATGATATCGGCACCTGTCGCCAGTGGTGGTGATCGTCTGCAAATGCATAAAAATGTCATTGCAGCAGCCGTTAACGCCAAGGTTCGTAAACTGATTTATACCAGCGTGATTAGCAATGGATTAGAAAGCGGCACGCTCTATGCTGATTTTGCTAACATTAACGCACAAACTGAAACGTGTATAAAAGACAGCGGTCTGCAATGGGTTATAGCTAGAAACGGCTTATACCTCGACCTTGATGTTGCGCAGATCCGAGCTGCGGCTGAATCAGGTAAATATCAGAATAGCGGACATGAGGGCCGTTGCGGCTACATGTCGATCCTTGAGGCAGCTCATGCCTATGCTGCACTCGCCCTAAACGACAACTGTAGCCAACAGGTTTTGAATATAATCGGCCCATGCTACAAACAAAGCGAACTAGTGGAGGCCGTTAACCGAACATTTGGTATGCAGATTCAATACCAGCCAATCAGTTTCGAGGCAAACCTGCAACGGCTACGCGGGATACCGTTTATCGCCAATCGTGGTGAAGACCTCATTAATATGCTGGCAGGTTGTTTTCAATGTATCGAGAACAATGTTTTCGATGTCGCGTCAGACTACCTAGCTGCGACGGGCCGGGAGCCTATCTCTTTGGACGAACAGATGCAGCGATTGCTCTAAGCTCGTAAATCTCAGCACAAAAAAAGTCGAACATAAGGTTTAAAGCTTAACCCATTAAAAAAGTGAAAATCACGGCTTGTTTTTATTCCCTCCGCAGCCTTAACGCTCCCTATATTTTTACAGTAAATCATGAATGTCTGTTTATTGATTTTTCCTTTATGTAGAAATAAGTAGTAGTATAAATAGATAATTTGAAGTGGTAACTATCTTGCTGATTCGTGGTTGAGATAAAGCGTCAACTGATTACAATTCTTCAATATGTTCAATACACCACGCAGCTCTATCAAGTACTGCTAATTGCGCTGACGGTTCTTTTTTATCCCATTGATGATATACCATACCAATACGAGGGTTTTTTTCAAAATGTGATCTCTGACGAACCATGAAGCCCCAATATAAGCTGTTAAACGGACAAGAATTTTCGCTCGTTTTTTCTTTTATCTGGTAGTGGCATGTTTTACAGTAATCACTCATTTTATTAATGTAATTACCGCCAGCGCTATAAGGTTTTGTGGCGACTATCCCACCATCAGCAAATTGACTCATACCACGAGTATTTGGCATTTCTACCCATTCAAGCGCATCAATGTATATACCTAAGTACCATTCATCTACTTCATCGGGATGAATGCCCGTTAACAAACAAAAGTTCCCCGTCACCATTAAACGCTGTATATGATGGGCATAGGCATAGCTCAATGACTGTTTGATCGATTGTTTCATGCAGTTCATCTTGGTGTCGCCGGTCCAAAAATAGGCAGGTAATGTTTGTTGGTTGTCAAAGTAGTTCATGTTTTTGTAAGCTGGCATATTGACCCAATATACCCCGCGAATATATTCTCTCCAGCCGAGTATCTGTCGAATAAAACCTTCTATCTGGGCTAAACTAACGCCTCCTTTTGAACGCTCAAAGTAGCTTGTTGCCTCATTGATGACTTGCAACGGATGTAACATTTTACTGTTTAAAGCAAAGGACAAGCGCGAATGATATAAACTCCATTGGTGTGGACTGTTGGCAGTCATAGCATCTTGAAAGTGACCAAAGTTTGTTAAGCACTGTTCGCAAAAAAAGGTAAGTAATTGCAATGACTCCTTACGGTTAGTTGGCCATAATAAATGCTGCGTTGCTTCTCCAAAATGTTTAATTTTATGTCGATTAATACGCTTTATAATAGCGCTGACATCACGACGGAACATTAAGGGTTGAGGGATCTGAGCTATATCTTGAGGCTTGAGCTTATTTCTATTGTCGCCATCGTAATTCCACTGATCGCCTAAAGGCTTGCCTTCTTCCATTAGTACATCAAAGCGTTGCCGCATTTTTCGATAGAAAAACTCCATTTTATGATGTTTGTCTTTAGTAAAATATTGTCCTAGATCTTCAAAGTTTACTAAAAAATGTTCAGTATCGTGTTCATTTATTGGAATCAATGTGGTGTCAGTAGCATGCAGTTTTAGTGTTCGCATTTGCTCGAGCAGACGATATTCATCAGGTCGTTGATACTCAAATGACTCAATCTTATGTGTTTCGCAAAGATGTTGGATTAAGGCAGATAAATCTAAAAACTCAACCGTGTTATCTAAACTAAGATGTAGAACCTTATGACCAGTTTTCTGCAAAGCTTGCGCAAACTGCTGCATAGCGCTAAAAAAAGCACAGAGCTTTTGAATGTGATGCTTTGTATAAGTCGCTTCTTGTTTAAGCTCCGCGATAAGATATAAAATTGAGTCATCTTTTTGCTGATACCAATGATGACCTGCATTGAGTTGGTCGCCTAAAATAAGGCGTAACGTTTTATAGGATTTATTCACCTTCATACCTGTTGGCTATGTTTAGATCGGCGACATCGCTGTGAACAATACTTGACTGAATCCCAGTTTTTCTCCCAACGCTTGCGCCAGTTAAATGATAAGCCACAACAAATACATATTTTAATCGGCAAATGGAGTTTTTTATGAGCCATTTTTATAGGCCATTAACGTTGTTTGTATTGTGTCGGGCAATAACCGCGTGAAACCTCAGAAGAGCGTCGCGTCATATGCTTTGTTTTTCTGCCGGTGACACGCTCACGCCAGACCTTAAATGATCGCGACTTTAAGTGATGACGCATCAGCTGAATCACCATCGACTCATTGATTGTATAAAGTGTTTCTATTGCCTCGAAGGGTGTCCTATCTTCCCATGCCATTTCAATAACGCGAGAGATATCAGCCGATGACAAGTCTTCAGGTAATACTGCCAGAATTTTACTCATGGGGTTCACCTATAATATTTAACAAGGCCTTCCAAAAATGCCGCCGACACTTATCTGTCGGGCTAAGGCAATACGGGTATACATAAAGTTAGGGCTACTGGAGTTATACGTATTGATAGGATGAAATGGACCCATAAAAAATAAGTTTCGGACTAGTTTACTTATCCAGAGTATAGAAATTAATCACAGTAGTTTAAATACCGGCCTGCTCATTTTTTAAGCACGCTATAGCTAAATGAAATTTAAGTCTTTCTCGAGTCAGGTAGCACCCACGCTTAATTATATCGGAGGAAGTCGGTGTTATTTATAAGTATTGGGGAGCTACACCCATTTAACGCAAGCACAGATGACAGCTACTTGATGCGATAAATAACACTTTTTTACAAAAACAAAAAATTACAGATTAACTCCTTTCCACCCTCTGTGGCAAAAGATTCCGGATGAAACTGAATGCCATAGATTGGGTAGTCTCGGTGCTGGATACCCATGATCTCAAACTCACCACCTGCCCGAATTTTTTCCAGATCAGTAAAATCTGTTACGGGAAAGTCGCCCACCACGGCGGTTAGCGTCAGGCAGTCGGGAAAGCTCGCGGGTTCAGCCATCAATGAGTGGTAGCGCATCACTTCTAATTGACCGGGTATATCGTTAAACATACCCTCGCCGGTGTGGCTGATGGGGCTGATTTTACCATGCATCGGCAGTGAAGCTTTAACCACCTTGCCACCAAAGACATGGGCGATGCCTTGCATGCCTAGACAAACGCCCAGTAGCGGTATGGTTTTTCCTAACTCACGAATCACCTCAGCACAGACACCAAAATAGTTTGCATCTTCTGGTGACCCTGGCCCCGGTGAAATAATGATGCGATCAGGCTTGGCTTTGCGGATATCCTCTAGCGTGACTTCGTCATTGCGTTTAACGGTTATTGAGAAGTTATCAATGACGCCTTGGTTTTGGCTGGCGGTCAGTATCTCGCCAATAAACTGGTACAGGTTATAGGTGAAGGAGTCGTAATTATCGATAATATAAATATTCATTATGGCTCCTAAGCGTCAGCGACGATAAATTTATCCAGCACCTTTTTGGTGCCAGCGAACTTGCGGACGATCTCTTCGTATTCGTCTTCTGGGTTCGAGTCATAAACGTTGCCGCCACAGGTTTGTACATAAGCCTCTTCGCCGCTAGCAAATACCGTGCGGATAGGGATAGCAAAGGTACAGTCGCCGTTGAATGAGAAGTGACCTACTGCGCCACCATAGGGACCGCGGCCATCGCTTTCTAGGTCGTTGATAACTTTCATTGATTCAATTTTTGGCGCGCCAGTTAATGTGCCAGCGGGAAAATTACTGGCCAGGGATGAAAACATATCTTCGCCTTCGGCGATAATGCCGACGATCTCGCTGGAGATATGCTGCACGTGACTGAAGCGTTTGATATCCATCAGGTTGCGTACTTTTACTGTGCCAAACTGCGCTACGCGGCCAATGTCATTGCGGTGCAGATCGACAATCATATTGTGCTCGGCAATTTCTTTGGGGTCGTTCAATAGCTCGCGGGCCAAAGCGGTATCTTCTTTGGCATCTGCTCCTCGCTTGGCGGTGCCGGCTAATGGGAAGGTTTCCATTTCACCTTGGCGTAGTCGAAACAATAATTCGGGGCTGGCGCCAATCAATTTTTGCTGATCGAACTTGACATAGTACATTTGCGGGGAAGGATTTACTTCTCGCATTTGCTCATAGATATTAATGGTATCGCCTTCAAGCTTGTAGCGTTTTTTGAAGCCAACTTCGGTCTGAAATATTTTGCCGTCGATAATATCCTGTTTGACTTTTAATACCGCTGCTCGATGATCTTCCCGGCTCATCGTCTGACCCATGGGAGTTATCTTCAGTTCGCCATTGACGACATCGTCTTCTTCTAACAGCACTTTAATCTGATCAAGGCGACTATCGTTGTAGTAAAAATAGATCAGCTCGCCGGTCATTTTGTCGAGAATTAGCCCGTCCTTGAAAAGCCCGAAACGGAAGGTGTCGAACAGTTCGCTATCTTGAACTTGCAGGGTGGGCTCAAAATAATTCATCGCATCGTAACCGAGGTAGCCGGTTAGCCCGCCGGCATATTTTCGCGAAAGAATATTTTGCGGTATGATTTCGCGCAGCAGTTGGTAGGGGTTGTCGCTTTTATACTCGTCGCTGCTGCCGTCTCGGTTTTCGATAGTCAGAGAATTTCCGTTAGCGTATAACAATAGTTCTGGGTCAAAACCGATAATTGAATGGCGGGCCATATGGCTATCTTCACCGAGCGACTCTAGGTAAAAGCAGTGTTTATTGCGGCGCTCAATTTTTTTGAACAGACCAAAAAAATTGACGTCATCGCTAATGGTGACGTAGTGCGGCTTTCTTGGCAGTACAATGGGGGCGGGTCGTTTAGTCATAATCTTTGCTTCGTTATTTCAGGACGAATGTTCTTTAAGTGCTCTTGAGCCTCGGGTCACGGTAGCAATACCGACGCCCAATTGCTCAGCGATTTGTCGCTGTGGTACACCAGCCTCCAGCAGTTTAAAGATTTGCAGGCGCTTGCTGACCTCCGTGAATTCAGAAGGCGTTAGCAATTCACCGAGTCGTCGCTCCAGGCTGTCGGCATCAGCCGCCGCCAGTAGGTGCTGTATTAGTTCGCGTTTATACTCGGTCAATTCGGGGTTATAGGAGTTGCTTTTTGTATTCATGTACTAGTACACTATCACAGATCGAGTGAAGGTCAATAGCTTGTTAGAAATTGATGACAAACACTCACCATATCGTAACGATGTGGGATGTATTCTATTTGCGGCTTGCGTACAATCGCCGTTCACGACTTTTTCCGCTAACCAGCTTTATAGCGGTTAAATAAAGAGCCCAGTAACCCATATCCTGGTAAACCATGCTGCTGATGATCGACAATTATGACTCCTTTACCTACAACGTGGTGCAGTACTTCTGTGAGTTGGGGGCTGACGTTAAGGTTGTCCGCAATGATGAAATGACTGTCGCTGATATCGCAGCCTTAAAGCCTGAGAGAATAGTTATTTCTCCCGGCCCCCGTACCCCCAAAGAAGCGGGGGTTTCGATGGCGGTCATCAAAAGGTTTTCTGGTCAGATCCCTTTGTTAGGGGTTTGCCTTGGGCACCAAAGTATTGGGCAGGTGTTTGGTGGCAAGATAGTGCGGGCAAGGCGAGTTATGCACGGTAAAACCTCCCCTATTCATCACCGCAATGAAGGTGTATTCAGTGGCTTGGGTAATCCCTTTGAGGCCACTCGTTATCATTCTTTAGTGATTGAAAAAGAATCCTTGCCGGATTGTTTAGAGATCATTGCATGGACCGTAACCGAAGACGGAGAGGTTGATGAGATTATGGGCGTGCGCCATAAAACCTTAGCGGTAGAAGGCGTGCAATTTCATCCTGAGTCGATTTTGAGTGAGCATGGGCATGATTTATTAAAAAACTTTTTAGACAGTTAGGCGGAACAAGCAATGAATATTCAATCAGCAATTGCTGAAGTTATCGAAGGTCGCTCACTTGATACCGAGCAAATGATTGCGGTTATGGGTCAGATAATGACGGGTGAATGCAGCGATGCACAAATCGCGGGTTTTTTAGTGGCATTGCGAATGAAAGGTGAAACGGTCGATGAAATTACCGGCGCCGCGAGTGTGATGCGCGAGTTAGCTACCGGCGTTAAAGTCGATGGCGATAATATCGTGGATATCGTTGGTACCGGCGGTGATGGTATCAGCACTTTTAATATTTCTACTGCCAGTGCTTTTGTGGTGGCTGCTGCCGGTGGCCAAGTGGCTAAGCATGGCAATCGGTCGGTGAGTTCAAGCAGTGGCGCCGCTGATTTGTTGGAAGTTGCCGGTGTGCGCCTAGATTTATCAGCCGATGAAGTAGCGCGCTGCGTAAATGAAGTAGGGGTGGGTTTTATGTTTGCGCTCAATCATCACCGCGCGATGAAACATGCAATTGGGCCGCGTAAAGAGTTGGCCACTCGCACGGTGTTTAACTTATTGGGGCCGATAACAAATCCGGCTGGCGCGCCCAATCAATTGTTGGGGGTGTATAGCCGGGATTGGGTTCGTCCGATTGCTGAAGTATTAAAAGATTTGGGCAGCAACCATGTATTGGTGGTGCATTCTGCCGATGGTCTCGATGAGATTAGTTGTGCTGATACTACCTATGTAGCCGAATTGAAATTTGGCGCCATTACGGAGTATGAAATTACACCTGAGAAATTTGGCATTGTGCGCAGTCCCTTGGCGCAATTAAAAGTAGCTGGAGCTGGTGAGAGTTTGTCCTTGATTCAAAAATTGCTTGGCGGTGAGCCGGGTCCAGCAGCGGATATTGTAGCGTTGAATGCGGGTGCGGCGATTTATGCGGCGAATCTGGCGACCAATCTTGAGCAGGGAGTTAGTCAGGCGCAAGCCATATTGGCATCTGGCGCAGGCTTGGAAAAGCTCAATGCCTTGGTCAGTTTCAGTCAGTCTCTTAAAGACTAGAAGTTGAAAAAAATTATCGAAAACGACACTGAAGAACGTAACAGGAAAATAACGTGAACACGCCAACTATTTTAAAGAAGATTGTCGACCGCAAGCATGAAGAGATTGCTGAACGTTTACCGCAGACTTCAATCGCGGCTTTAGAACAGGCCATTGCTCAACAGAGCGCTTGTCGTGGTTTTGTTGCCAGTATGCAGGCGAAAGTGGCGGCGGGGCAGTCGGCAGTTATTGCTGAGGCGAAAAAAGCCAGCCCGAGTAAAGGTGTGATTCGTGATCCCTTTGATCCCGCTGCGATTGCCAAAAGTTATCAAGCCGGTGGCGCTGCATGTTTGTCGGTATTAACCGATAAGGATTTTTTTCAGGGTAGCGAAGCGTTTTTACAGTTGGCGCGCAATGCCTGTGATCTGCCAGTTATCCGCAAAGACTTTATTGTTGACCCCTATCAGCTGTTTGAAGCGCGGGCTATCGGTGCTGATTGTATTTTGCTAATTGTGGCCTGTCTTGAAGATACACAAATGGCGGAGCTAAATGCTGTCGCCTTGGAGTTGGGCTTGGATGTATTGGTGGAGGTGCACGATCGCGACGAGCTCGACCGCTCTTTGCCCTTGGGCAATACCTTAGTCGGTATCAATAACCGCAATTTACACACGTTTAAAACCAGTTTGAATTCGACCTTTGATTTGCTGCCGCATGTTCCCGATGACCGCTTGGTAGTCACGGAAAGTAGCATCCATACGCCAGCTGATGTTGCGTTGATGCGCGAGCATGGGGTCAATGCCTTTTTAGTGGGCGAGGCCTTTATGCGCGCTGAGCAACCTGGTGAAAAATTAGCGGAATTATTTTTTAGTTAAACTACAACGATAAGCAAATTTTGTGCAGTTAACGATGAGTGCGGGGGCCACTATTGCTCAATGGTCGTCCCGACTTTCGTCGTTTAATCCAGAGCCTTAAAGGGCTGCGCTGTCTCTAACCCGTTCTCGCCCTTGCCCTTGATATTACGCAACAGTAACCGCCACATTGATCTCGACATCTCATGCGACGATAAAAGTTTTCAGTAGGCATAAGAATAAAAAAGGGGGTATCCCGGAGGGCCGCCAGTTGCGGGGCAATAACCTTCAGCCTGTTTCTGGGAAGTGGCATGGACTTGCCCGCATTAACGAGTGCCAAATACCACCATGGTTTTACCCTTGGCTTCTACCAAACCTTGTTCTTCCAAGGTTTTTAATACTCGTCCAACCATTTCTCGTGAGCAACCAACAATGCGGCCGATCTCTTGACGGGTGATTTTGATTTGCATGCCATCGGGATGGGTCATGGCGTCCGGTTGCTTGCACAAGTCGAGCAAGGTACGGGCGACTCGGCCAGTTACGTCAAGGAAGGCCAGATCGCCAACTTTACGGGTAGTGGCGCGCAAGCTCTTGGCCATTTGGGTGCCAACGGCGAGTAGGAACTCGGGGTTTGTTTTGCTGAGCTCGTGGAATTTTGCGTAGCTAATTTCACCTACTTCACAGGCTGTTTTGGCTTTTACCCAAGCGCTACGTTCTTGTTGGCCTTCGAATAAGCCCATTTCACCAAAGAAATCGCCCTTATTCAGATAGGCGACAATAATCTCTTTGCCGTCATTATCTTCGATCATTACGGTGACCGAGCCTTCTAAGATGTAATAAAGAGAGTCACTGGTGTCACCGGCATAAATCAGCGTGCTTTTAGCAGGGTAGCGGCGACGATGACAGTGGGTGAGAAACTCTTCGACATTTTCGATATGTGGGCTTAACGCTAAACTAACCAAGGTACGGTCCTCATAAAAACTAAAATCTGATCGTTATTAAATTCTGCCTTTCAGTATGGCTCGTAAATGCCAGTTGCGCTAGGCGATTACCACGATTGTAAATATTTGGTCAATGGTATGGTTGTGCTAAGCTTGCATATTTGAGCCTAGCCGGCATAGATTGGAATTTTTTATTAATGAAAGCAACGATAAATTGGGTTGATGGCGTCAGTTTTGTAGCCGAGTCTGGAACTGGCCATCGAATGGTGATGGATGGGCCAGAAGACCTTGGTGGCCGTGACCTCGGCCCAAGACCAATGGAGATGTTACTGATGGGGATGGGCGGTTGTGCTTCCTTTGATGTAATGACAATGCTGAAGAAATCCCGTCAGGATGTCAGTGGCTGCGTCGCTGAATTAGAGGCTGAGCGAGCGGATGCAGTGCCCGCCGTATTTACCAAAATACACCTGCATTTCATCGTCACTGGCCGCGGCTTGAAAGAATCGCAGGTAAAGCGGGCGGTGAGTTTATCCGCTGAAAAGTATTGTTCAGCTTCGATTATGATGGAGGCAGCTGGTGTTGATGTCAGTCATAGCCATGAAATTAAAGAACTGGCAGAGTAAAATCTTGAATCTCATTGCTATAACGAGGGTTAACTATGACTATTGATGCTAAACGTCCCGCGCCGACAGCCGGTATGCGCCATGTCGCTTTGTTTGTAGAAAGCTTTGAAGAGACAGTTATTTTCTATACCAAATTAATGGGTATGGAGATTGAGTGGGAGCCGGATGCAGACAATATCTACCTAAGCTCCGGTAATGATAATGTGGCGTTGCATCGTTATACCGGTGGCGAACGCCCGGCAGCTGTGCAGCGGCTTGATCATATTGGTTTTATTATTGATGCTATAGACCAAGTAGATGTATGGTATCAATTTTTGAAAGAAAACGGTGTGCGGATAAAAAATACGCCGAAAACCCACCGCGACGGTGCTCGCAGTTTTTATTGCCTCGACCCCGATGGCAATGTTGTCCAGCTTATTTTTCACCCGCCTATCAGTGCCGGTTAAGCACTAAGCCTTTGGCCTGACGGACGAAGCCTGCAACTATACCTACACCAAATCTAGACATCAGATAAAATTCCACTGGCGGCGACAATCTTTCCTGTTACAATTGCGCCCGCAAACCTAAGGGGTGGCTCCGGCCTGAGATGTTGCAAACGATTTTATCGTTTAGCGCAAACCCTTGAACCTGATCCGGTTAATACCGGCGTAGGAATAGGTGACATTCAATACTCCTCTTCTCGTCGCACACCGGGTCTCTTTCATTTTATTTTACGAGAGAGAACCAATGAAATATTTTTTTACCCCAAGACATATCGCAAGTTCTATATATTTGAGCGCAGCAGTCGTTGTTGCGTCATTCGCAAACGCGGACACAACTGTTGCCATCACCGGCCTAGAAGAAATGGTGGTTACCAGCCAGTTTCGTGATGCCAGCGCGCTTGACATTGGCACCAGTGTTAGCGTGTTTGATCAATCGACGATTGAGGCACGCGGTGCCGGTAATCTCGATGAACTACTGAATATGGCGCCCAATGTAAATTTTTCAGCAGGTGCTTCTCGTGGCCGTTTTTTGCAAATTCGTGGTATCGGCGAGCGCAGTCAGTTCGTTGATCCGGTTAATCCATCGGTCGGCCTAATCGTCGACGGGATTGATTTTACTGGTTTAGGATTAGCGGCTAGCACCTTGGATATGTCGCAGGTAGAGATATTGCGTGGCCCGCAAGGCACGCATTATGGCGCCAACGCACTGGCGGGTTTAATCAATATGAACAGCAATGCACCCAGCGATACGCCAATGGCAAAAATCAGCGCGGAATTGGCGGAATATAACAGCCAGACTGTTTCACTGGTGGTTAGTGGACCACTGAGCGAGCGGTTCAAATATCGCTTAGCGGCACAGAACCAACAGTCGGATGGTTATACCGATAATGACTTTTTACAGCGTGATGATACTAGCGACCTAGACGAGTCTGTGGTGAAAGCTAAGTTGCGCTTTGATGCCAGCGACGATTTACAGATGGATTTCAACCTGCTCTATATAGATGTTGATAATGGTTATGATGCTTTTAGTTTAGATAACAGTCGCACCACATTGTCGGATCAACCCGGTTGGGATCGACAAGAGTCGGTTGCAGCTTCATTACGTACGGTCTTTTCTGGTGCGAATAACTTCAGCGTTGAAACCGTGATCAGTGCTGCTGATTCAGAAACTGAATACGGTTATGACGAAGACTGGGTTTATGAAGGCTTTCACCCTGATGGCTACAGCTCAACGGATAATTATGCCCGTGATCAAGATAATATCAGTGCCGATATTCGTTTCGTTTCAAAACCTGATCATAATATTTTTGCCGGTAATAGTAGCTGGGTGGCTGGTGTTTATTTGCGTAATGAAGAGCAGAGCTTGGTTAGAAATAATAGTTTTGAGAGTCAGTTTGATACCGAGAATTATGCCCTCTATGGCCAGCTGACTACTGCTATAAATAGCCGTTTGGACTTGGTGACCGGGCTGCGACTAGAAAGCCGGCAAGCGGAATACAGTGACAGCTTGTCAGTGAACTCAAATAATGATGAAGATCTGTGGGGTGGTAGTGTTAGTTTAGAATATCACTATGCCGACAATGCCATGGTCTATGGATTGATTTCGCGGGGCTATAAGGCCGGTGGTGTGAATGGTAAAATAATTTCGGCGGCGGCATCTAACACAGATATTAGTCGCTCGGTGTTTGAGTTTGATACCGAATACATGCTCAACTATGAGTTAGGTTTAAAAGGTGCTTGGTTGGATGATCGCTTACAGGCACAGGTCGCTTTGTTTTATCAAGACCGTAGTGATGTGCAAGCCAAACAGTCTATTTTTGACCCTAATGATTTTTCTTTTGATGATTTTCTGGCCAATGCTGCCGGTGGTAATACCACGGGTTTAGAACTGGATATTAATTTTAAAGCGACTGAGTCACTGCGATTTTTTGCAGCGATAGGTTTATTAAATGCAGAGTTTGATGACTTTCTCAGCGAATCTCATGTCGATGCCAAAGATGATTTTAATGGGGCGGTTTTAACACCGGTAGATTTAGATGGTCGCGATGTTGCCCATGCTCCTAGTTATCAGTTTTTTGTGGGTACTGAAATTGCTTTAATGAGCCGCCTAACATTACGTTTGGAAGCTGAAGGCAAAGATGCGTTTTATTTCTCCAATAGCCATGATGAAAAGTCTAATAGCTATGAGTTATTTAATGCGCGGTTAACTTACCAGGCCGATAACTGGAATGTAGCTTTGTGGGCCAAGAACTTAACGGATAAAGATTATTACACGCGCGGTTTCTATTTTAGTAATCAGTTTGGTAATAACCCCGCTAATGGCTATGCACCAGAAAGCTATTATCAGTTTGCTGCGCCACGTGTGGCCGGTATTTCTGCCAGCTATACTTTTTAAATAACCATCAATCAGCGGAACGGGGCGGTGCTAGATAAGACTATAGCCGCTCTGGTATTTCTGCCAGGCATGTCGCCCCAGTTATTTGGAGTTAAATGATGAAGCTTTCAGTAGAAGTAAGCATGTACCCCTTAAAGAATGAATATATCCCGGCGATCCAAGATTTTATTGATCGGGTGAATAGGTATCCTGCTTTGCGTGTGATTACCAGTACCATGAGTACCCAAATCTTTGGTGATTATGACTTGGTGATGGATGTGATGCGCGATGAAATGCGCCGATCTTTTGAACAGTTCGGCAGAGCCATTTTTGTTTGTAAGTTTATTGATAGTGATTTAAGCCCGGCTGAATAATAGGTTGTCTATGGATGAATTAGGGTTAAATGTTGTCGGCGCTTGGCAGTTAATGTCAGGCTGGGAGTTGTTGGCGGTTATATTAGCGTTGGCTTATCTCATGCTGGCCATGATGGAGCGCATTGAATGCTGGTATGCGGCATTGCTGAGTACCGCAATTTATATCTTTATTTTTTGGGATGTAGACTTGTTGATGGAGTCGGTATTGCAAATCTATTATTTGTTAATGGCAGTTTATGGTTGGTTGCAATGGCGGAAGCAATCGACTGTAGATACTCAAACAGCAAAAATATTAATCCATCGCTGGTCTTTACAGCAGCATTGTTTGGCTTTGTTGACGGTGGCTGTTTTGACCGCTGTGTCGGGATATTTGCTGCAACATAATAGCTCGGCGGCGTTGCCTTATGTAGATTCATTTACCACTTGGGGGGCGGTTATCACTACCTATATGGTAGCCAAAAAGGTGCTGGAGAATTGGCTTTATTGGATTGTTATTGATAGCGTGTCAGTGTTTTTGTATATCGACCGCGAATTATATCTAACGGCGTTGCTGTTTGTTACTTATGTCGTATTGGTGTTTTTTGGTTATTATAAATGGCGTACTATTTATCAACACCAACAGCCTCAAATTTCTGGCTAAGTGCCAGCACTGGATAACCCCTTGTCAAACAATGCGTTATTTAATTCACCTCAGTTAGACGCCGCGCTGGCTGAATGGCCGTTATGGTCAGAGTGTGAACCGACTACGGTCAAACCTTTAGGCAATGGCCTTACTAATCAAAGTTATTGCGTGCAAAGTCCTCATAGCCAATGGGTGTTACGGATTAATGCCAATCACAGCCATAGCCTTGATATCAACCGTCAGTCAGAATTACAAGCGATGTCACTGGCGGCAGATGAGGGTATTACGCCCCATTGTCATTACAGTGACCCTCATCAGCGCTATCTGCTGACAGAGTATATTGATGGCGAGCATTGGTCACTTGAAAAATCTCAGTCAGTTGCGGGCGGTCAGCAACTGGCGCAGTTGCTGCAAAAAATTCATCAACTGCCCGCAATTACAGCCATGCTTGATGTCAGAGAAAAAATAGAAAAATATTGGCAAGGTATTGATATGCACAGCGATATGGCTATGCAATTACATGCACTGACCGATCAGCTAGAACATCATATCGTTGCCAGCCAACGATTATTCAGTACGCAAGATAATGCGCGTTTATGTTTGTGTCACAATGACTTGCTAACAGAAAACTTGATTATCAAGAATGAAAGTCTCTATGCCATTGATTGGGAGTACGCCGCTATGGGTGATCCTTTTTTTGATCTGGCGGTTATCTGCGAAGGGCAGCAGTTGGATGATAGCACCGCCAAGCAATTGCTAGTGGCGTATCTTGGGCGCTCCTTTAATAAGCAAGATTTGCAACGCTTAGCGCATCAGCGAGTTATTTACAGTTATTTGGCGTTGCTGTGGTATGCGCTGCAACTTACGCAGCTTTCGGCTACTGTCAATAAAGACGATACTCTGGCTGCAGTGATGGCGTCTTGCTCTCCGACTAAACTTCTGCAGTTAAAAGGTTTGTTATCAAGCTTCACGGTTTAAATATGACCTCTGTAATGAATAATCAATTTATAACAAAAAATAAAATTGCTCTAATTATTCTTATCTTGCTGGCCCCGTTATCTTTTATCGGCTGCCTCGGTGGCTATGGGCTTTTGTGATGGATCAGCCTCAAGCAACCACACTGAATCTAGATAATATGCGCTTGCAGTAAACCGCGGCTAACTGAATATTCGCCCAAGACCAATCAAGCTCATAAATAATAATATACTGCCAAGCCCGCGATAAAAAAGTACTGGGTCGCTACGTAGCATTCTATCGTGGAGCTTTAAGCCAATCATATGACCAATTCCCGCTGCTGGTAATAACCAGAGATGGTGTATCAATTGCAAATCAATGCCAATATAAATAAAGGCGACCATTTTAATCGTCACCAAAATAAACCACAGTACGAATAAACTGTCACGCAGTTGATGGCGGTTGATATGCTTAGCTAGCACCACCACGATTAACGGAGCGCCAATTAATGAGGTGCCACTGATATAGCCACCCAACATCAGAAAACCAATGTCTAGCCATTTATTGTTACTGCTAAAAGGTTTATTGAAGACATAAGTTAATGAATAAGCGGCGGTGATAGTAAAAATAATACCACTTAAAATTTCTACTGGTAGTGTGACCAAGCCAAACACGCCGATCATCTTGGGAATAATCATAATGCCGAGGCAGTAGCGTAAATAGCGCCAATCAATACTGCTTTCGCTGTTGTTATCTTGGTTGGTTTTTTTGTGGCTTTGGATGACAGTGAGAGCGGAAAAAAATAGCAGATGCACCGAAATGAGAGGTAACCATATTAACGGGTCATTAACTAATATTAATAAAAACGGTAGGGCAAAAACGGCGCCACCAAAACCTAAGCCGGAACGCACCAGGCCGCTCCAGATGAAAATCAGAGCGATAGCGCCGTATTGATACCACTGTAGATCCAACATCTATTTTAGCCGGTAGTCATCTGACCCAGTAACTCACCCATCACGGTTGGGCTGGCGGCGTCTAGCTGTTGACTCCATTCCATAACGCCTTTGCCAAACAATACGATAGCCGTGGAGCCCAATTTGAAGCGTCCCATTTCATCACCTTTTTGTAAGCTGATCGATAATTCCTGGTCGAAATAGTGTTGGGTGTTGATGCTGCGTTTAATCGGCGCCACTTGTCCGGCCCAAACAGTTTCGATACCGGCTACGATCATCGCGCCAACTAACACTACTGCCATGGGGCCGATTTCGGTGTCAAAAATACACACCGCGCGCTCATTGCGAGCAAACAATCGCGGTACATTTTCGGCGGTGACGGTATTGACAGAAAATAAATCGCCGGGCACATAGATCATAGTTTTTAACGTGCCGGTGATGGGCATATGCACGCGATGATAATCTTTGGGTGATAGGTAGACAGTGGCGAATTTACCGTCTTGAAAAGGTGCGGCGATGGCTTCGTCACCCCCTAATAATTCTGTCAATGTGTAGTTCTGCCCTTTGGCTTGAAAGATGCGTCCGTTTTCGATAGTACCCAGTTGGCTAATAGCGCCATCGGCGGGACTGGCAATAGCGTTGCCTTCGGCAACAATGGGGCGTGCGCCTGCTTCTAATTGACGAGTAAAAAAAGCATTAAAGCTTGCGTAGTTGGTAGGCTCTGGATCAGCTGCTTCGTCCATGTTGACTTGGTAGCGATCGATAAACCAATTTATAAATAAGTTTTTCAGCCACGGCCATTCACAATCGGCCACTTTGCCTGCAAGCCGTGATAATAAATGCTGTGGTACCAGATATTGAAAAATAATAAATACAGTGTTCATAAATTTCTCTTAGAATGACTTTTCGATCGGGGTGTCTTCACGGTTGCCCCATTCTGACCATGAGCCATGGTAGGCTTTGATATGACTATAACCAAGAATTTTCATCGCCAAATAAGTTAGCCCCGAGCGGTGATGAGTTTGGCAATGGGTGATGATGTGCTTGTCTTTAGTTAGTCCAAGGCTGTTTAGGCGTTGCTGTAATCCTTCTAGATCGACCAGTCGAGTGCTGTTGTCACGGTCAATCAATTCTAACCAATCAATATTAACAGCGCCGGGGATATGGCCGCCGCGCTTGGCAAATACTTTGCTACCGTCGTATTCGGCATTAGAGCGAGCATCCCAAATACCGAAATTGTCTGTGCCTAACAGTGGAATAATCTGTTCAGCTTCAGCAATGGGACCATTATCAATAGTGGCAACAAAATCACTGGGGCTTGTTTGTCCGCCACCACTTTCAACCGGGTAGCCCTCGTTAAGCCATGCATGGATGCCGCCGTTGAGATAGGCGGTGTTGTGATGGCCCAATACGTCTAAGGTCCACAGCAGTCGTCCGGCCCAGCCGCCACCCTCATCATCGTATACCACCACTTGTTGATCGGCGGTCAAGCCGGCCTCAGAGAACATGTCCGTCAATTGCTGCTGGCTGGGTAATTTACCCGGTACCGGTGGGGTGCCACATTGCAGGGCTTTTGGTTCGATATGAATGGCACCAGGCAAGTGGTGCTTTAGATAGTTTTCGTTGCTGCTGGTGTCGAGTATCAACAACGAGCCAGACATTGGATGGCTGGCAAGCACGGTGGCAAATTGTTCGGCTTCTAATAACAGTGGCAGTGCTTGGGTCATAACAATCATTCCGCGATAGTCATTGGTATAGGTTAATGGGTATAGATGCATTGATATAGATGCACTGATATAGATGCATTTTATCTGCACCGCAGGCGGCAGATTGTACTACAAAATCAGCTGTAGATTGGAAGCTAGATTAATCGGTCGACAGTTTTTGTAGGCAGCGATTGAGGGCTGTGTAGTTTTTTTTTATGTGATATCCGCTTGTTTGTCTGCAGGTTCTTGCGGCTATTTTGAGGGCCTGCTGTCGAGTTTAAAGTTATCGGCGTTGCGGGAATAGTGTGCAGATAGATTTTTTTACTATAGATTTTCTAGCGAGTTAGCGATACTTTCAAAACTGTTTAACCGTCGTCGGCTGATATCGCCACGCTCTACCGCCGCCAGTAATTCGCAGCCGGGTTCAACCTGGTGTTTGCAGTCGCGGAATTTACAGTGGCCGAGAAAAGGTCGAAACTCGCTAAAACCATCCAATACTTGATGCCGCTCCATGTGCCAAAGGCCAAACTCGCGTATCCCCGGTGAATCGACCAGATCACCGCCATCCGGAAAATGAAATAACTTGGCGGTGGTGGTGGTGTGAGTGCCCTTGGCCTTACCTTGGGATAGCGCACCAACTTTTAAGTCGACGCCGGGCAATAGCATATTAATCAATGAGGATTTACCGACGCCAGATTGACCGACAAAAACACTGGTGCGGTCTTTCAATATGGCTTTGAGTTCGGCGATACCCTGTTGGCTTTCGGTAGAGGTACGTAGCACCCGATAATTTATCTGCGGATAGATCTCTAATAGTTGATCAATTTCTTGTTGATTATGCTGATCCAATAAATCCACTTTGTTGAGTAAAATTAGCGGCTCAATATCGACTGACTCGGCGGCAACTAAATAGCGGTCGACTAAATTGCTATGTGGTTCTGGCAGTGGTGCAATTACCAGCACAATATAATCTATATTGGCAGCGATCGGTCGCAACTGGCCGTGAAGGTCGGGGCGAGATAACTCCGATTGTCGTGGTAGGCGAGCGACGATGACGCCGGTTGGTTTGCCCGCTCGCCAAATAACGCGGTCGCCGGTGACCAAATTGTCGAGGTTGGCGCGCAGATGACAGCGCGCAATAATGCCTTCATCTTTGCCTTGCAGGCACTCTACATCTACTTGGCTACCAAAGTGGGCGATGATTAGGCCTTCTTGCTCGTCACCTAGTTCACCTTCGGTAATTTGTTGGTCGACAGCGCCCTCCCGTTTCTGGGCGCGTTCAGTACGCTCGTCTTGGACTTTCTTGATGCGCCAAGTTTGGCGTCGCGTTAGTTTGCGTTTGCTCATGCAGGTCGGGTTTGAATGAATGTGCTGCTATTATTAAGACATCGGGACAATTTTGCTACACTTGCCTGCTATTCATTGCTGTTTTAATTCATGTTCTTTGTTTAATGGAAGCTTTATGACGGATGCCGCCAGTAAAAGTAAGCTCAATCTGATTTGGATCGATTTGGAAATGACCGGGCTTGAACCGGATACCGATGTCATCATCGAAATCGCCACCATTGTTACCGATGCAGATCTCAATACCATCGCCGAAGGCCCGGTGCTGGCGATCCATCAGAGTGATGAGGTATTGGCCGGTATGGATGAGTGGAACACCACGCATCACGGTGACTCTGGCCTCACCACGCGGGTACGCAACAGCCCGATGACCGCGGCTGAAGCCGAACAACAGACCATCGAATTTTTGCGTCAGCATGTGCCAGAGGGCGCATCACCCATTTGCGGCAATAGCATCGGCCAGGATCGACGCTTTTTGGTCAAATATATGCCGGCATTAGAAAGGTACTTTCATTATCGGAACCTCGATGTCAGTACCTTGAAGGAGCTGATGCTCCGATGGCGGCCAGACTTGCTAAATGGCTTTCAGAAAAAAGGTGCACACTTGGCGTTAGATGATGTTCGCGAGTCGATTGAAGAATTGCAGTACTACCGCAAAGTATTTTTGAAGACTAAGTCATAATCGGTCATGCAGTGTCCCCCTTTGATACAAGCACATCTGCTAAAGCGCTATAAGCGCTTTTTAGCAGATGTGCTGTTGCCCTCCGGCGACACACTGACCGTCCACTGCCCTAATACGGGTGCCATGACCGGCTGTGCTGAGGCGGGTGCGACGGTTTGGCTGTCCACTTCAGAAAACCCCAAGCGCAAATATCCCCATACTTGGGAGCTGGTGCAAACGTTGGCGGGGGATATGGCCTGTATCCACTCGGCCAAAGCCAATGCTCTAGTAGAAGAGGCGATTAGTAATGGCGCGGTTACTGAGTTGCAAGCTTATCAGGTCGCTGGCGGCTCGATTCGCAGAGAAGTGAAATACGGCGAGGAGGGCAGCCGTATTGATTTGCAGTTAGAGGCCGAGGGTTTGCCGCTGTGTTTTATCGAAGTAAAAAGCGTTACTCTGCTGCTCGAAGATGGCCTCGGGGTATTTCCCGACGCGGTCAGTGAGCGTGGCCGCAAACATTTGCGCGAGCTAATCGCTATGGCAGAGCAGGGGCATCGAGCCGTATTGCTGTTTTGTGTGCAACATAGCGGTATCGACCGAGTAGCACCGGCAGATGCCATTGATGCGGCCTATGGCGAGACATTGCGGCAAGCGCTGGAAGCGGGGGTAGAAGTGCTTGCCTATAAAGCTCAGATTAGTCCGCAGTCGATAGCCGTAACCGAATCATTAGTAGTATTGGATCGACAACTATGACCTTTGATGTGGGCGAAAGATTAAAAGCCGTTCGTAAACTGGAAGGGCTTTCCCAGCGAGAGTTGGCCAAACGAGTGGGTGTCACCCACAGTACTATTTCGCTGATAGAGCAAAATCGGGTGAGCCCCTCGGTGGGCTCATTGAAAAAACTACTCGATGGCATCCCTATGTCGTTGGCGGAATTTTTTTCTGCCGATGAAAGTCAGGTCGAGCACTCACCTTTTTATCGAGAAGATGAGCAACCCAACCTAGGTCAAAAAGACATCGACTATTTTTTGCTGGGCGCGGGCCAAAAAGACCGCGCTCTGGAAATATTGCGGGAGGTGATGCAGCCGGGTTCTGATACCGGCGAAGACCGCATCAGCCATAGTGGTGATGAAGGTGGTGTGGTGATACAGGGCTTGCTGGAGTTGACGGTTGGCGAGCAAACCCAAGTGCTAAGCCCTAATCAGGGTTATTATTTTCAGGGTACCACCCCCCATCGCTTTCGCTCGGTGGGTGATCAGCCGCTAGTGATTGTCAGTGCCAATACCTCTCCAAAATGGAGCTCTAAACGTAAGTAAGCGCCAACTTATTAGGTTTCTATTGGTCATCATTAGAAGCCTTACTCAAGGCATAGATTTGATCGGTATAGCCGTTACGGGTTTGGCCGGTGCCAGTCAGCGTTACCAAAATTCGCGTGCATCGCCGTGCCGGTGGCGGTAGTGCCGATAATCTTTTGGTTCGATAATTCGTGGCAGCGATTACGCAAGGTAACCAGATAGTCGCGGTTCGGTGATGAGTTAATAATTAGCGCTTGGGGGTTGATATAGTTCCAACCGTTTAGGCTGTAGCTCTCTATCTGCTTCACTGCTGGACCTAGAATAGCCAGTAGTCCGGGTGAGATGGTTGGTTGGGCGGAGGTGTCATCTATACCGCTGCAGCCACCCACTATAACGGCGAGTAAGGCTATTGGGAGAGTTGTCATAGTTGTTTTCATATGAGGATCCTGAATAGCCGGGATATCCGATTAACGTGTTGATTAATAAAAAGTAATCATATCCCCTATAGAGTGCTGTTGAAGTTAATGGTTGTGTCGTATAAAAGTTAGCTTGAGTCATGAAACTAACAATTGTGTTTAATAATCACCGTAGTGTTGAAAATAATCACCACGGGTAGTACTGTAGCTCTGCTTTGACAAATATTGACTGCTCTGTAGAAGTTAATGCCCCAAAGATGACGCCAAAAGGGCATGTTGTGATTAATAGCGACTTAAAAACCGGCTTAGAAGATCGCCAGATTACTGAGTCTGAATGTTGGGTGTCGGAGATAATCTTCTGCAGAAAGTGACGGATGATTGGCCGGAGAACATGGGGATGTGGTTGATAGACCCCCTATAATTTGATAGCCAAACCAGAAATATCAGTCGTTTAATGTTTAATTGACAGTAAAAAATTGAAAGAGAAATACTATGAACGCATCAACTGAATTTAATACCGCTGAACTGCAAGAAGCTGATCGAAAATTTCATATCCACCCGTTTAGCGACGGCAAAGAATTGAGTGCGGCGGGCACGCGAATAATTACTCATGCCGATGGTGTTTATATTTGGGATTCCGAGGGTAATAAGTTGCTCGATGGTATGGCCGGTTTATGGTGCGTTAACATTGGCTATGGCCGCAAAGAATTAGCGGATGCCGCGTATAAACAAATGCAGCAGTTACCTTACTATAATAGTTTTTTCCAGTGCACCACGCCGCCGGCGATTGAGTTAGCCGAGTTATTAGCTGAGTTGGCGCCTGATCACTTGAATCGCGTGTTTTTTACAGGTTCTGGCTCAGAAAGTAATGATACGGTGGTGCGGATGGTACGTCGCTATTGGGATTTAAAGGGCGAACCACAAAAAACAGTTATTATCAGCCGCAACAATGCTTATCATGGGTCGACTATGGCTGGCGCTAGCCTTGGTGGCATGAAGTTTATGCATGAGCAAGGCAGCTTACCTATTCCGGGTATTGTTCATATTGACCAGCCTTATTGGTACGCCGAAGGTGGCGACATGGAGCCAGATGAGTTTGGTTTAAAAGTGGCGCAGCAATTAGAGCAGCAAATACGGGCAACCGGTGTAGACCGAGTCGCCGCTTTTATCGGCGAGCCTTTACAAGGTGCTGGGGGTGTTATTATTCCGCCAGCAACGTACTGGCCAGAAATTCAAAGAATTTGCGATAAGTATGGAATCTTGTTGATTGCTGATGAGGTGATTTGTGGCTTTGGTCGTACCGGCAAATGGTTTGGTTCTGATTACTTCGGTATCAAGCCAGACTTTATGCCTATTGCTAAAGGGCTCTCCTCCGGTTATCAGCCTATTGGTGGCGTTATAGTGAGTGATCGTGTCGCTGATTTGTTGGCTGAGAAATGTGGTGAGCTTGCCCATGGTTATACGTATTCTGGTCATCCAGTAGCCGCTGCCGTAGCGATTGCTAACCTAAAAATATTACGTGATGAAAAAATTGTCGAGAAAGTTGATAAAGACACAGGTCCCTATTTACAAAAACGCTGGCGTGAACTGGCAGATCACCCTTTAGTCGGTGAGGCTAGAGGTGTTGGTTTGTTAGCAGCGATTGAGCTGGTGCAAGATAAAGAAAAGCGACAGTTCTTCCCTCAGCAGGGTAAAGTTGGCGGCCTATGTCGTGACTTCTGTATTAAAAATGGTTTGGTGATGAGGGCAGTAGGCGATACTATGATTATTTCACCGCCGCTGATAATGACTCGCGAGCATATCGATGAGCTTATTGAAAAGGCCAAGCTTAGTCTTGATCAAACACTGCAAGAGTTACCGTCAGTTAACTTTGACGATTAACAGATAGACTAAATGCCCGGTGAAATAACCGGGCATTTTTTTATGGCTTTGTTTCTGGTGCGTTTTATTTGTATGTCAGAATATTCGTGGGGTGTGATCCAGTATGGATAGTGGTGTGGTAGTAACTAGTAATAATCATTCTAAATCTTATTATATATTCCAGTTTTTTAAGTATTTGGTTTATTGTTTGTTGGCTTATAACATCGTTTTGTTCTTTCAGGATGATTATCGGGCCAGTGAAACAATCTTCAAAGGCGGCGTCGCCTTAGGTGATGTGGTAGAGGCTTTCTCGGCGACAGTGGATACCAGTGCTTGGGTTTTGTTGCTACTATTGTTTGAATTAGAAACCTATATTATCTCCGATGAAAAAATTCGTGGCGCTATCAAATGGTCGCTACATATCGTGCGTTCATTATGTTATGTATTTATTATCTATGCCTTTTGGGGCTATATCAATAAGCTATTACTGCTGCTAGATGTTTCAGTCATGCAAATTGACGATGTCTGTAATCTAGTGGATAACAGCTTTGCTTATATATTTATATTGGATAATTATCCTTTGTTAACCGTCGAGAATTGCACAGCCTTCAATGGTATTGAATTATTTCGCGTCAATGGCGTGGAGTTAATTGCTAGCTCTGAAGCCATGGCTAATGCTCAGCGTTTGGCCTGGGCTGATGTGATTAACGCTGCTGCCTGGTTGTTGGTGGTGGTGATATTAGAAGTGGATGTATTCTTGCAGTTACGTGGTGGTCTTACGGGCTTAGTTAGAACTATCAGTAAATGGATTAAGGTGGTGCTCTATAGCGTGCTATTTGTGGCGGCTGTTTACTGGGGCTTCGATGGTGAGTTTCTCGATTTCTGGGATGCTTTTCTATGGCTGGTTGCCTTTATCTTTATAGAGCTAAATATTTTTCAATGGAGTGAGGACCTGCAAGAAGAGCAAGTGACTGCCTAGCTCTTCTCTTGTTAAGCTCGGCCCTTTGCGGCCTGCTAACGGCGTCTTTATGGCGCTCAGTAGCTTATACTCCTGTGCCAACTTTGCCACTTATCTTACGGTATTAGTACCGCTATATTTGCTCTCTTTACGTCCTATGCTCGTTAAAATAGAGAGGATAACAATAACCGGTGATTACCCAGAGATAGGCCTGCATATCATTTTTGCAATGCGGTCGCGGAGCGCAACAATGACTTCATTTTATGAGGCCAGTACAGGAAAGCATTATCTACCTGATACGGTGGTGCAAGGTTTTAACTTAAATAAACGGGAGTCCCAGTTGTGCTGGTCTCTGCTGCAAGGTTTGAGTTTGGATGATATAGCGGATGAATTACAGCAGCCCAGAAATGTGGTTCGTCTGCAAGTCAATTCGCTGTTACTAAAGACCGGTGTCGATAGCGAATCAAAATTAGTGAGTGCCGTATTAGCAAAATCCGTAGGCTAAGCATGAAAGGAAATAAGGTTTCTTAAATCACTCTTTTTGTTGAGCGTTATCGTTGTCGGTGATTTGACATTGAAACCAACGGTCGTCGGCTTTTCGTAAGCGACGACTCACCTCCCTGGCAATATTCATTTGAATCAAAAGAAATTGTTCGCTGTCTTGTTTATAGAGTGTATGCAAGGTCGACGATGGAATTTTCAGCGCTTTGCAGTCAGCTTCCGCTCTTACCGACGCACTGCGTGGGGTGAAATCAATCAGCGCCAAATCGCCAAAACAGTCGCCATCTAGGGCAGTGCGCAACACATATTCTTTGTCGTCATAGGTCTTAAAAATTGAGGCTTGACCTTTTTCCAAGACGAACAGGGAGTCGCCCAAGTCACCTTGGTGGAAGAAATAATCACCCGATTTAATGGACAAGGTTTTTGATAGTTCAAGGATAAGATTAACGCTGCTGGTTTTGATGGCGCCAAAAAAAGGCATTGATTGCAGCAGTAGAATCCGTTGTTGCGTGGTCATTATAGGAGTTGGCCGAGGAAGTTGATTTATTAATAAATGTAGACCCTTCGGGCGATGATTACCATTAATTACTAGCGTAATAGTACAGCTTTGAATGATGCAAAAAGGCGCAAGCATTATCGGTGCTTGCGCCTTTTTGAGTGCCGCTAGAGTGTCGCCAGCAACGCTGCATGTTGCTTGCTTGTTAACCGTGGACCGTAATGGCTGACCACCTGTGAAGAGGCGAGACTGGCCAAGCGACCGGCTATGGCAAAATCATGGCCGTGACTGATGGCGTATAGAAAGGCGCCGGCAAACATATCGCCAGCACCGTTGCTATCGATTGCCTTGACGGGGAAGGGGTCGACGTCTATCAATTGCTTGCCATCAAATAATAATGCGCCTTTCTCGCCTAAGGTGATGGCAAATGTTTCGGTATGTTTTTTCAATGTTTCTACGGCGATGTCCAGGTCGTCAGTGTCGGCCCAACCTTTGGCTTCGGCTTCATTGCAGAATACTAAGTTAACGCCATCACCAATCATTGCCTGCAGGCCTTCTTTAAAAAACTGTACCATGCCCGGGTCGGATAAGCTGATGGCGGTTTTTACTTTGTGTTGCTCAGCAATTTCGCGGGCGTGAATAGCGGCGGCGCGACCAGTGTCGGAGGTGACCAGATAACCTTCGAGGTATAGGTAGTCTGAGTTAGCGATCGCTTGTTCATCAACTTGCGCGACCGACAGGCCTTCACTAATACCTAGGTGGGTATTCATGCTGCGTTCGGCATCGGGGCTGATTAATACTAGGCACTTACCAGTGACGCCCTGATCGCCATGATCTTGGCTGTTGCAGTCGACACCCGCTGTTTGTAAATCATGTAAGAAGAACCGACCGTTGTCATCATCGGCTACCTTACAGGAGTAAAATGTGTTGGCGCCGAAACAACTGGCAGCATAAATACTGTTGCAGCCAGAACCACCGCTGGCGCGTTTGGCATGTACCATATGGCCTTGTAACTGTTCATTAAGTTGCTGTTGGCGATCTTCATCAACCAAGGTCATTAGGCCTTTTTCAACGCCGATGTTGAGTAAGTCTTGATCGCTGACTTCAATTTCTGTATCTACTAAAGCCGCGCCAATGCCATAAAGCTGATATTTTTTCATAGTGAACTCTGATCTCAGTAAATTTGCTGAACTGTATGCGCTGTATTATGGCGGTTGTGAGGATGAATGCAATTAACACAATCCATCATGTTATTATTTGTTCGCTGTGATTAGCGAATGCTTAGAAAGTAACCAAAGAGAAGTGAAAGTTTGAGCCCGAAGAAACCATCAGCGCCCGCTAAGCGCAAAACAAAAGCGAAAGCCAAAAAACCGGCTGGCAAACCGTTCTCGTGGCTAAAGATGTTCATTGCTATAGGTGTGTTGTTTTTTGTTGCTTTGATCTACCTCGATGCCAATGTGCAATACAAACTCAACGAACGCCAATGGCAGCTGCCCGCTAGGGTCTATGCCCGTCCTTTAGCACTGTCTGTCGGTCAGTCTTTGGCAGCGGATGATTTACACTATGAGCTTAATCGACTTGGCTATCGCTTTGGCAGCGATTGGCGTCAGCCCGGTAATGTGTCGCGCCAAGACGGTAATTTCCATATCTATAGCCGCGGCTTTCAAGCCGGTTGGGGCTCTATAAAAGCGCTGCGCTTTCAACTACAAATTGCAGATGATCGCATCAGCTCGATCCTGACCGTCGGCGGCGCGGCCTTGGATAAAGTCTATCTGGAGCCGTTACCGATCGGTAGTATCTACCCGCGCCATCAAGAAGACCGGCTGTTGGTTAAGCTGGAACAAGTACCGCGCAACCTGCGGGAAATTCTATTATTGGTAGAAGATCGTGATTTCTATCAACATTTTGGCGTATCGCCACGCTCAATAGCCCGCGCCATGTTGGCCAATATTAAAGCTGGCCAGACCGTGCAGGGTGGCAGCACCATCACTCAACAGCTAGTGAAAAATGTTTTTCTCAGTTCTGACCGCAGTCTGTGGCGCAAAGGTTTGGAAGCGGTGATGTCTCTGTTAGTGGAGTTTCATTTCAGCAAAGATAAGATTCTGGAGTCTTATCTCAATGAGGTGTATCTGGGTCAAGAGGGGGCGCGGGCGATTCATGGTTTTGCGCTGGCCAGTCAGCATTATTTTAATCGGCCGTTAGCAGAATTAGATGCCAGCCAAGTGGCGTTATTAGTGGGAATGGTAAAAGGACCTTCCTATTATGATCCTTGGAGAAACCCCAAGCGGGCGTTGGAGCGGCGTAATTTAGTACTGCAGCTAATGGCGGAACATCAATTGATAACGCCTGCACAGCAGCAAGGTTTCCAGCGCCAATCCTTAAGCCTGGCGAAAGACAGCGCTATGGCGACGGTCTATCCTGCTTACTTGGATTTGGTGCGGCGGCAGTTACGCCGTGACTATAGTCTGCAAAGTTTACAAAGCGAAGGCATGAATATTTATACGGCCTTTGATCCCATTGTCCAGCGTCATGCGGAGCAAAGTTTGGCGTCGGTAATGAATAAGCAAGACAAAGGCATTGAGGCGGCGATGGTAGTCACCGATGTGAATACGGGTGATGTGGTGGCGGTGGTCGGTGGTCGCCGCATACGGTATGCAGGTTTTAATCGCGCTTTAGATGCGGTGCGGCCAATCGGCTCCTTAATTAAACCGGCGGTTTATCTGGCCGCCTTAAAGCAATCGCATCGCTATACATTGGCTTCGCCGATTAGCGATGGCCCGGTAGAAGTGGCTGGTCCTAACGATACTTTGTGGCAACCGAGAAATTTTGATCGCAGGCATCATGGCCGTGTTTTACTGCACCGGTCATTGGCCAACTCTTACAATCAGGCGACGGCGCGTTTAGGCATGGAAGTGGGTTTGAACAATGTGCTCGATATGACGAGTTTGTTAGGGGTGAAGCGACGGTTACCCGCTTTACCATCACTGTTATTAGGTGCTGCAGAGTTATCGCCGATTGAAGTGGCGGTGATGTACCAGACCATTGCCTCGGCTGGTGTTTATAGCCCGCTGCGATCAATTGTTGATATTGCCGATAAAGGTGGTGCTTTATTAGCTCGGTATCCAGTGCAACAAGAAGTGGTGGTAGAAAAACCGCTAATGCATTTGTTGCACTATGCGATGGTAGAAGTGATGCAAGAGGGCACGGGTAAATCCGCCTACCAGCGTTTGAATGATAACTTTTTGGTGGCGGGTAAAACCGGTACCACTAATGATTTACGCGACTCTTGGTTCGCTGGTTTTGCGGGCGATTATTTAGCAGTAGTGTGGTTGGGGCGCGATGATAATACCAGCGCTGGTCTTACTGGTAGTAGCGGCGCATTAAAAGTATGGCGAGAGTTTATCGCCAGCGCTAGTCATCAGCCGCTGGATTTCTCAGTGCCCGCGGGTATCGCCTATCATTGGGTAGATAGTCAGACTGGTTTATTGAGTCGCGAAATATGTGAAGAGGCGCGCTATATTCCCTTTTTACAAGGCACAGCGCCCACCGAGCGCAGTAGCTGTGGCGCGACTTTGCCCGGCGTAATGCGCTGGTTTAAGAATTTGTTTTAGCGTTTTATGATGTGTTATCAATAAGCGCAGTATAACCGCCATCTTTGTGCGGCGTTAAGCTCAGCGTTTGATTAATACAGGCGGGTATCTCCGTCGCCGTGTGACTGACATACAAGATATGACAATTACCACGTGCAGCAATTTTATCCACCAGGGCTAAGATCAAATCGCGATGGTGTTGGTCGAGACCGATACAGGGTTCATCGAGTATAAGTATAAGCGGTGATTTAACCATGGCTCTGGCAAGCATTGCTAAGCGCTGCTGGCCGAAGGAAAGCTGGTTGTACATTTTAGTAGCAATATCTTCTAGCCCCATCAACTTTAACCAATCTAATGCTATTTTTCTATCTTGTCCGCTGCATTGTTGATGCAGGCCGACACTGTCATACAGGCCTGAGGCGATTACTTCGGCAACCCGCGTACGACCAATATGATTAAGCTGCAGCTGGGTGCTGACTACACCAAAGCGTTGTTTTAATTCCCAAATACTTTCGCCACTGCCACGGCGGCGACCAAATAGACTGATATTTTGGCCATAAGCTTTGTGGTTTTCCCCACTGAGTAAGCTTAGCAGTGTCGACTTACCTGCGCCGTTAGGACCGGCAATACAGCAATGTTGGCCCCAGTCAAAACGCCAATTAATATCTTTCAGAATGGCTTGTTCGTTATAGCTGACATTGACCTGTTTGAGTTCTAGTAATGGCTGGCTAGTGTCGATCGGGTAAGACCGTTGGCGAGGGCTGGGTAGCTCGCCTAGCTGGATGGTCTGCTGCGCTTGTTGGGCTTTTACCAGTACTGTTTGCTTGTCACCGCAGGCCTGCACTTTCCCCTGTTCAACCCATAGCAGATGACTGACGGCCGGCGGGATTTCATCGACCTGCTTGAGCAGCAGCAATACCTCTATCGATGAACTAAGCAACTGATCGATGATTTGCCACATCTCCGCCTGCGCCTGTTTATCGAGGCCTTCAAAGGGATTGTCGAGAATTAATAGTCGTGGTGGGTTGAGTAATGCTCGAGCCAGCAAGGTTTTGCGGCTTTCACCGGTGGAGACAAAACGAATGCCGCGGTCGAGAATATGGTCGATGTGGCATTGTTTTACCACCGCAGCAAATTGTTGGTCTTGCGGGTGTTTCTGTAACACCACTTGGCGCACAGTAGTGCCGACATCAAAGGCATCATCGCGGGTCTCGCTGTCATCAAAGCGAATGTCATGGTTGATTAACTCGCGTTGCATTTCAAAGCTCAGATGCAGGCATTGATCAGGGTGGATGCTACTGTCTATGCTACCCCGCTGCGGGCGTAGCTGGTCAACGATCAACTGTGCAATGGCGCTTTTGCCAGCACCGTTACCGCCGATAATCGCCCAGTGCTGGCCCGCTTGCCAATGCCAATTGAGATCCTGCAAAACGGGGTCAACGCGGTAGGCCGCCCAAACATCTTTGAAGTGTATAATCGTGTTCGCTGTCATTATCTTGGTCTTAGTTTTAGCTATCGCTATTATCAAAGCGGCGCATTTTACACCAAAGCGGAGTTCTGAGTGGTTAAATCCCTGTTACATGCCAGCCGTAAGCTGCAGCATTTTAAACCAAAAAAGAAATGGTATCGACGCTGGGTGAGGCGTTCGGCGGTGGTCTTAATACTGCGTGAGCAGCCACATGGTTTGGAAGTATTGATGATTAAGCGCTCTGAACGAGAGGGTGACCCCTGGTCGGGCCATATGGCATTTCCCGGTGGTAAAGGCGAGAAGTTTGATCGCAATAATCTACATACCGCCAGAAGAGAGACCTTGGAAGAAATTGGCCTAGATACCGATCAGCATACCGAGTATTTGGGGCGCTTGTCGGATCTGGTCGCCAGCCTGCGCTGGCGCAAGCCGATGGTGGTAACGCCTTATGTTTTTATGGCGGATAAACTGCCAGAGTTAGCGCCTAATTATGAAGTGGCCGAAGTGATCTGGCTGCCGCTGGCATATTTGGCCGATCACGGTAATCGCCAGCGCATGCAATGGCAGATGAAAAAAATCACCTTGGATTTGCCTTGTTATTTTTTCCGCGAGCAGCGGATCTGGGGTTTGTCATTGCGGATGCTGGATGAGCTGGTAAGCTTGGTGAAACAACAATAATCAACGGCTGTATTAAAGCGCCTTTAAATAGTACTACCCGATGGAAAAAACACTTATTTATCTCGACCCCGATAGCGAGTTGAATCTGCAGAGTCAGATTCGACAAAAGCTGGTTGAGGCAATTATGTTGGGCACATTCCCCGCGGGTAAGAAATTACCCTCATCCCGTAAGCTGGCTGACCAACTCACTGTGGCGCGCAATACCGTGGTGTTGGTGTATCAGCAGCTGATCGATGAAGAGTATTTGGTCAGCCGCGAGCGCAGCGGGATCTATGTTAATGAAAAAATTATGGCTGGCCATGTTGGCTTTGAGGGTAAGTCTGATACGGCGGTTAACATCACCTCACAATGGCAGCAGCGTTTTAAAGGCTCCTTGTCGCCACAAAAAGAATTTTCGGCGCCCCCCAATTGGCAGCAATATCCGTTTCCCTTTATCGATGGTCAATTTGATACCTCGCTGTATCCGGTTAAGGAGTGGCGCGAGGCTAGCCGTCTGGCGCTAGGTGTTAGGGAGATAAATCAGTGGGCGGGTGAAACCGGTGACGCGGATGACCCGATGTTGATCGAAGAAATTCGCACCAAGATTTTACCCCGCCGTGGTATTCAAGCGGGTCCGGATGAAATTTTAATCACCGTCGGAACCCAGCATGCGCTATATCTTGTGTCGCAGTTGTTGGTCGATGACAGCATTAGCGTAGCGGTTGAAGAACCGGGCTATCCAGCCACTAGGCAGTTGTTGGATCGGCGCGGCGCCAATCTTATCCATCAGCCTGTCGATAAAGAGGGCATGTTGATTGATGAGCATTTAGATGATTGCCAATTGGTTTTTGTGACGCCCAGTCATCAAACGCCGACCGGTGTCACTATGTCGATGGCGCGTCGTGAGGCCCTGCTGAAAAAAGCATCGTTACAAGATTTTCTGGTTGTTGAAGACGACTTTGAGTTTGAGAGTAATTATTTAGGTCACCCGCACCCAGCTTTGCGTAGTATTGATAACGAAAACCGGGTGATCTATATGTCTTGTCTGTCTAAAGTTTTGTCGCCGGGCTTACGTTTAGGCTTTATGGTGGCGGCCCCAGAGGTGATTGCAGAGGCACGTAAACTCAGTGGATTGATGGTGCGGCATCCGCCACTTAATAATCAGCGCAGCGCCGCTTTCTTTTTATCGCTGGGTTATTACGATACTTTTTTATTACATCTTTATGAAACCTTTGAGCAGCGTTGGATCGCTTTGCGCCGCGCGGTTAATTATTATTTATTGCCCTATGTTGAAATTACCCCGGCACAAGGTGGGACCGCGTTGTGGATTCGTGTGTCGAGTGATATCAATGTTAAGCACTTGGTGCAAGAGGCGGCTAAGCGAGGCATTTTGTTAGAGCCAATGGAGCATTATTATGCTTGTGAACAAGTGCTGAATGATTATTTTAGAATGGGGGTGACCAGTATCCCCGCTGAGCGTATTCGCGAGGGCGTCGATAAACTGCGTGATCTTATTCACGACCTCACCACCAATAAAATTGAAAGTTTTGCTAATTCGCGAGGCACGCAGTTATTGGCTGGCGATATTCCCAAAGTGCTGGCCAACACTACCATGTTTACTCCGGTTGCCTATGGCGAACCCTGCTCGATAGAACTTTATGCTGATGGGAGTTTGGTTGGCAAGGCGGGTTATGCCAATGAAGATTGCGATACCGGTAAGTGGTGGGTCGAAGGTGATCACTGGTGTCGGCAATGGAGTCGTTGGGCCTGGGCTGATATCGGCATCTACCAGGTAGTGATGGATGATGAGATTTTTAAACTATTTGATGAGCAAGGGCGTTTAATTGACCAGGGGGTGTTAAAAAAGACTGAGCCTAGTAGTGAAGAAAATACCTAGGCAAAGTATCTGGACTCATCACCAAGTTATAACTGGCTCTATGTGTACCCTTTCCCGTTTATTACATTAGCTACCCATAATCACTGTATATATCTAGCCGAAAAAAATAATACGGTTAGCTGGTGACATTTAAAGGGGTATTTAATGAGTCACTTCTCGATTGCAAGTTTGCAATTAGACGTTTCTGCAAAAGATAATCTTGCGGAAATTGAGCAGGAAATAGCAAAAACAGTCCGTGTTTTTCCTTGGGTCGATATGATATTACTGGGCGAATTGGCCAGCTTTGGCTCTGACCCTGCTAACGCAGAGGCGATGCCGGGCAAGGCCGAGCAGTTTTATTGTCAGTTGGCGGATAAACATAATATTTGGTTGATCCCCGGTTCCATGTATGAAGCAGAAGCGGACAAAACCTATAATACGACACCGGTTATTAACCCTGATGGTGAAGTGATAAGCCGTTACCGCAAGATGTTCCCATTCTATCCCTATGAGAAAGGCATTGAGGCCGGCGATCAATTTTGTATCTTCGATGTACCCGATGTCGGCCGGTTTGGCGTATCTATTTGCTACGACCAATGGTTTCCTGAAGTGACTCGCACGCTAGCGTGGATGGGGGCTGAAGTGATTCTGTGCCCAACTATGACCAATACCATTGATCGTGATATCGAGCTTTCAATTGCCCGTACCAATGCCGTCGTTGGCCAGTGCTATTTCTTTAATATAAATGTTGCTGGTGATATAGGGCAGGGTAAATCTATCGTGGTTGGTCCCGATGGCACCATTATTTATCAGGCTGGTATTGGCGCAGAGACGATACCGATTGAAATTGATATGCAGCATGTTCGTCGCGTTAGAGAGCGCGGGATACATGGCTTAGGGCAAACATTAAAAAGTTTTAGAGACAGTAAAGTGAAATTTCCGCCTTATATAGATGGTCACGATAAATCGGCGGTATTAGCTAAATTGGGTGATTTGCTTGTGCCAGCGCGAGAAAGCAATAAGTAGATTAATAGGCCCAGCTTTTTTGTGGAGTGCAAACTGGACTCATAGAAACTTACCAACTGGTACTACGTAGATTTTCTAGGCTTGACTATGGTTAAGCCTAGAAAAAAATACTAATAAACTTATAACACAATAACGGTAAAAAACTAATCAGGGGATATTCATGAGTAGTTCAAACAAATTTCAACAAAAAACCTTAGCGATCTCAATCGCCACAGCTACATTGTTAGCTGGGCAGGTGGCGTTTATTAGCTCAGCTTCGGCGGCGCTGGAAGAGGTTATGGTGACCGCAACCGCTCGCTCACAATCAACACAGGATATTCCTTTTAATATCTCGGCGATTCAAGGGAGTGATATCGCCGAGCAGGCAATCGTCGATAGCACAGAATTAATGCGTACTATCCCTGGTGTTACCTTAAACGATCGAGGCCATAGAAATAGCGGTCTTGCTAATAGTCTTGTTATTCGAGGTATCAATGTTAACGGTGGTATTTCTGGAGATGTTGCGCAGCAAACAGTTGCGCCGGTATCGACCTATGTTGATAACACGCCGATATTTGCCAACTTTTTGTTAAAAGACATGGAGCGAGTAGAGGTTCTAAGAGGTCCTCAGGGTACTCTTTATGGTTCAGGGTCGCTTGGTGGAACCGTTCGATACATTATGAATAAGCCTACTATGGATGCAGTAAGTGGTAGTGTGAATGCAGGCTACGGCCAAAGTGACGGTTCCGATGGCGATAATAAAAATATTGATATGGTATTAAATTTACCAATCAGTGATCGGTTGGCATTTAGAGTGTCAGCAGGAAAAATGGATAACGATGGTATTATTGATTTCAAGAATCTATATCAGTTAGCTGACGGTATACCCGTGGTGAAAACGGATAGCGGTGATTGTGTAAGTGTCAATGACAGCTCTTTGTCAGACAGTGAAATTATTAATAATGGCTCATGTTATACATCCAAGGATGATGCCGATACAGTTGAGATTGAGTATGCTCGGGCTTCATTAAGGTTTGAGCCTACTGATGACCTTTCTATCCAGGTAAATTACCAGCGTCAAGAAGATGAAGTCGGTGCAAGGCGAGCAGTAACAAACGGCGGTGACTATAACTGGACTAATGATTTACCCGGCGGTATTAAATACGGTGAGTACGATAACGGCTCAACTATGTTGGAGCCTTCTGAGCGTGAAGTAGAGTTGACAACTCTTGATGTGGAGGTTGACCTTGGCTTTGCAACATTAACTTCTAATACATCTTATTATGATCACTCTGGTAATGGCGTTAGAGATAATACCAGTATCTGGGTGACGGACAGAGGCGGTTTCGCGAATTGGTTCGACATACTCTATACCGGTAACCCTAGGCCTGTGGCGTTTGTTGAGGCTGGTTATGATGAAGAAGCTGTTGTTCAAGAGTTTCGCCTAGTTTCAAACGGCGATGCTAAAGTGGACTGGTTAGCTGGTCTTTATTATATGGATCAAGATCGTTCATCCACCAACTTTAGTCATTTATTGGGTTTAAAAGAGTACGGTGCTGTAACACCAGCAGATGAATGGTGGGATGGTGCAACTGACGATAAAGATGTGTCTCTCGAACGAAAGGAAAATTTTACCGATTTAGCCGTATATGGTGAGGTCACTTACAATGTGTCTGATGAGTTGCGTGTTACTGCGGGTATGCGCTGGTTTGATAATGAACTAACCAATGATTCAGCATTTTACCCTGAGTTTGATCAACCGGATTATGTACCGTTTAAAGAGTATGCGAGTCAGCAAGAAGACGATACTCAATTTAAACTCAATGTGTCTTGGGATGTGACTGATCGTGCAATGCTTTATGCCACATATTCTGAAGGATTCCGTCGTGGTGGCTCAAACGTCATTATCGATGCAGGTTTTTTTGAGGAAGGCAATATCGACTCGGTACAAACATACGGCAAAGATACCGTGAAAAACTATGAAATTGGTATCAAGGGCTCAACCGAAAGATTACGTTATGCCGCTGATATATACTTTATTGATTGGCAGGATCCGCAAATAGATACAGCCACGGCTGACTGGGGCTTTTTCATGGCCCAAAACGGAGAGTCGGCTCAAACTCAAGGTGTTGAATTAGAGTTAGAGGCACTTATCACCGAAAATCTGATTGTAACGACGGGTTACTCTTATACCAAGGCTGAGTTGACAGACGACTTGATACAGCCACAATATGGAGCGGTGCTATCCGAAGATGGCCAGCGTTTACCGGGCACACCAGAGCATGTTGCGACATTGGGTCTGAATCATACGATGGATATTAATACGGATATGACTCTGGTAACTCGCTTGAGTGGTTATTATCAATCAGATTCATTGAATAACGTAGATGATAGTAGTACTCAGCAAGAGACTCATGACAGTTTTAGTATTTGGAGTGTGACAAGTACTTTGAGAATGGATAGTTGGTCAGTCTCTCTCTACGCCAAAAATATGTTTAATGAGAAGGGTGTAACGGGTAGCTACCCCGAGGCATATCAGTCAACAGATACCGGCACTTTTGAAAATTATTACGGTAATAACCAGCGTGACTATATAACGACACCTAGAACTATAGGTGTTAATGTTGGGTATGAGTTTTAAATTTCATTAATCCAAAAAAACCGGGCAATGCCCGGTTTTTTTATGACTAAAGAAATTGTACTATTCATGATTGTCTTTCAGAGTGTGTCTGGATGAAAAAAGAGTTATTAAATGAGTTGATTAGGTCATTGAATACAGGCCAGTTACAACAGGGCTTGCATAAAGCTAAATTATTCAATCAACGTTATCCCGACTGTGCTGATGGTTGGTATTTAGCGAGCTGTATGCTGACTAAAATTGATGCTGTTTCAGCATTTAATGCCGTTAATAAAGCTATATCGATAGATCAGGAAGAAAGAAAATATAAGGTTCAAAAAGCCTTGTGTGTAATGGCTCTTGGTAAAGTAACTGACGGTAAGGTAATGCTGGATGAGATGGTTAATGAGCCAGACTTGTCAGATCTTATCTATGCAAGAATTGGCGATGCCTACTGCGATTTTGGATTCTATGCTGCTGCTGAGAGCTGCTATATGCACGCTATAGAGAAGAATGATAAAAATTATAGCTATCATTATAATTTGGCGGCAGTGTGTAGGTTCTTAGGGAAAATAGAGAAAGCCGAGAAACACCTAAGTATCGTTATTGGGATTAATCCAAGAGATTACGATGCCTATAGTCTTCGGTCTAGTATTAGTGTTAAGACTCTGGATAACAATAATATTGATGACATTGATTGCTTGCTAAAAGATAAGGCTGTGGGTATCCAGGATAGGATAAACCTACTTTTTTCAGCGGCTAAAGAGAGTGAGGACATTGAGTCATATGATAAGTCGTACAGCTACTTGTCAAAAGCAACGGCATTAAAAAGAAAAACTTTGCAGTATGATATAAATTCTGACTTAGAGATAATAAATAAAATAATAAGCACTTATGATAAGAGTTGTTTTAATATCGCATCGAAAGATGGCGGGCATGAGGTTATTTTTATAATAGGGATGCCCCGAACTGGGACAACATTGGTAGAAAATATACTGGCCAGCCATGATGACGTACACTCTTTTGGTGAGATTAATTATTTTTCTGAAAGCTTGTTGAAGGTGGCTAAAAATTCGCTTACTGCTACTAATAGAGTTGATTTCATTGAAAAAACTAAGCAGCTAAATTTTAATGATATTGGTGTTTCCTATTTAGAATGTTTGAAAAATAAAGAACAAGGCCATTTTGTTGATAAGTTGCCGTTTAATTATCTTTACGCCGGTTTGATACATCTAGCTCTGCCCAATGCAAAAATTATTAATTTGCAGCGTAACCCCATGGATACTTGCTATGCGGTTTATAAGCAATTATTTAAAGATGCCTACCCTTTTTCATACAGTTTAAATGAGTTGGGTCATTATTATGTGGCCTATCAGCAGTTAATGGATCATTGGAATACAGTGATCCCTGGCGTCATTCATACGGTTAACTATGAAGATATAGTGGCTAACACAGAGAGCGAGGCGAGAAAGTTAGTTAATTACTGCGGCTTAGATTGGCAGGACCAATGTCTACGATTTTATGAAAACAAACAGGCTTCAACCACTGCAAGTGCGACTCAAGTACGACGGCCCATTTATAATTCCTCAGTGGGTAAATGGCGGCGTTATGAAAAAAAAATGCAGCCAATAGCGGCTATTTTAACCGCGGCGGGTATAGCAATAGATTGATAAGTTGGACTCGTCAGTAACAACAATCTGGCTCTATTTTAAATGTAATACGGATATATGATGGTGGCAAACTACATTTATATCCCCTCCCTTTGTAGTTTTCAGCTAGGCAATAGCCTGGCTTTTTTATATGGGTAGCAATCTGACTCATACCTTAAGCCATAATGAGAAGAGAGATTATGACCAATATGCGCTTTAAAGAACTGGAGTTAACCGGCAGCCCCTATGAAATTGGCTACCAACACGGCCTCCAATTAAAGTCGCGCATCGGGCTAACGCTAGAATACTATCTGGCATTGTTTAATCTCCCCGAGACCAAATTATTCGCCATGGCCGATAATTATCGGGCAATCATCAACGATTTCAATCCCGCTTACGCAGAGGAGATTGAAGCCATTGCTGCTGGGTCTGGCATTGATGCTCATTATATTTATGCCCTTAATAGTCGCTCAGAAATATTAAATAATCTAAGCATCCCTGAATGTACGGCAGTCTATAAACACTCGGAAGCATTGCTGGCGCAGAACTGGGATTGGTCGCAGCGCCTTGAACCGCTGGTCACTGAGATAAAGATTCAGCATGCCAACGGCCATCGTATTAGCATGCTGACCGAGCCCGGTATTATCGGCAAAATCGGCATGAATAGCGCAGGTATAGGTGTCTGCTTAAATATCCTTAAAGTTGAGCAGCGCCTACAAGGTTTACCGGTACACATTTTGCTGCGGGCGATTCTCGATTGCCGGAGCATGGCTGCGGTGACGGCGTTAATTACGCGTATCGCGCCGGGTAAGGCCAGTCATATCTTGGTGGCTAGCGCCACCGGTGAATATAGCAGTGTCGAGTTTGCGGGCGATGGCCATTATCAGTTGCCCTTAGACGATGGTTTAATCTTGCATACTAATCATTTTTTGGCTGATCCGGACTTAAATACGGTGGAGGCATTTCCATCGACCTATCAGCGTTATCAAACGGCTAGGAAACTTTCGGCGGCAGATAGTTCTGAGGCAGGTATTGTAGCGCTGTTATTGGACCAAACTCAGGGCGAGAATTCGATCTGTCGTGATTACAGCCCTTCATTGACAGCGGGCTTTGGTAATGTCGGCACGGTGTTTTCGGTGATTATGCAGCTACAACGCGGTTGTATGCTGGTGCGAGCTGGCTCAGATCCAGACACCGATTTTTATCCCGTTTATATAAACTAGCCAATGGGCTTATCTGGCCTCATGTGGCGTTATTAACTGGTTCTACTCAGCCTTGCTGAAGCTGTTAGGCTGGTGCCACCATAATAATTAGATGATTCACCATGCCCATGGGCTATATTTCAAAGAGCCGTTATCGATCATCCCTGTTACTGCTGATGTTGGCGTTGCTGGTCTCCATCGTTGGTGCGGAGCCGTCGCTTGCACAAGAGCGGGTCGCGGCGTTAATCAGCGCTGATTATTTATTGTCAGCAGACCAGCCTGCGACAACACTAGAGCGCCCCTTTGCGATGTCGGCGTTTACCATGCCGGCCGATGCAAAGCTTCCTAGCAATACTTTTCAGGGCCGTTTAATACTGGCATCAGGGCAACAGGCAACCATTCGTTACTACCAAGATGACTATAATTTTGCCGCTAAGCCTGCATTAACGTTAAACCAGTTACCGGCGTTGGACATCGGTTTGCTGCAATCGGGTTTTGATTTGATTCCCCTGCAGCGCCAGATTGTGGCTGGTCAGCACCCTTTGTGGGAGACCATTGTTGGTCCTGGAAAGGTCTGGCAGCAAGCGACTGATCAGGGTTATAGCCGCGCTTCCTTGCCGTTCTCCTTGCGTGAGCGCAATGCAAATTGCACCCACAATGGGGTGCTAACGTTCTTGTTCAGATCTGACGGCTCAATGTCCAAGGTGGCGACTCAGATTAGCAGCGAAACCTGTAAATATTTTAAGTTCGATCTATCGGGCGTATCCCTCGCCAGCTATGTGCCAGCGGTGATCGAAAACCGGCAGCAGTTGATTGCAGAGTATCATCAAGAGCGCAGCAGGCGGTTGCCGGTTAAGCCCATCGCTGAGTTGGCGGTAGATTATGAAGCGGTTGATTTAAGTGCGTTAGGTGGCCGAGATATAATCCCCGCCAGTGATATGACCTTGTATGGTTTGGTGATTGATGGTGTCAATTATGTCAGCAGCTGCCAAACTCGGCATGGGCCATATCCCTATTGTGACATCATGGACCTGCCATCATATTCCTTGGCTAAAACCGTGTTTGCGGGTTTGGGCTTAATGTATTTAGAAAAACAGCATCCAGGTGTTAGTCGAAAAAAGATCGCGGATTATGTGCCGGCCTGCTCAGCTGAATTAGGTTGGGATAAAGTATCATTTGAAAACACGGTGGATATGGCGGCTGGATTTTATCAGCAGATCGACGATCGCTTAGATGAGTGGTCTAGTGTAATGGATCAACAGTTTTTTTTGGTCGAAAGCCATGAGGATAAAATTAACTTTGCCTGCCAAAGCATGCCGTCCAAGTCGCCAGCCGGAATAGACTGGGTTTACCATACGTCAGATACTTATATTCTTGGCGCCGCGATCAGTGGTTTTATTGAGCAATTAGAAAAAGCCCCTGTTGATGCCTTTGATTATGTCTACCAATCCTTGTGGCGGCCATTACAATTAAGTCCCGCAAACAGCAATGCTAGCCGAAGCTACGATGACCGGCGTCAGCCATTTTTTGGTTACGGCTTAAATTTCTACCGTGACGATATCGCTAGAATGGCGGCGGCAATGAATGATAGCGGCAGCTTTTTATATCATCGGGTTGATGCGCAGATGTTAGATGCAGCGCTGCAGCGCAATGATGATGATCGCGGTTTAATAGCCGGCGCCGATGATGTGCGTTACAACAATGGTGTCTGGGCAAAAAATTTAAAAGATTTTTTGGGCTGCGCTAATGATATGTGGATACCTTATATGAGCGCTTACGGCGGTATCAGTGTGGTCATGCTACCGAATAAAACAGTTTATTATTATTTTAGTGACGCAGGTAAATTTACTTGGAGGCATGCCGCAAAGCTGTCTAATCAACTTCGTCCTTTTTGCCGGCAGGCTAAATTGGAAAATAACAATAATGCATAAGAGATAACGGCTATGACTGATACGGTAATTAACGCAACAACGAAGCGATTTCCTACCGCGGCGCCAAATGGTGAGGTCGCACGGGTATTGCTGTCTTTCTTGGCCACGGCGGGTTTATTTTATGTCAACATCATGCCTGCGTTAGTCGATGGCTTAATTGATGGTTTGGGCTTTACTAACCAGCAAGCCGGTTTTGTCGGGTCGGCCAATGTTTATGGAGCGGCTTTTGGTGCGTTGCTGGCGGTTTTTTTAATTAAAAAAATACCTTGGAAGCGAGTGTCTGTACTGTTGCTTCTGAGTTTAATAGCGATGGATATTTTTTCGATTTATATCAGTTCAGCGGAGTTGATGATTGGCGCGCGGTTTGTTCATGGCTTTATCGGTGGTTTGTTGGTGGGCATCGGCTTTGCAGTTATCTCGCGTACCACAGAGGCTGACCGTACTTTCGGTTATTTGCTGACAGTACAATTTGGATTGGGCGGTGTGGGCCTAATGTATCTGCCAGGGTTGGTGCCTGAGTATGGTACCTCGGTTTTATTTTTTTCGTTGATAGCTTTTAGTTTTGTCACTTTATTGATGTTGCCATTTTTAGCAGATTACCCTGTGCAGAAAAAATCGCCAGAAGCGGTGGCCAGCGGGCCACTCAATATTAAATTATTGGCGCTGGCGTTATTGGCGACATTTTTATTTCAGGCGGCGAATATGGGTATCTACGCTTATATTATTGGTATGGGTAAAAGCGCAGCTTTGGAAATGGGTTTTATTAGTTCAACGCTGGGTGTCGCCGCTTGGATCGCGATAGCGGGTTCGGTGATGGTGATTATATTTTCAACCCGGTTCGGCCGGTTGGTGCCGATATTAGTTGCTACCACCTTGACCGTGGTCGGTACCTTTGTTTTGCATTATAGCGAGCAGCCGTCGATGTATTGGATTGCCAATGTCGGCGTTGGTATTACTTGGGCCTTTGTGATTTCTTATTTATTGGGTATGTGTTCATCCTTTGATGAAACCGGACAAACCGCCGCGCTGGGTGGCTTTGCCTCTAAAATGGGTCTGGCCTCAGGCCCCTTTGTCGCGGCGTTATTAGTGGGTGAAGGCAATTACGATATGCTGATTAATGTCGCAGTAGTAGCGCTGGTTGGCTGCATGTTAGTGGTTTTCTTGCCGGCTATGCGGCTAGATCGCCAGCAATAAAGTTGACGAGAATGACACCGATAGTGGGTATCCATTTAGCCGCATCGAGAGATATAAAGGCGATTGTAAAAATCTTTAGTCGCTCGGTGCGTCAGTTATGTGGTCAATTTTATCCGCAGGAGATCATCGACCCTTGTCGCAGTCAGTCATGGCTGTAACCTATAATTCACATTTGTTGAATAAACAATTATGTGTTGCCGAGCTGGACGATGAGGTAGTTGCCTATATGGGGGTTGAACCTGGCGAGATTAGCAATTTATTTGTCCGCCCAGATTGTGCCGGTAAGGGTATCGGTAATACTTTGGCGGAATTGGGCTTGCGTTTAGCTCGGCAGCAACATCAAGGGCTGGTGTGTTTAGTGGCGACCGTCAGTGCCAAAGCGTTTTACGCCTCATTGGGTTTTGAAGAAACCGCGACTGGATATTTTGTAACTAGCAATGGCGTTAAAGTGCCGATTGTGAAAATGCAACGATAGCCGCTCGATTATTGCTGGGTCTCTAAATAGCCTTTGGTTTTTTCCATTAATATTTTTGCTTCGGTTAACGGTTTAGCCGCTTCGACTAAGGCCGCCTCTGGAATGATGTCTTTTATATAGGCATCAACCAATTCTATCAGTACCGGATTCATGCTGTCGTTCTGCCATTCCCAGCGCCGCCCTTTGACTAAGTTGCCGCTGACCATCCCTTCATTAACGCGCAACCAATTACCGCCACATTTTGATAGTGCGTAATCATTAATACGGCCATAGCTGACGTTGGGAGTGTTGGGGTTAAAACCATGGTCGGGAATGTCGGTGATTTTATTTAATGCCAGTACCCATTCGGAGCCGATTGGAAAATCGCTGATGGCGGGGCGGCACACTTGTAGTTGTTGCTTTATGTTTTCGGCGGTATCAGCCCAAAACCGAATCATGCTATTAAACTCTTTGTTGCCAATGCCTTTGTCGAGCAAAGTTCGCTCAATGTTAAAGTCTGCTGAATTACCTTTGTTGTTGATGACTGTGCCGCTAACAATAAAGTCGGCCTGGCGATAGGATTGGGCGAATGACCCCTGCCATAGGCAATCACACTCCGCCAACGCTGGCGTAAGATAGCCATAGCTCATACATAACAAGAGTAATTGTCTAAAAAATAAAACAGTGCGCATTGCTGAGTAATAATCCGTTGTAAGTAGTGCGATTATAAACTCAGGACGTTAAAGCCGCTATAGTTTGATGGTGTGAATCCAGTTGCGTCGTCATTCCGACATGGTGGTAGCCGGAATTCAGTAGTTGAGTATTGCTTTAAGGTCTAAAGTTGCTAGATACGCAGGGGCTCTCGCCGATAAAACATATCAGGGGTGACGGATATGGCGCCGAGGATGGTTTTTAAAAGTGATAAAACAAGCCAACATAGCCGCCATCAATAGTAATATCGGCAGCTTCGTCATCGCTGTCTTCTTCGTAATCTAGCTTCAGGCTGCGAAATCCCGCCTCAATGCCCAAGCCTAATTTTGTTTCATAGCCGAGGTTGATGCTGTAGTCGACAATGCTGTTACCGTCATAGCTAATAACGTTTGCGTGAGCACCGACATAGAGACCGCTGAGGGGTAAATCAAATTTTGTTGCAAGATAGACTAAGGGTAACGTCTCATCCAATTCAAAACCCGAAGAGGTGGTTAAGCTTTGGATATTGAAACCTTCGCTAAAAATACGCGCGGTGATACCCACGTCTAGCGATATCCAGTTGTCTAGTAACTCATAATAAAGCGTGACATCGGTGTGACTTAGATCACTGCTGGAAGTGATTTCTTCATTGACGTTATAAATCTCACCGTCAAAGTCGATATTACGGTTAAAAGTTGAGGCTTCGCTAACATCGATCTCAGTTTGTGCTAGACGGATGTTGGGTAAAAGCGGGATCGGGTGTTCTAAGGCAACATAAAAATTGCTGGCTTGCTCATCGTCATAGGCCAAGTCATCTTCGATATCAATAGTATTGGTTGAATTACTGTCGGCTAGCACCTTACCGCTAAAAGATTGTTGCCAGATATTGGCACCAACTTGGAAACCTACAGTATCAGCCTTTAGGCCGCCTGCCGATAACATTATACTTATTGCTACGATGTAAATATTTTTCATGATGATTCCCGGAGCACTCAGGGTGATTTAATGGAAGTGTAGCAGTGCAATCACCGCTATTGTTACTTAGCTTGTTGGAACTGTGGCAGCCATCACAACTGTGTACCTATTTAATCAAAGTGATAAGCAAAGTGTTAGTAATGCCGACTGACAGCCTCGGGGCATGGAATTTGGTTTTCGTTAAGGTCAAGCGAGAAATCGGCTGGCTTTTATTGCTGTAACAAAATCGCTGCATCTTTGGCGAAGTAAGTCAGAATGCCATCGGCGCCAGCGCGTTTGATGGCGGTTAGTGATTCCATCATTACCGCATTTTTTTCCAGCCAGCCGTTTTCAAAGGCGGCCATATGCATAGCGTATTCGCCACTGACTTGATAAACAAAAGTGGGAGCCGCTAATTCGTCTTTTACCCGTCGCACGATATCCAAGTAAGGCATACCCGGTTTTACCATTAACATATCAGCACCTTCTTGCAGGTCGAGTGCGCATTCATGTAACGCTTCGTCACTATTGGCGGGATCCATTTGGTAGCTGTATTTGTTGGTGCCTTTTAAGTTGCCCGCAGAGCCAACAGCATCGCGAAATGGGCCGTAATAGGCAGAGGCATATTTGGCAGAGTAAGCGAGAATTTTGGTGTTAACGAAACTGGCTTGTTCCAGCGCTTGGCGAACTGCGCCGATGCGACCATCCATCATGTCGGAGGGGGCGACGATATCGACACCGGCTTCGGCATGAGAGACGGCTTGTTTGACTAAGGCTTCAACAGTGCGATCATTTAAGACATAGCCGCTGGTATCGAGGATGCCGTCTTGACCGTGAATAGTGAAGGGGTCCAGTGCCACATCGGTAATTACTCCCATCTCGGGCACGGCATCTTTTATTGCTTTAACCGCTCGTTGTGCAAGGCCGTCTGGGTTGTAGGCTTCTTCGGCAAACTCACTTTTGGCAGATTGCGGGGTAACCGGGAACAGAGCGATAGCCGGTACGCCTAAGCTAGCCAGTAGTTTTACTTCGATAATTGTCAGGTCAATACTGAGGCGCTCGATGCCGGGCATGGAAGGAATCGCTTCTCGCTGCTGTTGACCTTCGAGCACAAACATCGGATAAATTAAATCGTTTACTGTGAGGATGTTTTCGCGCATTAAGCGGCGAGAAAAATCATCACTGCGCATTCTGCGCATACGCGTACCTGGAAAGGAGCCTCGATGTAATGATTTCGCCATAGTCTCGCCCAGCCTATTTGCTATTAACAACGTAAATTTTTTAGAGCAATGTCATTAATTACAGAACGTTGCCTTATGGTTTAGAGCCTAGAAAAAACTTTTTTCGCCGCTTCCAACGTGTACTGAATGTCGCTGTCGGTATGTGCCGCTGACATAAAGCCCGCTTCATAAGAGGCCGGTGCTAAGTAAACGCCGGCGTCTAACATGCCGTGGAAAAATTTATTAAAGCGATCATTATTGCAGGCCATCACTTGTTGGTAATTGGTGATGGGCGTTGTATCTTTTTCATCCGCTAAAAAGAAACCGCCGAACATGCTGCCGACATGATTGGTAGTGAATGGAATGCCAGTATCGTGGGCGATTTTTTCTAAGCCTTTGGCCAGTGCAGTGGTTTTTTCAAACAACGGCGGATAAAAGCCGTCACGTTGAATTTCATGCATTTGCGCTAAACCGGCCGCCATTGCCACCGGATTGCCGGATAAAGTACCGGCTTGATAGACCGGTCCCAAGGGCGCGATCTGTTCCATGATTTCACGCTTGCCACCAAAGGCGCCGACCGGCATGCCGCCGCCGATAACTTTACCTAGGGCGGTGAGGTCGGCTTCAATATTGTAATAACCTTGGGCACCGGTAAGGCCTAAGCGAAAGCCAGTCATCACCTCATCAATAATAAATACGCTGCCGTAGTCATCACATTGCTGGCGAATAGTTTCAAGAAAGCCCGCAATAGGGGGTACACAATTCATATTGCCAGCCACTGGCTCAACAATAACGCAGGCTACTTGTTCTCCAATTTCGGCAAAGGCTTGTTTCACTTGGTCGATATTGTTGTAGCTTAAGGTAATAGTGTGATCTGCCAATGCTGCCGGTACGCCCGGTGAGCTGGGTACGCCCATGGTCAATGCGCCGGAGCCTGCTTTGATAAGCAGTGAATCGGAATGACCGTGGTAACAGCCTTCAAATTTAATGATTTTGTCGCGGCCGGTATAACCGCGCGCCAACCGAATAGCACTCATCGTTGCTTCGGTACCGGAGTTAACCATCCGCACCAGATCCATGTTGGGCATGATGTTACACAGCTCCCGGGCCAATTCAGTTTCTATGGCAGTTGGAGTGCCAAAGCTTAGCCCGTGGACCAGTTTTTGTTGAATGGCCTGCATGATGGATGGGTGCGCATGGCCTAGGATCATTGGCCCCCAAGACAGCACGTAGTCGATGTAACGCTTGTCTTCGCTGTCGTACATATAAGCACCGGCAGCACGCTCAATAAATACCGGCGTGCCCCCGACTGCACGAAAAGCGCGTACCGGTGAGTTAACACCGCCCGGGATATATTGTTTGGCGTCTTCAAACAGTTGTTCTGATGTTGGCATGTCGATATCTTGTTACGGCTGTGGATGGCTGACTATTTTAACTGGAACCCGGCAGCACCGCTACAGGCTATGTTGTGTAAATGCTGTCGTTCAAAAACGCTTGTTTACAGGCTGCTGTTAACAGTCACTTAAGCGAAGGGCTTAACAACCACTAGTATCACCACGGCAAATAATATAAACACCGGCAATTCATTAAACCATCGGAAAAAAACATGGCCATGTTGGTTGTTGTCCTGCTGCAATTGTTTGACATAATGACCACATATTAAATGGTAAGCCAGCAGCGCCAAGACGCCAATCAATTTGAGTTGAAACCACAGCGATTGCCAGTAGTACTCCCAATTACTGCTGAGTAGCCAGCTGCCGAAAATTAGGGTTAATACGGCAAATATAGAGGTGAAACGATAAAGTTTGCGCTCCATGATTTTAAAGTGCTCGCGAGTGGCTTGGTGCTCTGTCATGGCGTGATAGACGAATAACCGTGGCAGATAAAAAATACCGGCAAACCAGCAAACAATGGCAATAATGTGAAAAGCTTTAACCCAAAGCATGTTGTGCTTGCCTCTTTATGTTGTTTTTAACGATGTTCGTAATGTCGCTCTTAATGCTGTAGTGGAGTGGTGTAATAGGCTTCGATATCGTTTCGGGTAACGATCCCATTATCAGGGCCTAAGCTGATGGATGCGGAGCCAGAAATATAGCCAGATACAAACAGCGCGTCGACATGTAATTTGTTCATCTGATTAAAGGCCTGTTTTAAGGTGGCCTGAATCGCAAGCTCGCTAATTGCTTGGCCGGATAGTTCCAGTTGCGGTAAATCATATAGGCCGCTGCTGTCATCGGGCTTGGCATTTTGTAGGACGCTGGCGAGTGTTTTATAGTCAACTAGCAACGCCGGTTTTCCTTTGTCATCACAAATTACTACCCATTGTTGGCCGGCATTAGCCAAGTGCTCGACATCGGAAGGCGAAATCTGCTGCTGACAGATAATCAGGCTGCGCTGCATGATGCTAGCCACACTGGTGCGTTGCAGTGCCAGGGTAAATGGGTCGGTGGGCAGCAGAATATTAAAATACTGAAACACCGTTTGATGGGCTGAGCGCTGTTTGAATATTTCACTATTGGTGAGGGTGGCGATGGTGATGGCCAGCATGCCAGGGAAAATCATCGCGGTGTTGTTGCTAAATTCTAGCAACGCCATCAAGGCGGCCAGTGGCGCGTTGAGCACCGCGCCCATCATCGCACCCATGCCCAGCAGCACATAAAAGCTGTGGTTAGATGCAAGCTCGGGGAACACGCTACTGCCCAAAATGCCAAGCACACCGCCGATACTAGCCCCGATCAATAGCGTCGGCCCGATTAAACCAATGGGCATACCGAGGCCAACACTGACCGCGGTGGCGATAATCTTGGCGGCAATTAAGGCTAGCAATAAATTTAAACCGAGCTGGTTGTTGAAGTTGCTCGCTAGGCTGTCGTAGCCAATACCTAGGACTTCCGGTGCCAGTAAGGCGCAACCGCCAGTAATTATGCCAGCCATCGCCATGCGCGGTAAGGCGGGTTTATCTAAGTGCCGTAGCGAAGCTTTTAAGATGCCCATAAAGAGCGCCGCCGCGCAACCAATGACTAAACCGAGCAGTACTATATAAGGGATCTCCCAAAGTGAGTTCATAGTTAACACGGGTAAATGAAAAATGTCTTCATTGCCATAGACCACGCGAGCCATGCCGGTAGCGGTGATCGTCGCCAGCATCACCGGAATAAAACCAGCGACAGTGTATTCCATCATAATTACTTCCATGGCGAAAATAACGCCGGCCACGGGAGTGTTAAAGGAAGCGGCTATGGCCGCAGCCGTGCCGCAGCCGACCAGCATGCGGATGCTGTTATTGGGCAACAGTAGGCGTTGCCCGAGCAAGCTGTTTACTGCTGCACCTAAATGGATGGCTGGGCCTTCACGGCCGCCCGATTGGCCGGTTGCCATGGCAAAAGCGCCGCCAAAAAACTGCACTAGCGCATTTTTGAGAGGCATATGACCATCATGGGAGTGTAAGCGGGTCAATACATGGACAATACCCGTGCGGGTGTTGCGAAAGTCCATGCGTTTCATAAATAAGCCGATGATGACGGCGCCGCCAACGGGTAGTGCAAAGTGCAGCCATTGGGGTAGCGATTCAAAGTTTTCGGCGTTGGCGTCGGGCATCCAGAACGCGGCAGGTGTTTCGATAACATAGCGAAACAGCAAGATTACCAGCGCTGAGAAAAATCCGGCGGCCACCCCAAGTGCGGATAAATGTAGCAGCGAATTAGCGTCCGCCAGTCGATGTCTAATGTCACTTAGCCAGTGTCTGGTCATAGAGTCTTAGTCATTGTGGCTGAGTCATTAGTTACTAGCGGTGAATGTTTGGCCATGAATTGTGAGCGGGTCCGGTAATCTAGCGCTATCGAGCTTACGATTGCTTTTTGATTGCTTTATTATAACGTAACTTTGGTACTGCAACGTGGTTAGCTTTATTATCGGTGTTGTAGCAAGTATGTGCAGCAATATTTTTCAGGAATTGATAGCAGGGTAAGGTTGTGATTAAAGTAGGAATTGTTGGCGGCACCGGCTATACCGGTGTCGAATTATTGCGGATGTTGGTGAATCATCCGCAGGCTAAAGTGGCGGTGATTACCTCAAGAGCCGAACAAGGTGTGCGGGTGGATGAGCTTTACCCCAGCCTGCGTGGTCATTTGGATATCCGTTTTTCTGAGCCTGATGTGCAGGCGTTGGCGCAATGTGATGTAGTGTTCTTTGCCACGCCACATAATGTAGCGATGAATATGATGCCGCTGCTACTCGAATTCGATACTCGGGTGATTGATCTGTCGGCGGACTTTCGGCTGCAGGATCATCAGCTGTGGTCCGAGTGGTACGGCGAACCTCATGCTTGTCCTGAGTTATTACCGGAAGCTGTCTATGGGCTGCCAGAGTTTAACCGCGAGGCTATTCGGGAGGCGCAGCTTGTGGCCTGTCCGGGCTGTTATCCGACTTCGGTGCAATTGGGCCTTATGCCTTTGTTGCAAAATCAGCTTATCGACACCAGTCGGATTATTTCTAACTCTGCTTCTGGCGTTAGTGGTGCTGGTCGGCAGGCCAAAATAGACAATTTGTGCGCTGAGGTGAGCGACAGCTTTAAAGCTTATGCGGCGCCCGGTCATCGGCACTTGCCTGAAATTGAGCAAGGTTTAACGGCGATGGCGGGAGAAGACGTGGCGGTCACGTTTGTGCCACATTTGCTGCCGATTATTCGAGGCATTCAATCAACGCTTTATGCCGAATTAACCGATAGTGCTGTATCGCTGGATGAAATTCAGCGCCTGTATGAGCAATGTTACGAAGATGAACCTTTTGTCGATGTGATGCCTGCGGGCAGTCATCCTCAAACGCGTTCGGTTAAGGGTTCAAATAATTGCCGGATTGCCGTGCATCGTCCGCAAGATCGTGACACCTTGGTGATCCTGTCGGTGATCGACAATCTGGTAAAAGGTGCGTCGGGTCAGGCGATTCAAAATATGAACATCATGCTCGGCTTGGATGAAACGGCCGGTCTCAATATTGTGGCGATGATGCCATGATTAATGATGTCAGTAGGTATTTATGTCACAGGTAACCGGCAGTAAACAATATCGCTCAGTGGTGGTGCAGGAGCGGCCGGGGCAGCGGCTACAATTGATCCTCGGTAGTGTATTGCTGTTGCTCGCCATTGCGCTATCAGCCTATTGGGTCGGTGGTCGCAGTTTGCATACTGACAACCGACAAATGCTGCGCGAGCTGACTCAAACAAAGCAGCAGTTAGCTGAGTTGGATACGCTTTATGCCAATAGCAGTCAACAGCTCACAAACTTTAAAGTGGGCTCTGATATTGATCGCAAAGCCTCAGAAGCTATACGTGGGGTGGTACGTGAGCACAAACAAACCATCAATCAGCTGAACAAAGAAATTGATTTCTATAAGGGTTTAATGTCACCGACTGAGCGCGAGCGTGGCTTGGGTATTCGTAGCTGGGAGCTCTACCCCGGCTCAGCCGAAAACCGCTTTCAGTTTAAGTTGGTGTTCCAGCAACTGGCCTTAAAGCATGGGATGCTGAAGGGCTCAGTGGTGGTCAATATCATCGGTAAGCGAGACGGCGTTGAAGAGCAGTTACCGTTGAAAATATTATCTGAGCAGATCGACGATAAGGGTGTTAAATTGCGTTTTAAATATTTTCAGTATGTGGATGGTGAGCTGGTTATCCCAGTGGGCTTTAGTCCGGTTCGGGTTGAAATCATCGCCAAGGCGACAGCGCCAAAGGCCGTCATCGTCGAGAAACAATATGGCTGGATTGTGCAAAAACTCTAGCGTAATGGTTTAGCTCAGTAGTCAATTTACCAATCTAGCCTAGCGCTAGCAGGAGAATCATAATGGCCTTTACGGGTGGACACAGTACAACACTCATCGCCAAAGATGCCGAGCTCATTGGCGACCTTAAATTTACCGGCGACCTAGAAATTCAAGGCGTGGTGCGAGGCAATATCATCGCCAAAGCCGAGGCTAAGGGCGCCACGGTAAGAATCGTTGAGGGCGGCCGAGTTGAGGGCGAAGTACATGCACCCAAAATCATTGTAAATGGCGATATTAAAGGCGATGTCCATTGCAGTGAGCACGTTGAACTAGCGGCGAAAGCGCAGGTCCAAGGTAATGTGCACTACCAGCTGATTGAGATGGTGAAAGGCGCTCAATTAAACGGCAACCTGATTTACGCAGGAGCGGTATCAAAAGTTACCAATATAGAAGTAATTAATGATGGTGGTCAGCGGGGGTAATAATCGACTAAAATAGTCGGGATTAAGTTAAGTCAGTATTTTGCTGGCTGTAGCAGTTGCTATTAAGTGCGAGTGATGAAGAGGTTGTGATGTCTGCTGTAATGCAATTTACCCCAGAAGTTTTAGTGTTGACTGAGAAGGCAGTGGCTAAGGTCAAGAATCTGGTGGAAGAAGAGGTTAATGATGAGTTAAAGCTACGTGTGTTTGTCACCGGTGGTGGCTGTTCAGGGTTTTCTTATGGCTTTACTTTTGACGAGATTGCTGCTGAAGACGATACGTTAGTCGAGAAAGACGGTATCACCGCGTTGGTTGACCCAATGAGTTATCAGTATTTGGTTGGCGCTGAAGTCGATTATCTCGAAGGCCTAGAAGGTTCCCGTTTTGTTATTAGTAACCCCAATGCTGAAACCACTTGCGGTTGTGGGGCCTCTTTTTCTGTTTGATTTTTAAAGGAGGATGACTGATGTTGCAACGCCTATGTTTGCTGTTGATTGTGCTGTCATCTTTGCCTGCTGCTAGTCAGCAACCGGTTTTTGCTGAGCCAGTTTCCCCGCGCTATTTGGCGCAAATCCAAGTTAATACCAATGAAGAATTACTGCGAGTGCTGCAGCGCGCCGAAGTGCTGTTGGATAGCGGTGACTTTAAGATGGGTATCGATATGCCAGTGGTGTTTTTATTGCACGGCCCCGAAGCTCGGTCTTTGCTGTCGCCAAATTACAAAGATAATAAATCACTGGCCGACTTGGCGGCGCGTTTGAGCGCCTTTAACGTGGTCGATATAAAAGTCTGTAAAACTTGGATGGGGGGTGAGGTGATTGATGAGATGGAGTTGCTGCCTTTTGTCGTTACTGTCCCGTACTTTAAGGATGAAGAGCGGCGTTTGCTTGAACAGCAGAACTACGTTTATTTTTAACCACACCCGCCAGTAAGAGACTCAGGGATAGTAAATCCCGCCCAGTACCACTGCCTCACAGGCACCTGTCACCGTCGCTAAACTTCCTGGCTTGCGAGCCAGTGTTTGTTGCGCAAGCCAGGCAAATGCGGCTGCTTCTACCCATTCAGGTGCGATACCTAATAGTTTGGTGCTACCAAGTTGGCGAGGGTGTAGCAAGCTTTCTAAGCGTTCCATAAGTTGGCTGTTATAGGCGCCGCCGCCACAGATAAATACCTGATTGACCTGTACGGGTAGTCTTTCAACGCCATCAGTAATTGTTTGTGCGCTAAATTCAAGCAGTGTCGCCTGCACGTCTTCGGGTGTAGTGTCGAAAGTGGTCAGAATGTGCTCTAGCCAATTGAGATTAAAATCTTCTCTACCGGTGCTTTTGGGTGCCGGTTTTTCTAGATAGGGATGGGCTAATAACGCTGCCAGTAGAGTCGAGTTGACCTCGCCGCTGGCAGCCCACTGACCATCGTGGTCATATTGCTGTTGCTTGTTTTTCTCAATCCAACAGTTCATTAAGACATTGCCGGGGCCGGTATCAAAGCCGATTGCAGCGCAATCTCTGGCCAAGCAAGAGATATTTGCCATGCCGCCAATATTGATAATGGCGCGGTTATGCTGTGCGCTGCTAAAGGCTGCTTGATGAAACGCGGGAGCCAGTGGTGCGCCTTGACCGCCAGCGGCTATATCTTTACGACGAAAATCGGCGACTGTGGTGATACCGGTGGCATAAGCAATCGTACTGGGGTCGCCTATCTGTAAGGTAAATGGGTATTCGCGGTCGGGCCGGTGTCGGATAGTTTGGCCGTGACTACCGATGGCGGTAATGTCGTCGCTGCTGAATTCACTGGTTGCCATTAAGGTATTGCAGGCATCGGCAAAAGTTAGTGCTAGTTGGCGATCGGCGCTGCCCATGGCATCAATTTCATTTTTGCCAGGCTGGCACAAGGTCAACAGTTGCTGGCGTAAGGCGCTCGGGATTGGGTGTTCGTGCTGGGCAATTAACTGACATTGCGGGCCGTAGCTGGTTTCATTGATGGCAATCAGCGCCGCATCGATGCTATCTAGACTGGTACCGGACATGAGACCAATATACAGCGCAGGCTTGGTGTTGCTCATCAAAGGGTAGAACTGCCAATCAGGTCAGCAGCTTTAGCCAGCTTGCGTTGGTCATTATAGGCGGCCAATTGCATTTGAAGACCACCAATTTGTGCCAGAAACAAGGGCTTGTCTTTACTGTTAATGCTTTCCGCTTTTGGTAGTTTTTTAAGAATGGTGCGCGGATTGCGGTGCACGCCGTTAACCAAAAATTCATAGTGCAGATGCGGGCCAGTGGCATAACCGGTTGAGCCCACGGTGCCGATGACCTGACGCTGTTTCACCTTTTGGCCGCTGCGTACATTGCGTTTATGTAGATGCAGATATTTGGTGGTGTAGTTGGAGCCGTGATTGATGAACACGTAATTGCCATTGGCTTTGCTGTAACCGGACTTGGCGACGCGACCGTCACCGGCGGCATAAACTGGGGTGCCACGCGATGCCGCGTAATCGGTGCCGCGATGGGCGCGGGTAGTTTTAAAGACTGGGTGCAGGCGTTTTAAGTTAAAGCCGGAGCTTATTCGGGTGAAATCGAGCGGTGCGCGCAGAAATGCCTTGCGCATACTGACGCCCTTCTCATTGTAATAGCCGAAGCTGCCATCCGCGTAGACATAGCGATAGGCGGTAAAAGTGTCGCCGCGATTAGTAAACTGTGCGGCGAGGATAGGACCATTACCGGTTTTGTCATCATCAAGAAAATGCTCTTCATAGAGCAGGCTAAAACTGTCGCCACCGCGCACGTCGTAAACAAAGTCGATAACGCCGCCAAAGATGTCCGATAGTTCCATAATCAGGTTTTGCGACAAGCCCGTATTTTGCGCTGCCATGAACAGCGATGAGCTGATCACGGCACTGTTATAATTCTGCCGAATTTCGGGTTCGCGCTTAATATGGGTGGTGCTGAAGCCTTCCGCTATGGAGTCGCGTTCAAATAAGGTGCTTTCGAACTTGTTTTGAGTGTGCTTCAGGCCCTGTAGTTTGCCTGCGGCGTTGACCTGAAAAGAAAGTGTTTCGCCAGGGTATAAACGCAGTAAGCGCTTGCTGTCTTTACTGTTGCTGACAATGTCGTGGACATCGGCGGCGGATAAGGAGGCGCGCTGAAATATTTTGGACAGATTGTCGCCGTTGCGGACTTGGATGTCGACCCAGGTTAGCTCGGGGATGGCTTCAGTAGCTGGGCTGTTGTCCTTTGGTTGCAGCACTAGTTCAACAGGTAATGCTACGCGAGCGTCTTCAGCACTTTGCCCAGGCGCCATCACCAATGAAAATAACATTAATAGCACAGCTGCAGTGGCAATGACTAAGTGCCGGCGCGAAAAGTGTTGTAACCACTGGCGTAAGGGTGGCTGAGGTTTGTTTCTAGTTGCTTGCATGCTTAACTTTATTGAGTTTCTAGTAAAGTGGTCTGATTGATGGAAGTATAACAAAAAACCCAGATTTCCCCAGTTCTGTATCTGAATGTCTGATAATGATGCTAATGCGCTGCCATTTTTGCGGCTTGCATTTATAGAGGGTTGCGGTATTGTGCGCGCTCTTTGCGGGAGAATACTGGCGAAAAATGAGCTGTTATGCAATCAGCATTTACCGCAAGCTGATAAGTAATAATCATATTAGAAGGTTGATTTACTAGGTAAGCGGACATTATGTCGATTGACGGAAAAGCATTAATTTCAGATTTACGCGAGCGGGGCTTGATTGCTCAAACCACCGCTGACGAAGAGTTGGAGCGGCATCTGACGGGTGTCCGCCGGACCCTCTATTGCGGTTTTGACCCCACCGCAGACAGTTTGCATATTGGCAGCTTGGTGCCGTTGCTGACCTTACGGCGTTTTCAGCAGGCCGGACATAAACCGTTAGCTTTAGTGGGTGGTGCTACTGGCTTGATCGGCGATCCCTCTTTTAAAGCGGAAGAGCGCAGGCTCAATACCCCCGATATCGTGGCGGACTGGGTCAATAAACTGAGAGGGCAGGTCAGTCGCTTTATTGATTTTGACGCCGGTGAAAACTCGGCTGAAGTGGTGAATAACCTCGATTGGATTGGTGGCATGGATGTGCTGAGCTTCCTGCGGGATATCGGTAAGCATTTTCCTGTAAACCAAATGATCAAAAAAGAGTCGGTCAAGCAGCGTATAGAGCGCGAAGGTGAGGGGATCTCTTTCACTGAATTTACTTACATGATTTTGCAGTCGCTGGATTTTGCCGAGCTGTATAAAGCCAATCAATGTACCTTACAGATTGGTGGTTCCGATCAATGGGGCAATATCACCGGTGGCGTCGAGTTGACTCGCCGCCGTTATAGTGGCCAAGTTTACGGCTTAACCCTGCCGTTAGTCACTAAGTCAGATGGCACTAAGTTTGGTAAAACCGAAAGCGGCACCATCTGGTTGGATCCGGCGAAAACGTCGCCCTATGCCTTCTATCAGTTTTGGCTCAACACCAATGATGACGATGTCTATAAATTCCTGCGTTACTTTACCTTTCTGAGCGTTGCTGAGATTGCCGAGATTGAGGCTAAAGATCGGCTGGCGGACGGGCGCCCAAAAGGGCAGGGCATTCTAGCGACAGAAGTTACCCGCTTGATCCATGGAGAAGAAGGGCTAGCAGCGGCGATTCGAATTACCCTGGCCATGTTTAGTGGTGACTTGGCGAGTTTGTCTGAGGCTGACTTAGAGCAGCTTAAGTTGGATGGCCTGCCCTATGCGCAAATAGAGCGTGCGGGCTTGGCTGATGTGCCAATGACGAGTTTACTGACAGACTGCGGTATGGTGTCTTCTGGCAAGCAAGTCAAAGATGCGTTGGGTCGAAGTGCGGTGCTAATTAACGGTGTTGCAAAATCGGCTGAAGACAATATGCGCTTGGCGGAGTGTTTTACACAAGAGCGCGCCCTCTATGGGCGGTTCTTTATCGTCAAGCTAGGTAAAAAGAAATATCAATTACTCGAGTTGCGCTAGCGCAACTGTCTGATTTTTGCTCTCTTAGTAAAGTCACTAAAGCCTAATTAGCCTTCTTTTTAGTCACTTTGATCATTAATTGACGTGTTTTTAAATAAAGATTATTAAGTCGTTGACAGTGCTTGGCGCATCCCTATAATGCGCGCCTCTCTCGTCGACTACGGTTGATTTGAGAGATGGCAACCTTGTTGTTTCTGCTCTCTAAATTATTAATATTTAAATGCAGATAAGTGTTGCCAAGGTGAGTTTCTTCTGTATAATTCGCCTCCCTTGTCAAGCAAGCGTTAATGCGAGCCAGACAAGTTAAGGTAGAACCCAAGCGGTTTACCTAGCTCTTTAACAGATTGGATCAAGTAATTCGTGTGGGCGCTTATGAGCTGATGATGATGTAAATTATTATCAGGAATAAGTGACTACTCGAATCAAATTTATTTGAAGCGAATATGAACAAAATTAATTCCTGAGCCTTTATTTAGAGTGTAGTGTGAGGTAATCATGCAACATTCTCATCCTATCGGAAGATGGATGTAAAAGATTAAACTGAAGAGTTTGATCATGGCTCAGATTGAACGCTGGCGGCAGGCCTAACACATGCAAGTCGAACGTGAAAGCTCTCCGGAGTGAGTAGAGTGGCGGACGGGAGAGTAACGCGTAGGAATCTACCCAGTAGTGGGGGACAACATGGTGAAAACCATGCTAATACCGCATACGCCCTATGGGGGAAAGGTCGGGATCCATTTATGGACCGATCGCTATTGGATGAGCCTGCGTAAGATTAGCTAGTTGGTGGGGTAAAGGCCTACCAAGGCGACGATCTTTAGCTGGTCTGAGAGGATGATCAGCCTCACTGGGACTGAGACACGGCCCAGACTCCTACGGGAGGCAGCAGTGGGGAATATTGCGCAATGGGGGAAACCCTGACGCAGCCATGCCGCGTGTGTGAAGAAGGCCTTAGGGTTGTAAAGCACTTT